>NZ_CP115671.1:1216916-1521145 GCF_027886425.1 Brevundimonas vesicularis | reverse complement strand
GGCGGTTGTTGCGGTTGATGACGCGGCGATACAGGTCGTTCAGGTCGGAGGTCGCGAAACGACCGCCGTCCAGCGGCACCAGCGGACGCAGTTCCGGCGGAATGACCGGCACGATCGTCAGAATCATCCACTCGGGCTTGTTGCCCGATTCCAGGAAGGCCTCGATCAGCTTCAGGCGCTTGGACGCCTTCTTGGCCTTCATTTCCGAGGGATTGTCGGCCAGCTCGGCGCGGTGCTTTTCAGCTTCCGCGTTCAGGTCGATGCCCATCAGCAGGTTGCGGACGGCCTCGGCGCCGATCTCGGCGGTGAAGCCGTCATCGCCGAACTCTTCCTGGTAGCGATAGAACTCGTCTTCCGTCAGCAGTTGGTTCTGCTTCAGCGGGGTCAGGCCCGGCTCGGTGACGATGTAGTTTTCGAAGTACAGGACGCGCTCGACGTCCTTCAGCGCCATGTCCAGCATCAGCGAGATGCGGCTGGGCAGCGACTTCAGGAACCAGATGTGGGCGACCGGCGCAGCCAGGTCGATGTGACCCATGCGCTCGCGGCGAACGCGGGCCAGGGTGACTTCGACGCCGCACTTCTCGCAGATGATGCCCTTGTACTTCATGCGCTTGTACTTGCCGCACAGGCATTCGTAGTCCTTGGTCGGGCCAAAGATACGCGCGCAGAACAGGCCGTCACGCTCGGGCTTGAACGTACGGTAGTTGATGGTTTCCGGCTTCTTGATCTCGCCGAACGACCACGAACGGATCTTCTCGGGCGAGGCCAGGGCGATCTTGATCTGGTCGAAGGTCGGGGTGACCGGGACCGGGTTGAAGATGTTCAGGACTTCCTGGTTCATCTTGATTCCTTCTGCGGGGCTGACCCGCGAAAATTATTCAGAACGGAGAAAAGCGGAGGGATCGCCCTCCCCCGCCGTGGCGAGAGAGGGCTCGTGATCCGGATCAGCTGTTCCCCAGCTCCACGTTCAGACCCAGCGAACGCATTTCCTTGATGAGCACGTTGAAGCTCTCGGGAATGCCGGCCTCGAAGCTGTCGTCGCCACGGACGATGGCCTCGTAGACCTTGGTCCGGCCGGCCACGTCGTCGGACTTCACCGTCAGCATCTCCTGCAGGGTGTAGGCGGCGCCGTAAGCTTCCAGAGCCCAGACCTCCATTTCCCCGAAGCGCTGGCCGCCGAACTGCGCCTTGCCGCCCAACGGCTGCTGGGTGACCAGCGAGTACGGGCCGATGGAGCGGGCGTGGATCTTGTCGTCGACCAGGTGGTGCAGCTTCAGCATGTAGATGTAGCCGACCGTGACCGGACGCTTGAACTGCTCGCCGGTCTGACCGTCGTACAGGATCGACTGGGCCGACTTGTTCAGCCCCGCCTCTTCCAGCAGACGCTCGATGTCGCCGATGTGCGCACCGTCGAAGACCGGGGTCGCGAAGGGCACGCCCTTGGACAGGTTCTTCGCCAGTTCGATCAGTTCTTCCTCATCCTGCGGCAGAGGGGTTTCCTCGCCGTATATATGCGTCAGACGATCGATCAGCGCCTGCTTCTGACCACCCGCTTGCCAGGCTTCCAGCAGACCGGAGATTTGCTTGCCCAGACCGGCGGCGGCCCAACCCAAGTGGGTTTCGAAGATCTGACCGATGTTCATGCGCGAAGGCACGCCCAGCGGGTTCAGAACGACGTCGACGTGCGTGCCGTCTTCCAGGTGCGGCATGTCCTCGATCGGCAGGATCTTGGAGATGACGCCCTTGTTGCCGTGACGGCCGGCCATCTTGTCGCCGGGCTGAAGCTTGCGCTTCACGGCCACGAAGACCTTGACCATCTTCATCACGCCGGGGGGCAGTTCGTCGCCGCGCTGTAGCTTCTCGACCTTGTCTTCGAAACGACGGTCCAGTTGTTTGCGAGCGTCCTCGAACTGGCGCTTCATCGCTTCCAGCTCGCCCATGGCCTTTTCGTCATCCAGGGCGATCTGCCACCACAGACCACGGCTGACCTCGGCCAGCTTCTCTTCGGTCAGTTCGCCACGGCCGATGCCCTTGGGCCCCGACACGGCGTTCTTGCCCACGATCAGCGGCTTCAGGCGGCCATAGACGTTGCGCTCGAGGATCTTGAGCTCGTCGTCGCGGTCCTTGCCCAGACGTTCGATCTCGGCGCGTTCGATCGCCATGGCGCGCTCGTCCTTGTCGACGCCGTGACGGTTGAAGACGCGAACGTCGACGATCGTGCCGGCGACGCCGGGCGGCAGGCGCAGGGAGGTGTCGCGCACGTCCGAAGCCTTCTCGCCGAAGATGGCGCGCAGCAGCTTCTCTTCCGGCGTCATCGGGCTTTCACCCTTCGGCGTCACCTTGCCGACCAGGATGTCGCCCGGCTGGACCTCGGCGCCGATGGCCACGATGCCCGCTTCGTCGAGGTTGCGCAGGGCTTCCTCGCCGACGTTGGGAATGTCGCGCGTGATTTCCTCAGGGCCAAGCTTCGTATCGCGGGCGGCGACTTCGAACTCTTCCAGGTGGATCGAGGTGAAGACGTCGTCGCGCACGATGCGCTCGGAGATCAGGATGGAGTCTTCGAAGTTGTAGCCGTTCCAGGGCATGAAGGCGACCAGGGCGTTGCGGCCCAGAGCCAGTTCGCCCAGGTCCGTCGACGGGCCGTCGGCGATGACGTCGCCGCCCTTCACCTGATCGCCCACGCGCACGATCGGACGCTGGTTGATGCAGGTCGACTGGTTCGAACGCTGGAACTTCGACAGGCGGTAGATGTCGACGCCCGAGCGGGCGGCGTCCACGTCGCCGGTGGCGCGCACGACGATCCGGGTGCCGTCGATCTGTTCGACGACGCCGTCACGACGGGCGACCACGACGGCGCCGGAGTCCACGGCCACGACCGCTTCCATGCCCGTGCCGACCAGCGGCGCGTCCGACTGCACCAGAGGCACGGCCTGACGCTGCATGTTGGCGCCCATCAGCGCGCGGTTGGCGTCGTCGTTTTCCAGGAACGGGATCAGGGCCGCAGCGACCGAAACGACCTGTTTCGGCGACACGTCCATCATGTCCACGGCATCCTTGTTCAGGAGCTGGGATTCACCGTTGATCCGGCCGGGGACCAGGTCCTCGACGATCTGGCCGTTCTTCAGTTCGATGTTGGCTTGGGCGATCGTGTACTTCGACTCTTCCATGGCCGAGATGTAGACCACCTCGCCCTGGGCCTGGCCGTCCTTCACGCGACGGTACGGGCTCTCGATGAAGCCGTACTTGTTGACGCGCGCGTGGGTGGCCAGCGAGTTGATCAGGCCGATGTTCGGGCCTTCCGGCGTTTCGATCGGGCAGATGCGGCCGTAGTGGGTCGGGTGCACGTCGCGGACTTCGAAGCCCGCGCGCTCACGCGTCAGACCGCCCGGGCCAAGCGCCGACAGACGACGCTTGTGGGTGATTTCCGACAGCGGGTTCGTCTGGTCCATGAACTGCGACAGCTGCGACGAACCGAAGAACTCGCGAACCGCGGCGGCGGCCGGCTTGGCGTTGATCAGGTCGTGCGGCATGACCGTGTCGATATCGACCGAGGACATGCGCTCCTTGATGGCGCGCTCCATCCGCAGCAGACCGACGCGGTACTGGTTTTCCAGCAGCTCGCCGACCGAACGGACCCGGCGGTTGCCCAGGTTGTCGATGTCGTCGATCTCGCCGCGGCCGTCCTTCAGGCCGACCAGGATCTGCAGCACCTTCAGCACGTCTTCCTTGCGCAGGACGCGGATCTCGTCGGAGACCTCGGGGCTTTCCAGACGCATGTTCATCTTGACCCGGCCGACGGCCGACAGGTCGTAGCGTTCGCTGTCGAAGAACAGCGAGTTGAACATGGCCTCGGCGGCTTCCGGGGTGGGCGGCTCGCCCGGACGCATCACGCGATAGACGTCGAACAGGGCGTCCTCGCGGTTGTCGTTCTTGTCGACGCGCAGGGTGTTGCGCATGTAGGCGCCGACCGTGACGTGGTCGATGTCCAGCACTTCGATGGTGGTGAAGCCGTTTTGCTCCAGCACTTCGATGGTCGGGGCGTCCAGTTCGTCGCCGGCCTCGGCGAAGATTTCGCCGGTCTCGAAGTTGACGGCGTCATTGGCCAGATACTTGGTGACCAGAGCGTCGGCGGCCAGCGACAGCGAGGTCGTCGTCTCGCCCAGCTTCTTGGCGGCGCGGGCGCTGATCTTCTGACCGGCCTGTGCGACCACTTCGCCGGTGTCGGCGTCAATCAGGTCGAACTCCGGCTTAACCCCGCGCCAGCGCTCGGCCTTGTAAGGAGTGACCCAGCCTTCGCCGCGCTTCTCGTAAGGCACGGTCTCATAGAAGGTCTTCAGGATTTCTTCGCCGTCCATGCCCAGACCCATCAGGAAGGTCGTGGCGGGCAGCTTGCGGCGGCGGTCGATGCGGACATAGACCACGTCCTTGGCGTCGAACTCGAAGTCGAGCCACGAGCCGCGGTACGGGATCACGCGGGCGGCGAACAGCAGCTTGCCCGAGGAGTGCGTCTTGCCCTTGTCGTGGTCGAAGAAGACGCCCGGCGAACGGTGCATCTGCGAGACGATCACGCGCTCGGTGCCGTTGACGATGAAGGTGCCCTTATCCGTCATGAGCGGAATGTCGCCCATGTAGACGTCCTGCTCCTTGATGTCCTTGACCGAACGGGCTCCCGTTTCCTCGTCGGTTTCGAACACGATCAGGCGCAGCTTGACCTTCAGCGGCGCGGCATAGGTCATGTCGCGCTGAATGCACTCCTCGACGTCGTACTTCGGCTCTTCGAACTCGTACGAGACGTATTCCAGGATGGCGCGTTCGTTGAAGTCCTTGATCGGGAACACCGACTTGAAGACCGCCTCGATGCCCTGCTCCTTGCGGACGCCCGGACGGACCTCGCGCTGCAGGAACTGTTCGTAGGAAGCGCGCTGAACCTCGATCAGGTTCGGCATCGCGATCGCTTCAGGGATACGCCCGAAGGATTTGCGGATGCGCTTCTTGCCGGTGAACGAGGTGGCGGAAGCGATCTGACCGTTGATGGCGAGATCGTGGGCGACGTCAGTCATTCAGTGTTTCCCATGGCGCACGCCCCGGGGAAGGCGTGCGTGAAATGCAGCAGCCACGGCGCGCGTCTCCGCGTCCGCAGCCAGGGTTTCGGCATCCACCCTCGGCCCGCTGCCGGGCCAGGACGCCTGAAATGGACCGGCTCCCTGGGAAGGAGCCGCGCCTTCGCTCGGTCGGAGGGCGACGGACCGGGCCTCGGCGCTTGCGCGCAGACTCATATGGAGTGTTGCGGAGCGCGCACATATACGCGCATTCGCGACGAAATAAAGGCCCCAGGGAACCTTTTCGACAGAGCCGACCAATCTCATTGCGAGCGACGATGGGCTGATCTAGCGTCGCCTTATGACACGGATCGCCCTGCCCCTTCTCGCCGCTCTCGCCCTCTCCTCCTGCGCCACCCATCGCGAGCCGGTGACCTATGCCGAGACGGCTTCGGCCGCCGCGCGCGCCGCCGATCAGGTTAATGGCCAGGGCGCCCTGACGCCGCAGCAGGCCTGGGACGCCGGCAATACCGCCTACCTCGCCTGGAACGGCGCCCGGCACGGCTGGACCACCACCGAAAGCGGTCTGCAGTACCGCCGCGTCGGCAGGGCCCACCCCGAGGGCGCTCAGCCCGAGGCGACCGACACGGTCAAGGTCCACTATCGCGGCACCTTCATTGACGGGCGCGAGTTCGACAGTTCCTACGCCCGCAATGAACCGGCCGAGTTCCCGCTGAATCGCGTCATCAAGGGCTGGACCGAGGGCGTGGCCCTGATGCGCGTCGGGGAAATCTACGAGTTCGTCATCCCCGCCTCGCTGGGCTACGGCTCGCGCTGGGTCGGCGGCGACGAACTGCCCCCCAACTCCACCCTGCGCTTCTCGGTCGAACTGCTGGACGTCAAGCCGGGTTGAAGACTGAAACAGGACGGCTGGTAACCGCGCTCCATCCTATTTCGACACCCTGCCCCTAGCCTATTCAACCGCTTAGGCGCTCCAAACGTCATTGTTCCGGCCATAGCCGACGCCGCCTGCATCATGGGCGGCATGACCGATGACATCTCCGATCCCAATCCGAATTCGCCCGACTGGACACGGCGATCCGCCGCAACCTGGGCCGCCGCCCGTAAAGACTATCTCGCCGGAGGTTTCGCGCAGGACGTCTGCGCGCGGCACGGCCTCAGCCTGTCGACCTTCCGTTGGCGCGCCCGTACGGAAGGATGGCGCCGATCGGACCAGCCGCACGGCGCGGTTTTCGAACCGCTGGACGCCTATGAGCTGGACGCCATCGACCAGCGCCTGCCCTGCAACGCCGCCGACATGGCGCGTCTGGCCTGGGCCAATGCTTCACGGGCGATGATCGACGGCAAGCTGATCGAGGCGCGGGGCTGGTCCCGGCTGCACAAGGATCTGGAGGCCATCGCCAAGATCGACGACCATGCTGTGCGCTACTACCGGGGCATGGCCAAGGACCCGAAACGACAGCACAACCTGCCCACCACGCCGCCCCTGCGTCCGATGGAGGAGGACTGATCCGAATTGCACGCCCTTGCATTTTGCACGCGTTTTCGGGGTGCAGTGCAATTTCGGAAACAGCGCTGACGCTTGACGCCTCGCCCCCTGCGTCGGACTGTCGCGGCTCCCCAGTCGCCTGAAGAGTCCTCAATGATCCGTTCTTGCCTGCGCGCCGCTCCACTCGGCCTCGCCCTCCTCCTGGCCTCGACTGCCCCGGCCGCCCTGGCGCAGCAGGCCTCGACCACGCCGCCCGCCCTGCCCACGCCCCTGCCTGCGATTCCTGAAGCGCGGGACGTCGCCTACACCGGCGTCATCACCCTAGATGTCGACGCTACTAACCTGGCCCAGCACATCTTTGCGGTGAAGGAAACGATCCCGGTCGCCCAGGCGGGACCGATGACCCTGTTCTTCCCCGAATGGCTGCCGGGCAATCATGGCCCCGTCGGCCCCATCGCGCAGTTGGCGGGCATCGAGATCACGGCGAACGGCCAGCGGGTGCAGTGGGTCCGCGACACCCTGCATCCCTTCGCCTACCACGTGGTCGTCCCGGCCGGTGCGACCGCGCTGAACATCACCCTGCAGCACCTGTCGCCGACGACCGGCAATCAGGGTCGCATCACCATGACGCCCGAGATGCTGAACATCCAGTGGGAGAAGATGCTGCTCTATCCCGCCGGCCACTGGTCGCGGAACATCACGGTCCAGCCCACGGTCAAATTCCCCGCCGGCTGGCAGTTCGGCACGGCGCTGGAGCCCGAAACCAAGGCTGGCGACATCCAGACGTTCAAGCCCGTCAATCTGGAGGTGCTGATCGACAGCCCGGTCTTCGCCGGCGTTCACTATCGCCAGATCGACCTCGATCCCGGCGGTCGCTCGCCCGTTCGCGCCAACATCGTTGCGGACAAGGCCGACAGCCTGAACGCCACCGACGAGCAAATCCAGATCCTGCGCAATCTGGTCGATCAGATGGACCGGCTGTATGGCGCGCGCCATTTCGACCACTACGACTTCCTGATCGCCATGACGGACAAGCTGGGCGGCATCGGGCTGGAGCATCACCGCAGTTCGGAAAACTCGGTCGATCCCGCCTTCTTCACCGGCTGGGACACCCATCTGTCCGACCGCGACCTGCTCAGCCACGAGATGAACCACTCCTGGGACGGCAAATGGCGCCGCCCCGCCGACCAGTATGTGCCAAACTTCAACAGCCCCCTGCAGAACAGCCTGCTGTGGGTCTACGAGGGCCAGACCCAGTACTATGGCCAGGTGATCGCCGCCCGCTCGGGCCTGCTAAGCAAGCAACAGGCGATGGACGCCCTGGCCATGACCGCCGCGACGTTCGACACGCGCGTCGGCCGCGAATGGCGCGCGATGCAGGACACGACCAACGACCCCATCATCAGCCAGCGCCAGCCCAAGGGCTGGCTGTCGTGGCAGCGCGACGAGGACTACTATTCGGAGGGCCAGCTGATCTGGCTGGACGTCGACACCACGATCCGCGAGAAGACCGGCGGCCGGAAGTCGCTCGACGACTTCGCCCGCGCCTTCTACGGCGTCCAGGACGGCAGCTATACGCCCGCTCCCTATACGTTCGAGGATGTGGTCGCGGCCCTGAACGGCGTCGTCGCCAATGACTGGGCGACCTTCCTGCGCACCCGACTGGACGCCGATGGCCCCGAGGCCCGCGCCCCGCTGGACGGTCTGGCGCGCGGCGGCTGGCGGCTGGCCTATTCGGACAAGCCCACCGATTACATGAAGACCCTGTACGCCGAGCTGAAACGCAACGATTTCACCTATTCGCTGGGCTTCCAGACCGGCGAAGGCAACAAGATCCGCAGCGTCCAGTGGAACGGCCTGGCCTTCAAGTCGGGCCTGGCCGCCGGGATGGAGATCGTCGCCGTCAACGGGCAGGCCGCCAGCGCCGAACGCCTGACCGAGGCCGTCACCGCGGCCAAGGATCCGTCGACGCCCATCACCCTGATCGTCAAGGACGACGAGCAATACCGCACCGTCGTCTTCGACTACCACGACGGCCTGCGCTACCCCCGCCTGGAACGCATCCCCGGCACGCCCGACCGCCTGGGCGACATCCTGACCCCACGCAGGCGCTGAAACGCCAACCACATACGTCTCCTCTCCACCTGTGGGGAGGAGACACAACGCCACGCTTGACGCATCGCCCCTCGCCCCCGACGGTGCGGCTCCTTCGCCGAACCGGATGACCGAATGCCGCGTACCCGCCTGACCGCCGCCTGCCTCGCCGTTTTGATGATGGCCGCCGCTTCGCCAGTTCTGGCCCAGAGTTTCCAGTCCACTCCGGTCGTCATCGATGCGACCCAGGCGCCGCTGGCCCTGCCCCGCGCCCAGCCGGCCATCCCGGTACCGCAGGACAAGCCGTATCCGGGCGTGATCCAGTACCGCGCCGACATCACCGACCTGGACCGTCGCATCATCCGCGTCAGCCAGACCATCCCGGTCGCCGGTTCTGGCCCGCTGACCCTGCTTTATCCCAAGTTCCTGCCCGGCAACCACGCCGCCACCGGCCCGATCCAGCTGTTGGCCGGCCTGACCGTCACCGCCGACGGCCGGCGCATCGAGTGGCTGCGCGACACGCTGGACCCTTACGCCTTCCACCTCGACATTCCGGCGGGCGTGACCAGCATCGAGGTGCATTTCCAGCAACTGACCCAACCCGACGCCTCCAACTGGCGCGTGCTGATGACCCCAGCCATGGTCAATCTGCAGTGGGAAAAGGCCATCCTCTATCCGGCCGGCTATTTCAGCCGCCAAATCCAGGTCGCCCCCTCGGTGGTCCTGCCCGCCGGCTGGAAATACGGCACCGCCCTGACCACGGCGTCTCAGGACGGCGACGTGGCGACCTTCGCCCCGACCGACCTCTACACCCTGATCGACAGCCCCATCTTCGCCGGCGCCCATTATCGCCGCGTGGACATCGACCCCAGCGGTGAGCGCGTCCACCTGAACATCCTGGCCGACGAGGCCAAGGGGCTGGCCGCCACCGACGACCAACTGAAACTGTTCGAGAATATGGTCCAGCAGGCCGACCGCCTGTTCGGCGCCCGCCACTTCGACAACTACGAATTTCTGTTCGCCCTGACCGATCAGATGGGCGGCATCGGGCTGGAGCATCATCGCTCGTCCGAGAACACCGGCGTACCCGACTTCTTCACCAACTGGGCCAAGAGCGCCGGCGACCGGGGCCTGCTGCCGCACGAATACACCCACTCCTGGAACGGCAAGTTCATGCGTCCGGCGGACGAGCTGACCGCCAACCACAACGTCCCGACCCAGAACACCCTGCTGTGGGTCTATGAGGGTCAGACCGAATACTGGGGCGATGTGCTGGCCGCCCGGTCGGGCCTGCATTCGAAAGACGTGGCCCTGGCCACCCTGGCCAGCGTCGCCGCCTTCTATGACAACCAGCCGGGTCGCCAGTGGCGCGCCTTGCAGGACACCAACAATCACAATCTGCTGGGCTATCGCGTGCCGGGCCAGTTCACCTCATGGATGCGCGGCACGGGCGACTATTACCGCGAAAGCCTGCTGGTCTGGCTGGACGCCGACACCCTGATCCGCGAGGGCACCAATGGCCGCAAGTCGCTGGACGATTTCGCCAGGGGCTTCTTCGGTCACGACGACGGCGAATGGGCGCCTCAGGGTTACACCTTCGAAGACGTCGTCGCGGCCCTGAACGCCGTCTATCCTCACGACTGGGCCGCCTTCCTTCGCACCCGTCTAGACGCCGTCGGTCCTGACGCCCGCGCGCCGCTGGCCGGGATCGAGCGTGGCGGCTGGCGACTGACCTACACAGACACACCCTCGGCGGCGGAGAAGTCGGTCCAGAGTGGCTGGGCCAACGACTTCCAGTATTCACTGGGCTTCACCCTGTCGGGCGACAAGCTGACCAACATCCGCTGGGGCGGCCTCGCCTTCGAGCAAGGCCTCGGCGCCGGCTGGAGCCTGGTCGCCGTCAACGGCAAGACCGGCTCGGCCGAGGTCCTGCGCGACGCCGTCACGGCGGCGAAAGGGACCGACGCCCCGATCGAACTGTTGCTGAAATCCGGCGATCGCTTCCGCACGGTGGCCTTCGATTACCACGACGGCCTGCGCTACCCGCGGCTGGAACGGATCGAGGGCGCGCCGGATCGCCTGTCCGACATCCTCGCGCCTCGCCGGCGCTAAAAGTGTCTCCTCCCCGCCTTGCGGGGAGGAGACACGCCCCTTACTTCAACAGCTTCAGCAACGCCTCGGCCGCCGCGTGCGACGAGCCGGGGTTCTGCCCGGTCACCAGCTTGCCGTCGGTCAGAACATAGGAGCCCCAGTCCGGCCCCTTGGAGTAGTCGCCGCCGTTGGCGGTCAGCACGTTCTCGACCAGGAACGGCACCACATCGGTCAGGCCCACGGCCTCCTCTTCGGAGTTGGTGAAGCCGGTCACCTTGCGGCCGTTGACCAGCGGCTTGCCATCCGGCCCGTTCACCGACTTCAGCACGCCGGGCGCATGGCAGACGAAGCCGGTCGGCTTGTCCGCCTTGGCGAAGGCCTCGATCAGGGCGATGGAGTCGGCGTCGTTCGCCAGATCCCACAGCGGTCCGTGGCCGCCGGGATAGAAGACGGCGTCGAAATCCTCGGCCTTCACCGACGACAGGACGACGGTCGAGGCCAGGGCGGCCTGGGCTTCAGCGTCGGCCTTGAACCGGCGCGTGTCGTCCGTCTGGGCGTCGGGGTCGTCGCTCTTGGGGTCCAACGGCGGCTGACCGCCCTTGGGCGAGGCCAGCACGATCTCCGCACCCGCATCCTTCAGCGCGTAATAGGGCGCCGCCAGTTCTTCCAGCCAGAAGCCGGTCTTCTTGCCCGTGTCGCCGAGTTGGTCGTGCGACGTCAGCACCAGCAGAATTTTCATAGGGGATGGCTCCGTCTTGGGGTGTCCACAGATGGGAAGCCGCACGGCGCCGCTCAAGACTGGCCTCGATGCCGAAAACACCCCACCCTGTCGGCCTCGATCAGCGGAGACGACGTCGCATGAAGCCTTGGTTCGGTCTGTTCGCCGCCCTGATGGGCCTGATGATCTTCAGCCCGTCGGCGCACGCGGCCGGCCCCTGCAACATCGGACAGGCGGGCGCGACCCAGGCCGTCGCCATCGGCCGCAGTGGACGCACGATGCGGATCCACTTGCCTGCTGGTTTCGACCCTGCAAAGCCGGCGCCTCTGGTCTTCCTGCTGCACGGCAGCGGCGGCACCGGAGACAAGATGCTGGCGTCTTCCGGCCTGGCTGAGGCAGCGGATCGGCACGGCTTCATCGTCGCCGCGCCCGACGCCGGCATTCCGATCGATCAAGGTTTCGTCTGGAACATCCCCGGCGTGCCGACCGTCACCGGCGCAGTCCCCGGTCCCGGCGATGCCGACGACGTCGCCTATCTGACGGGAGCCATCGATTATCTGGCCGACCAGGGCTGCGTCGATGACAGCCGCGTCTATGCGACGGGCCTGTCGGGCGGCGGGCGGATGGCGTCGTGGCTGGGTTGCGTCGCCGCCGACCGTTTCGCCGCCATCGCCCCGGTCGTCGGCTTGCGCGCCGGCAATCCCCGAAAAGACCGCCCGCAGCAGCCGGATCCCGCCACCTGCCGTCCTTCGCGCCCCATGCCGGTCATCGCCATCGCCGGCGACGCCGACACGACCAATCCGATCCAGGGCGGCGGCGCAGGCTATTGGAGCTACACCATGCACGCCGCCGAACAGCGCTGGGCCCAGCTGAACGGCTGCACCCAGGTGCGCGACACCCGCTGGATCGCCGACAAGGTCTATGAAGAGGGCTACGCCGCCTGCCGCGACGGCGCCGACGTGGTGGGCCGCATCACCTCAGGCGGCGGCCACAGCTGGGTCGCCGACAACGACGCCCTGTGGGCCTTCTTCGCCATGCGCAGCCGACCGCAGCGCTGAGCGCTCCACGCATCACATCAGCGCCCGGCCTCAAGCAGCGCTCCGCGCGATAGGCCAACAAAAAAGACCCGGCGGTTTCCCGCCGGGCCTTTCCGATCTTCAGCAAATGCCGAAAGTCAGATCTTACTTGATCTGGACCTTGGCGCCGGCTTCCGTCAGCTTCTTGGCGACTTCGTCGGCTTGTTGCTTGGAGACGTTCTCGACGACGTTCTGCGGAGCGCCTTCGACCAGGTCCTTGGCTTCCTTCAGACCCAGGTCCGAACGGACGCCGCGGACTTCCTTGATCACGTTGATCTTCTTATCGCCGCCGTCGACCAGGACGACGGTGAATTCGGTTTGCTCTTCGGCAGCTTCAGCCGGAGCGCCGCCGCCGGCGGCCGGAGCAGCCATGGCGACCGGAGCAGCGGCGCTGACGCCCCACTTTTCTTCCAGCAGCTTGGAGAGTTCAGCAGCTTCGAGGACGGTCAGAGCGGACAGGTCTTCGACGATCTTGGCGAGGTCAGCCATTGTCAGTTTTCCTTCGGAGGATTGGTTTTAGAGAGTGATGCAGAGATGAAAGGCTGGGCCGCTTACGCGGCTTCCTTGGTGGCGTAGGCGTTGAACACGCGAGCCAGCTGACCGGCGGGTGCTTGCAGCACGCCGGCGATACGGGTCGCAGGCGCATTGAGCAGGCCGATGAGTTGACCGCGAACCTCGTCGAGCGTCGGGAGCTTGGACAGTGCGTCCACGCCCTTTTGGTCAACGATGGTCGAGCCCATGAAGCCGCCGACGATCTTGAAGCGATCGTTGGCCTTGGCGAACTCGGTGGCGACCTTGGCGGCCGTACCGGGGTTCTCGGAATAGGCGATGCCCACGGGACCCTTGAACAGGTTGTGGTAGTCGCTGCCTTCCTCGGCTTCGAGCGCCTTCAGCGCCAGGCGGTTCTTGACCACCTTGAACGCGCCGCCTTCTTTACGAAGACGGCCACGCAGATCTTCCATTTCCGCAACGGTCAGACCCAGGTTGTGGGTCACGACCACGCTGCCGGCGTCGGCGAAAACGCCCTTGAGCGATTCGATAGACTCGGCTTTTTGAGCGCGATCCATTGCGGTCTCCAGTCTTGGTATTCGCCGCCGAGCTTATTCCCGACGACGGATTGGCCAAAGCGCGTCGCATCGCTGCGAAACGTCGGGCCGGTCGTATTGTCCGAAGGATGCGTCTGACGGCGTCCGTCCCGGAATGCGGGCTGACAGCGCAAGGTCGCGTCCCCATCTCCCCACGGCGTCAGAGGGCTCTCTGACAGTTATGGCCTGGGTGACCCCCACGCCCCGAAGTTCTCGGACAGGACCGTCAGAAGATGAACCTCCGACGGGAAGCGGCGCTCTTACAGGCGCCGCCGCTGGAAATCAACCCGGCTTAACGCCGACTGGGCTTGGCGCCGGTCTGCTCGCCCTCGCCGCAGTCGAACCGGGCGCAATATTTGCTCTCGAACTCCTCCAGAAGGTTCGTCATCGCTGCGGTCTCGACCTCCTGTGAGGCCATGCTCAAGGATATCGTCTTGGCTGCGACAGAGCGCCCGACAGCCGTGCGATAAAATGCGATCTGAGCGACGAGTTCTTCTTCGGTGAAGACGGAACCGTAGATCGGGGCCAAGTCATCCATGAACCGCTCGATCATTCTGCTTGCCATGGACGGCATGTTGGTGCGCACCCAAATCGCTTCTTCGCCGCCCTTTTTATCCAGTTCACCCATCTGCGTGACCATGAAGCGCTCGAACTCCTTCATGAAGTTCGGGCCGACGGACAGGTCGATCAGTTCGCGCGCCAGGGCGCTGCGGCGCGCCAGGCCGGCATCCTGCGGCGCTGGCTCGACGCGCGTGACAACGACAGTTTCGGATCGAGCCGCCGTCTGCGCATACGCGCCTGTCGTCGTCAGACCCAGCGCCAGACCCAACGACGCGGCCAGCGCCAATTTGTGTGTGATGATCATGATGGCCTCCCCCGCTCTCTTATCGGAACGCTCAGGCCCGCAGGCCAGTCGAATTCGACCGACGGTTGCTTAATCTTCCAGCGGCGTGGCGTCGAAGTCGCGGATCAGCGCGGCCAGGTCGGGCTCATGAACCAGATCCGCCGCCTCGCTCAGGCTCATCCAGCGGCGCTCGCGCTGATGCGCTTCGGGCCAGGCGCCCATCTGGATCAGCACTTCGAGCGGATAGACCGACACCACGCACTGGCGCACGCCGCCGTCTTTCAGACCCTTGACGTATCGGAAGACGCCGATGGACTGGGTGTCGATGTCGCCCTTCACCCCCGCCTCCTCCATCGCCTCTTGGGCGGCGGCCTCGGGATCGCTCTTGCCGACCATCCGCCCGCCCTTGGGGATCACCCAGCGCCGCGTTTCGCGCGAGGTGATCATCAGGATGCGACGTTCGCCGTCCTCCAGCCGCCACGGCAGGGCCGCAACCTGCCGGGTCTCGGAACGGGTGGTGCGTTTGGACCGGGCCTGGGCCACGCCTCAGCCCTCGCCCATCGCGTGGGCGGTCCTGACGATTCGTGCTGGCGCTCGCCCAATCTTCACGTCTGGTTCCAGGTCTGCCGGTCGCGGCCGCCCTCGAAACGGGATCGCGACGCCTGCGTCAAGTTGTCAGACCACGGACGGTCCCATTTATTTCTCGCCGGGCGCCTTGGCCTTGGGATCGCCCAGCGCGTCCTGACGATACAGCATGGTGATCAGGGTGTGCAGCACCAGCGCCAGCGGCGTGGCGAACAGCACGCCCAGCGGCCCGAACAGGGTGCCGATGCCCACCACGGCGAAGATGCCCAGAACGACGGGCAGATTGGCCACGTTCTTCTGCACCATCGGCGTGATGAAGTTGCTCTCCAGCTGGGACACAACGACATACAGCGCCAGCGTCATCAGGGCCGTCTGCCATCCTTGCGTGGCGCCGACCAGCACAGCCGGCACGGTCGAGACGATGGGCCCCACGATCGGCACGAACTGCGCCAATCCCGTCAACAGACCCAGCCCCAGCGCCGACGGCACGCCGATGATGGCCAAACCGACCCCTGTCAGCGTCCCGACCAGAACCATCGAGAACAGCTGAGCCTTCAGCCAGCCCTTCAGCGCCTTGCCGCAGCTGTTTAGCACTTCGCGCATTCGCGGGCGGCGATCCATGGGCAGCATGGACAGAAGCCCCTCGCGCGACTTGGCAGGTTCGATCGCCAGAAAGACCCCCGCGACCACAACCAGAACCAGGGTGGTGACGCCCGATGCGAGACCCAGGGCGAACTTCTGCGCGACCTGCAACGCCTGACCGGCGCGGCCGCCTAGCCCCTGCAGCTGTTCCAACAGCTGCGCGGCATAGGGTTGGGCTTGGATCCACGACTGGACCTGCTCCCACCCTTGCGGCACCACGGCCGACAGGGCCACGACCTGTTCGGCGATCTGGGTTCCGAACAGGGTCAGCACGCCTGCCAGCACCGCGATCACGATCAGCAGCGACAGGAAGACGGCCAGCGGATCCGGCGCCTTCAGCCAGCGCACGATGGGATCGGCCAGGGCGCGCAGGATCACCGACACCACGATGGCCCCGAAGATCAGCAGCCACAGCGTCTGCAAGGTCACGATCAACTGAACCGCGAAATAGGCCGCCACCAGCACGATGGCGCCGAACGCGAGGCGCCCCTTCCACGGGTCGTGGCCGCCCAAACCAGGCTTGTCGCCCATCAGTTTTCCCAGTCCGAACATATCGCCCCCTTCAAGGTCGCGACAGGAACGCGGGCCGAGCGTGGCCGTTCGCCGCACGCGATAAAAAAGTCAGTGGGCGTCGGGGGATCGCTGGTCATAGGCCATTTGCGCGGCCGCGACTTCCGGCATCCGGGTCTCGGCCCAGTCGATGATCGATTGCATCGCCGCTATCAGTGTTCGGCCCAGCGGCGTGACCGCATAGGTCACCGATACCGGCACGGTGGCTACGACGGAGCGTGACACCAGCCCGTCGCGCTCCAGCGATTTCAGCGTCTGGCTCAGCATCTTCTGCGATACCCCATCAACCCGCTGCTTCAGGGCATTGAACCGGATCGGCCCCTCTCCAAGCACGATCAGGATCAGAGTGCTCCACTTGTCGGCGATGCGGTCCAGCAGTTGCCGCGTCGGACAGTTCGCCGCGAACACATCGCCGCGCAGCCAGGTTTCGTGAAGGTGACCAGGTGTCTGAGAGGTGCCGTCTTGCATGGGCGCATCCCATATCGCACCTGGTATCCATTGGATACCCGAAGGAGCCTTCCATGAAAGTCGCAGTTCTCGGCGCCAGCGGTCGCGCCGGCTCGGAAATCACCAAGGAACTGGCCGCGCGCGGTCACACGGTCACCGCCATCGCCCGCAAGCCGGAAGCGATCCCGAGCGCCACCGGCGTCACGCCTGTCGCCGGCGACGCCTCGGACGCCGCCGCCCTCGCCGACCTGATCCAGGGTTCGGACGCGGTCATCAGCGCCCTGCATTTCGATATTCCCGCCGCGACGATCCTTGGCGCGCTGAAGACCGCCGGCGTCCCGCGCCTGCTCGTCACCGGCGGCGCCGCCAGCCTGGAGGTCGCGCCCGGCGTCCTGCTGTTCGACACGCCGCAGTTCCCGGCGGAATGGAAGCCCATCGCCAAGGGCGGGCTGACCTTCCTAGACGACCTGCGTCAGGAAACGGACATCGACTGGACCTTCTTCTCCCCCGCCGCCCTGATCGAGGAAACGCCGCGCCTGGGCCGCTATCGCACCGGGACCGACCAACTGGTCGTGGACGCCAACGGCGACAGCAAGATCGGCTTCTCCGACTACGCCATCGCCATGGTCGATGAACTGGAGAACCCCAAGCACAGCCGCGCCCGCTTCACCGCCGCCTACTGATCCGGGCAAGAAAAAACGGCGGGGATCGCTCCCCGCCGTTCTTCGGTGTGGCTTGTCTTTCGACTTAGGCGCCCAGCGAGGCCGGGTCGACCTTGAAGCCCGGGCCCATCGTCGAGGACAGGCTGATGCGCTTCACATAGGTGCCCTTGGCGCCCGACGGCTTGGAACGCACCAGGGCGTCCACGATGGCCTTCACGTTGGCTTCCAGGGCGTCCTGGGTGAACGAGACCTTGCCGATGCCGGCGTGGACGATGCCCGCCTTCTCGACGCGGAACTCCACGGCGCCGCCCTTGGCGTCCTTGACGGCCTGGGCCACGTTCGGGGTCACGGTGCCGACCTTGGGGTTCGGCATCAGGCCGCGCGGGCCCAGCACCTTACCCAGACGGCCGACCAGGGCCATCATGTCCGGCGACGCGATCACGCGGTCGAACTCCATGAAGCCGCCGGCGATCTTTTCGTACAGATCTTCGGCGCCGACGTGTTCGGCGCCGGCTGCGGTGGCTTCGGCGGCCTTGGCGTCCTTGGCGAAGACGGCGACGCGAACGTCACGGCCGGTGCCCGACGGCAGGTTGACGACGCCACGGACCTGTTGGTCGGCGTGACGCGGGTCGACGCCCAGGTTGACCGAGATTTCCAGCGACTCGTCGAACTTGGCCTTGGCGTTTTCCTTGGCCAGCTTGATGGCGTCGGAGAACGGCAGCAGGTCCTGGGTCACGCCGGTGCGGGCCTTGAAGGCCTTGGTTTGCTTGGCCATGGTTTAGCCCTCCACCACTTCGAGGCCCATCGCGCGGGCGGAGCCTTCGATGATCTTGGCCGCCGCGTCGAGGTCGTTGGCGTTCAGATCCTTCATCTTCTTTTCGGCGATCTCGCGCAGTTGCGCCTGCGTGATCTTGCCGGCGACTTCACGGCCGACCAGCTTCGAACCCGACTTCAGGCCCGTGGCCTGCTTCAGGTACCAGGTCGCCGGCGGCGTCTTGGTGATGAAGGTGAACGACTTGTCCTGATAGACGGTGATCACAGTCGGAAGCGGGGTGCCCTTGGCTTCCTTCTCGGTGCGTGCGTTGAACTCCTTGCAGAAGCCCATGATGTTCACGCCGCGCTGACCCAGAGCCGGGCCGATCGGGGGCGAAGGCGTAGCCGAACCGGCCGGCACTTGCAGCTTGATATAGCCGAGAATCTTCTTGGCCATTGGTCTCTCCTATGAATGATCCCGGACGTGATCCGGGACCGGTGAGCCGTGGTGCGGCATGGCTGCCTCCCACGGATTTGACGCTCCACGAACCGAAGGCCCGCCGAGCGAAGGCGCGCGTGTAACAGAGGGGGGATGGAAAGGCAACGCACCGCCCCGCCCTCGCCGCAGAAACGAAAAAGCCGCGCCCTTTCGGACGCGGCTTGAAATCTCGACCGGGGCGTGAGCCTCAGCCCGCGACCTTCTCCACCTGGGCATATTCCAGTTCGACCGGCGTGGCGCGGCCGAAGATGGACACGGCGACGCGCAGGCGGGCGTGTTCTTCGTCCACGCTCTCGACCGAACCGTCGAAGCTGGCGAACGGGCCGTCGATGACCTTGACCTTCTCGCCGATGTCGAAGCGGATGGTGGGCTTGGGACGTTCGACGCCCTCTTCCACGGCGCCGATGATGTTCTGAACTTCACGCTCGGAAACCGGCAGGGGCTTGGTGCCGCCCGCGGCGCCCAGGAAGCCCGTGACCTTCGGCGTGTTCTTGACCAGGTGATAGGCCTGGTCGGTCATTTCCATCTTCACCAGCACATAGCCGGGGAAGAACTTGCGTTCCGAGTTCACCTTGCGGCCGCGACGGATCTCGACGACGTCCTCGGTCGGAACCAGGATTTCGGAGAAGGCGTCTTCCAGGCCCTGTTGCTTGGCCTGATCACGCAGCTGCTCGGCGACCTTCTTCTCGAAGTTCGAGTAGGCGTTGACGATGTACCACTTGTGGCGCGGATTGGCGGGCTTTGCGGGCGCTGCATCGGTCATGGGCGCGTCTTTCTCAGGATCCGAGAGCGATGATGTAGCGGAAGGCGTAGCCCAGGCCAGTGTCCACGATCCAGAAGAAGATCGAGGCGATGATGACCATGATGAAGACCATCACCGAGGTGATCCAGGTCTCCTTGCGGCTGGGCCAGACGATCTTGCGGCCTTCGGCGCGCACCTGGCTCAGAAACTGGCCGGGGCTGGTGCGGGGCTTCTTGGGCTCGGGCGAATCGACCGTGATGGCGGCGGCGCCGGCCGCCTGAGGCTTGGCGCCCATCTGGGGCTTCGCGCTGCCTTGAGGCCGCTTGCCGGGAGTTTTGGCCTTGGCCATCAGTTGCTCTTCACACAATTGTTCCTGTCGCCCCAGATGGGAAGTCCCATCCGGAAGCGACAGGGGGGATTGGCAGGAGTTGGGGGACTCGAACCCACGACCCCCGGTTTTGGAGACCGGTGCTCTACCAGCTGAGCTAAACTCCTAGACAACCGCGCAAACCCGAAAGGTCCGTGCGTTCGCCAGAGGGGGGCGTATGCCCGACACCGCCCGCCATTTCAAGGGCGATGTGACACTTGCGATCAGTCTTCCAGATGCGCGGCGATGGCGTCGCGCTCGTCCTCGGCCTTCACCAGTTCCTTGAAGATCAGCTTGTCGATGCGGCGGTCGTCCATATCCACGACCTCGACCTCGAATCGGCCGACCTGCAGCACTTCGCCCTCGTCCGGGACGCGCGAGATCTGGTGCAGAATCAGGCCGGCGACGGTGTGGAAGCCTTCATGCTCGCCAAAGTCCTCGCCCAGCTTGTCAGCCAGTTCGTCCAGGTCCGTCTGACCATCGACAAGCCAGCTGCCGTCGGCGCGCTGATGGATCCAGGCCTGCTCTTCGTCATGGCCTTCATTGAAGTCGCCGGCGATCATTTCCAGAATGTCGGTCGCCGTCACCACGCCTTCGAAGGCGCCGTACTCATCGACGATGAAGGCCATGTGGACTCGCGAGCCCTTCAGGATCTCCAGCGCCTTCAACACCGAGGTCGATTGGGGAATGAAAGCCGGTTCGGCGACCAGCGGTTCGATGTCGAACTTGCCGTTGGTCAGCAGACTGTCCAGCAGATCCTTCTTGTGAACCACGCCCAGCGGATTATCGACGTCGCTCTCGCGCGCCACCACGATCCGCGAATAGGGGCAGGTGCGAATCTCTTCGCGCAGCATCTCTTCGGGGTCGTCCAGGGCGATCCAGAACACGTCGTGGCGCGGCGTCATGGCCACCCGCACCGGACGGTCGCCCAGGCGCAGGATTTCCTCGATCATCACCTGCTCTTCGGGCTCGATCAGGCCAGCCGAGGTGCCTTCGGCCAGGATGGTCGCCACCTCTTCCTGGGTCACGTCCGAGCCATCGCGATCCTTGACGCCCAACAGCTTGAGGATGCCCGAGGTGGAGGCGGTCAGCAGCAGGACGAACGGCTTCAACACGATCGCCAGCTTGGAGATCGGCCCGGCCATCTTCGACGCCACCGTCTCGGGGAAGATCAGCGCAAGGCGCTTGGGCACCAGTTCGCCAATGATCAGCGAGACATAGGTGATGCACACGACCACTAGGGCCGTGGCGAAGAATTCGGTATATTGAGCCAGCGCCGGGAAGGCGACTTCCAGAATGCGATCCAGTTCGCCCGCGATGGTCGCCTGACCATAGGCGCCCGCCAGAATGCCGATCAGGGTGATGCCCACCTGAACCGCGGACAGGAACTGAGTCGGTTCTTCCGACAGCTTCAGCGCCGCCCTGGCCCCCCGGTCGCCCCGTTCCGCCCTCGCCTGCAGCTTGGATTTCCGCGAGGAGACGACCGCCAATTCAGTCATGGCGAACAAGCCGTTGAGCACCACCAGGAGCAGAACGACAGCAATAGCGATGAGTAACATCTAGGGGGTTTTGGGGACCGACGCGGCGCGACAGACGGCGTCCGCAGCGCTACATTAGGGCAGGATCGCGACCAGCGCCACGTTTTCCTTTGCGCTCAGCCCGTCCGCCCGGCTTCGACCGAGCCGTAAGCGCCCGAAACCGGCCGACCATTGGCGTCGTACTGGGTCGCACAGGCGCTCATGCCCAGCACGGTGCCGATGAAGATACCCAGTCGAATGGCGCGTCGCATTTGGTTACCAAAAGATTAACGTCCGATGCGAACGTAAATCCCGGTTTGCGGTTGCAGGCAATCGTGCTCGCCTTGGGCGCGAGCACAAAAAAGGGGGACGCCGCTAAGCATCCCCCCTTTTTTCGTCCTGGATCAGATCTCGCCGATCACACCTTGATCGGAAGGGCCGTGCGGATGTGGACGTCCTTCAGTTGGCGCTCCTCGGCCTCGGTCGGGGCGTTCATCAACAGATCCTCGCCCTGCTGGTTCAGCGGGAAGGCGATGACCTCGCGGATGGCCGTCTCGCCGGCCAGCAGCATGACGATGCGGTCGATGCCGGGGGCCAGACCGCCGTGCGGCGGCGCGCCAAAGCGGAAGGCGTTCAGCATGCCGCCGAACTGCTCCTCGACCACCGAGGCGTCATAGCCGGCGATCTCGAAGGCCTTCAGCATGATCTCGGCCTTGTGGTTCCGGATCGCGCCCGAGCACAGCTCATAGCCGTTGCAGACGATGTCGTACTGGTAGGCGCGGATGGTCAGCGGGTCCTGGGTCTCCAGAGCCTCCAGCCCGCCCTGCGGCATGGAAAAGGGGTTGTGGCTGAAGTCGACCTTCTTCTCTTCTTCCGACCATTCGAACATGGGGAAGTCGACGATCCAGCAGAATTTGAACTGGTCTTCGTCCACCAGCTTCAGCTCGGCGCCCACGCGGGTGCGGGCCAGGCCGGCGAACTTGGCGAAGGTCGCAGGCAGGCCGGCGACGAAGAAGGCGGCGTCGCCCTGCCCCAGACCCAGCGACGACATCAGGACCTCGGTCGGTTCCTGACCCAGGTTCTTGGCGATCGGGCCGCCCCAAGCGCCCTGGTCTTCGGACCAGAAGATATAGCCCAGGCCCGGTTGGCCCTCGCCCTGCGCCCAGCTGTTCATGCGGTCGCAGAAGGCGCGCGAACCGCCCATGGGGGCCGGAATGGCCCAGACGGCGTTCTTGTCGTCCGCGCCCAGGATTTTGGCGAAGAGGCCGAAGCCGCCGTCGCGGAAGTGATCAGACACCACCTGCATCTTGATCGGGTTGCGCAGGTCCGGCTTGTCCGAACCGTACCAGGCCATCGACTGGGCGTAGGTCAGGCGCTCGAAACCCTTGTGTTCGAACGTCTCGCCGAAGTCGTTGGTGAAGGTATGGACGCCGTCGATGGCCGAGACCGGCTTGCCCTCGCCGAACTCCTCGAACACGCCGTGCATCAGCGGCTCGATGGCGGCGAAGACGTCTTCCTGCGTCACGAAGCTCATCTCGACGTCGAGCTGATAGAACTCCAGCGAACGATCGGCGCGCAGGTCTTCGTCACGGAAGCACGGCGCGATCTGGAAATAGCGATCAAAGCCCGAGACCATGAGCAGCTGTTTGAACTGCTGCGGCGCCTGGGGCAGCGCATAGAACTTGCCCGGATGCAGTCGCGACGGCACCAGGAAGTCGCGCGCGCCTTCCGGCGACGAGGCCGTCAGGATCGGCGTCTGATACTCCAGGAAGCCCTGATCGACCATGCGACGGCGGATCGAGGAGATCACCTTGGAGCGCAGCACGATGTTCTTGTGCAGTCGCTCGCGGCGCAGATCCAGGAAGCGGTTGGCCAGACGGATATCCTCAGGATATTCCTGATCGCCAAAGACCGGCATCGGCAGTTCGGCGGCTTCGGACAGCACCTCGACGCCTTGGACGCGCACCTCGACTTCGCCCGTGGGCAGATTGGCGTTCACCACCGAGGCGTCGCGGGCGACCACCTCGCCATCGACCTTGATCACGCTCTCGGCGCGTAGGCGTTCGACGGCGGCGAAGCCTGGCGTCTCAGGGTGCAGCACCAGCTGCGTCAGGCCGTAGTGGTCGCGCAGGTCGATGAACAGCAGCCCGCCGTGATCGCGCTTGCGGTGAACCCAGCCGGACAGGCGAACGGCGGAACCGGCGTCGGAGGCGCGCAGGGCGCCGCAGGTGTGAGAGCGATAGGCGTGCATGAAACGAACCGTCTGGAGTCTCTGGGCGGTGGAATCCGACGCCGTCGGCGCCCGAAATCGAAGCGGCGTAGGGCGCATCATCGCCCCGGAAAGTCAAGGTTTCAGCCGTTGCAAAGCCTGCCGCCGCGCATGATATCTGAGGCTTCCATCCCGCCCGAGGCCGCCATGTTCATCGTCACCATCACCTACACTCAGCCCATAGAAGCCATCGAGGCGCGGACGGTCGAGCATCGCGCGTGGCTGGATCAGCATGTCGCCAGCGGCCTGATCATCGCCGCCGGGCCGATGGTCCCACGCACCGGCGGCATTCTGGTGGTGCGCAGCGGGAGCACAAAGGAGGAGCTGGAGGCCCTGCTGAAGGCCGATCCGTTCCAGGTTCACGGCCTGGCCGATTACACGGTGACCGAGTTCAAGGCCGGCAAGCTGAACCCCGCCCTTGCCGAATTCGCCTGATTTCATCCACAGGGGCGCGGTTCGCTCCCCGCAACCAACAGCGCGGACCTGACGCGGTTAACGCCGGCCTCTGCTATGACAGGCGCATGTCCGCGCTGAGCGCCCTGCCCCAAACGACGACCGAACAGCTGCGTCTGCCGCTGGAGCGGCCCGTTGCGGGCGAGGCCTTCGTGACGTCCGACAGCAATGCCGAGGCCGTGCGCGTTCTGGCCCGCTGGCCCGACGGCGTGGGCGCGGTGCTGGCGCTTCACGGCCCGCCAGGGTCGGGCAAGAGCCGCCTCGCCGCCGACTGGGCCGAGCGGGTCGGCGCCGTGCCGCTGAACGGCGCCGAGGCCGCGCTGATCGATCCCCTGGAGCTGGAAGGCCGCACGGTCCTGCTGGACCGTGCGGCGGACGCCGACGACGAAAGCCTGTTTCATCTGATCAACCTGGCCAACTCCGGCGGCGGCGCTCTGCTGCTGGTGTCGCGTTCGGCCCCGCGCCAGTGGTCGGTCGATCTGCCCGATCTGCGTTCGCGGCTGGACGCCGTGCGCGCCGTCGCCATAGCCGCGCCCGACGACGCTGTCCTGTCGGCCATCCTGCGCGCCCGCTTCGCCGAACGCAGCATCACCCCGTCCGACGATGTGATCGACTATCTGGTTCGACGCCTGGACCGCTCGGCCGAGACCGCCGCTTCGGTGGTCGAACGTCTGGACGCCCTCCACCGCCCGGTCACGCGCGTTCTGGCGCGTCAGGTGCTGGACGCCATGGACGCCGCCGCCGACTGACCGGCGACATTTTCTCGGCGCCCGCTTGCGGCCGTCACACACGCGCGCGAGAACCGGTTCATGACCGACGCCGCGATCCATGACGACACCCGAGGCGAAGAGGTTCCCGCCTCTCGCGCCCCTCAACTGGCGCTGAGCGAAGAGCTGATGGCCTCGCCCCGCCGGTTCTTCAATCGGGAAACCTCGTGGCTGGCGTTCAACGAACGGGTTCTGGAAGAAGCGGCCAACCCCAACCATCCGCTGCTGGAGCGGCTGCGGTTCCTGTCCATCTCGGCCAATAACCTGGACGAGTTCTTCATGACCCGCGTCGCCGGCCTGAAGGGTCAGTTGCGCGAACGGCTGCGCGTCCTGTCCGCCGACGGCCTGACCCCCGCTGAACAGCTGGAGCAGATCAACATCGCCGCCGGCGAGCTCATGGCCGAACAGCAGCTGCGCTGGCGTCAGCTCAAGAAGGAACTGACCGTCGCCGGTATCGAAATCGTCGATCGCCAGAAGATCACCAAGACCGAGAAGGAGCGTCTGGAACCCGAGTTCCTGAACCAGCTCTTCGCCGTCCTGACGCCGCTCGCCATCGACCCGGCGCACCCCTTCCCCTTCCTACCCAACCTCGGCTTCTCCCTGGCGCTGAAACTAAAGCGCAAGGGCGAGACCAAGACCTTCTACGCCCTGGTGCCGGTGCCGACCCAGGTTCGCCGGTTCTGGGAGTTGCCGACCGACGGCCGCTCCACGCCGGGGCACAAGCGGTTCATCACGCTGGAAAACGTGCTGCTGCTGTTCATCGACCACCTGTTCCCAGGCTGCGAGGTTCAGGAAAAGGGCGTGCTGCGCCTGATCCGTGACTCGGACATCGAGATCGAGGAAGAGGCCGAGGACCTGGTCCTGGAGTTCGAGGAGGCGCTGAAGCAGCGTCGTCTGGGCTCGGTCGTGCGCGTCAAGATCGAGGCGTCCATGCCTGTCGATCTGCGCGATTTCATCGTCGGCGAGCTGGAGGCCGCGCCCCAGGACGTCGTTCTGGTCGACGGCATGCTGGGCCTGGCCCAACTGTCGGACCTGATCCCCGGCGGCCATCCGGACCTGAAGTTCAAGGGCTATGAGCCGCGCTATCCCGAACGCGTCCGCGACAATGGCGGCGACGTCTTCGCGGCCATTCGCGAAAAGGATCTGCTGATCCACCACCCGTTCGAGAGCTTCGACGTGGTGGTTCAGTTCCTGCGTCAGGCCGCGCGTGATCCCAACGTCATCGCCATCAAACAGACGCTGTACCGCACCTCCAAGGACAGCCCGATCGTCGCCGCCCTGATCGAGGCGGCCGAGAACGGCAAGAACGTCACCGCCCTGGTCGAACTGAAGGCCCGCTTCGACGAAGAGGCCAATCTGCGCTGGGCGCGGGCGATGGAGCGGGCCGGCGTCCACGTCGTCTTCGGCTTCGTCGAATACAAGACCCACGCCAAGGTCAGTGTCGTCGTCCGGCGCGAGGGCGAGGGCCTGCGCACCTACTGTCACTTCGGCACCGGCAACTATCACCCCGTGACGGCCAAGGTTTACACCGATCTGTCGCTGTTCTCCTGCGACCCCGTCCTGGGGCGCGATGCGACGCGGGTGTTCAACTACATCACGGGCTATGCGACGCCGGACCACCTCGAGGCCCTGGTCGTCTCGCCGCTGAACATGAAGGCCACGCTGATCGAACTGATCGGCAAGGAGATGTCGGCCGCCGCCATGGGCAAGCCCGCCGCCATCTGGGTCAAGCTGAACGCCCTGGTCGATGTCGAGATCATCGATGCCCTTTACCGGGCCAGCCAGTGGGGCGTGCGGATCGATCTGGTGGTGCGCGGCATCTGCTGCCTGCGTCCCGGCGTCCCGGGCCTGTCGGAGAATATCCGGGTCAAGTCGATCGTCGGCCGCTTCCTGGAACACAGCCGCATCGTCTGTTTCGCCAATGGCAAGGACCTGCCGCATGACAAGGCCAAGGTCTTCATCTCTTCGGCCGACTGGATGACGCGCAACCTGGATCGCCGGGTCGAGCTGATGACGCCGATCCGCAACGCCACCGTCCACGATCAGGTGCTGGACCAGATCATGGTCGCCAATCTGAAGGACGATGCACAAAGCTGGGTGCTGGACGCCGAAGGGCGCTATACACGCGTCACCCCCGCCGATCCTGAGCGGCCCTTCTCGGCCCACAAATACTTCATGACAAATCCCAGCCTGTCCGGGCGCGGCCGTAAGGCCAAGAGCCTGCCCGCCGTCCTGCGCTACGAGCGTCCAGGCCGCTGATGCCCGACATCACGCTTACCGACCGCGACATCGCCGCGATCGACATCGGTTCAAACTCGGTTCGTCTGGTCCTGTACCGGCTGGAAGGCCGCGCGATCTGGACCGTGTATAATGAGAAGGTTCTGGCCGGCCTGGGCCGCGACCTGCCGACGACGCGCAAACTGTCGCCCGAGGGTGTGGTCATGGCGATGACGGCGCTGCGCCGCTTCGCCGCCGTGCTGGAAGGCGTGCGGCCGGACGCGACCCTGATCGCCGCCACCGCCGCCGTGCGCGAAGCCTTGGACGGGCCGGAGTTCTGTGAGCGGGTCGCCGCCGAGACCGGCCTCCAGATCCGCGTCCTGTCGGGTGAGGAAGAGGCCAAATATGCGGCCATGGGCGTATTGGCCGGCGCCCCCCTGGCCCACGGCGTCTCGGCCGACATGGGCGGTGCCAGTCTTGAGCTGACCCGGCTGAACGGAGACGGCGTCGAGAACGGCCTGACCCTGCCGCTGGGTCCGTTTGCTCTGGCTGACGGCAAGGCCTTCGACGCCGACCGCATCAAGGCCCGTATCGATCAGGCCCTGAAACCGGTCGCAGGCCAGTTCAAGGGCGAGCGCCTGTACGCCGTCGGCGGCGCCTGGCGGACCCTGGCCCAGGTGCAGATGGGCTTGAAATCCTATCCGCTGAAGGTCGTCCATCAGTATCAGATGTCGGCCGAGGAGGCGTTGGAGACCGCGCGTCTGGTGGCGCAACAGTCGGCGACCAGCCTGGCCAAACTGCCCGGCGTGTCGAAGAAACGCGCCGAGACCCTGCCCTACGCCGGCCTGGTGCTCGAGGCGTTGATCAAACATCTCGGTCTCAAACAGATCGAGATGTCGGCCTGGGGCGTGCGAGAGGGCCTGCTTTTCGAGACGCTGGACGAGGCGACGCGCACGGCCGATCCGCTGCTTGCCGGCTGCACCGCCCTGGGCGGTCGCCAGGGCGTGGCTCCCGCCCTGCCCGGCGCGCTCAACGGCTGGATTTCCGAAATCGTCGCGGCCCTGCCCGAGGTGTTCGGCGAGAAACGCGACGCTGTGCTGGTCAGCGCCGCCTGCCGTCTGGCGGACCTGGGCGCACGGCTGCACCCGGATCACAGGCTGGAGCTTGTCTTTGACCAGGTGCTCCGCGCGCCGGTCGCTGGGATCAGCCATACCGAACGCGCCTTTTTGGCCAGCGCGATGAACGCTCGCTATGGCGGCGCGCCCGCCACGCCGCAGCCCGAGGTCATCGACCGCCTGCTCGACGCCGCCGCCGCCAAGCGCGCCCGCGCCCTCGGCCTGGCGATCCGTCTGGCCTGCGACCTGTCCGGGCGCTCGCCCCAGCTAATGGCCAACGCCACCGCCAAGGTCAAAGGCGGCGACCTGCGCCTGACCGCGACCGAAGGCTACGCCGACGTCCTCTTGGGCGAACAGACCAAAAAGCGCGCCAAGGCCCTCGCCGAGGCGATGGACCTGGGGCTGAAGATTTGATTTCGAAGTCTCCTCCCCACTTGGTGGGAAGGTGGCGCGGCGCTTCTTCAGCGCCGTGAAGGAGGGGCTCTTCACCGCCTCAAAGATGCCTGTGGGACTTCAAAAGCCCCTCCACCGCTTCGCGGTCCCCCTCCCCGCAAAGCGGGGAGGGGGACCTGTGAACCCTATTCGATCTCGACGACTTCCACCCGCGCGCCGTTCAGCACCAGGGCGATCTCGCCGCGCTTCAACTTCAGCGCATCCTCGCCGAAGATCTGGCGGCGCCAGCCCTTCATGGCGTCGATGTCGGCGTCGTCGCTGATGGCGATCTTTTCCAGGTCCGACACGGTGGCGATCAGCTTGGAGGCCACGCCGGCGTTGTCGCTCTTGGCCTTCAGCAGCACCTTCAACAGCTCGACCACCGACGGCGGTGCCGGCTGGCGGTGGGCGGGGCGCTCCATCTCGGGCGCAAAGGCTTCAGGATCGGCCAGAACCCGTTTCAGCTCCTCGGCCAGTTCCAGACCCAGCCGTGAACCGCCGAAACCCTTGGGCACCGAGCGCAGGCGATTGAAGGCCTCGACATCCGTCGGGGTCTGTTGCGCGATCTCGTCGATGCCCTCGTCCTTCAGGATGCGGCCCCGCGGCTGGTCGCGCTCCTGCGCCGCCCGCTCGCGCCAGACGGCGACGGCTTTGAACGCCGCCAGATATTTGGCCGAGAACTTCTTGGGCTTCAGCCGCTTCCAGGCGTTTTCCGGATTGGTGTCGTAGAGGGCCGGATCAGTCAGGCTCTCCATCTCCGACATGACCCACTCGAGCCGGCCTTCCTTCTGCAGCCGGTCGCGCAGCTTGGGATACAGCGCCGCAAGGTGGGTCACGTCGCCCAGCGCATAGACCAGCTGGTTGTCCGACAACGGCCGACGCGCCCAGTCGGTGAAGCGGCTGCCCTTGTCCACCTCGATGCGCAGCATCTGCCGCACCAGCGAATCATAGGCGACCTGTTCGCCGAACCCGGCGGCCATGGCGGCGACTTGGGTGTCGAACATCGGCTTGGGCATGGCTCCCAGGCGCACGAAGATTTCCACGTCCTGTCGGCAGGCGTGGAAGACCTTCACGATCTTCTCGTCGCGCAGCAGGTCCAGGAACGGCTCCAGATCCAGCCCCTCCGCCATCGGGTCGATGATGGCGGCGTGATCGGCAGAGGCCGCCTGAATCAGGCAGAGCTTCGGCCAATAGGTCGTTTCCCGCATGAACTCGGTGTCGACCGTGATGAAGGGAGCGTTGGCTACGCGGGCGCAGAAATCGGCCAGCGCCTCGGTGGTGGTGATCGGCGTCATTCCGATGCTATAGCCCCGCGCATCCTACCTGTGGCAAGAGCCGCGCTGCATTTCCGCCCCGATTCAGGCCCGAGATCCCATGAGCGACACCCAAAAGCCTCTCGAAAACGGTCTGACCTACGCCGATGCGGGCGTGGACATCGACGCGGGCGAAATGCTGGTCGAACATATCAAGCCGCTGGCCAAATCGACGGCGCGCCCCGGATCGGAGCCCTCGCTGGGCGGATTTGGCGCCCTGTTCGACCTCAAGGCCGCCGGCTTCCAAGACCCGCTGATCGTCACCACGACCGACGGCGTCGGCACCAAGCTGAAGATCGCGATCGAGACCGGCCGTCATGACGGCGTGGGCGTCGACCTGGTCGCCATGTGCGTCAACGACCTGTTGGCTCAAGGGGCCGAACCCCTGCTGTTCCTCGACTATTACGCCACCGGCCGGCTTGAGATCGACGCCGCCCGCCGCGTCGTCGCCGGCATCGCCGAGGGTTGTCGCCAGGCCGGCTGCGCCCTGGTCGGGGGCGAGACGGCCGAAATGCCGGGCATGTACACCGAGGGCGACTACGATCTGGCCGGCTTCAGCCTGGGCGCCGTCGAGCGCGGCCACGCCCTGCCCTATCTGGATCGCCAGGCGGCCGGCGATGTCATCATCGGCCTGGCCTCCACCGGCCCGCATTCGAACGGCTATTCGCTGGTGCGCAAGGTGGTCGAGAAGTCCGGCTTGGCCTGGGGCGACGACGCCCCCTTCGCCAAGGACCGTTCGCTGGCCCAGGCCCTGATGGAGTCCACCCGCATCTATGTGAAGCCGGTGCTGCCGATCATGAAGGCGGGCCTGGTCAAGGGCGCGGCCCACATCACCGGCGGCGGCCTGATCGAAAACCCGCCCCGCTGCATCGCCGAGGGTCTGCAGGCCCGCTTCGACTGGGACGCCTGGCCCATGCCCGCCGTCTTCCAGTGGCTGGCCGAAACCGGCGGCATCAGCGACCACGAGATGCGCCGCACCTTCAACTGCGGCGTCGGCTTCATCCTGATCGTCTCGCCCGAGAACGCTGAGCCGGTGCTGGCGGCCCTTCTCAACGCCGGCGAAGTCGCCTTCGTCTGCGGACAACTGGAAGCGGCCTAAGCCGCTCCCAGGTCCCGCGGGGCTTACCGCACCCCGCCGTTCGCCGTCTCGGTGTAGAAGCGCGACAGGTCGGCGTGCAGCTTCACCAAGGCGTCGTGGCTGAGGTACATCATGTGCCCGCCCTCATAGTAGGTGAACTCCAGGTTCGGCCGCAGGCTGGGCTCCAGCATCATCTGCGCCAGGTCGAACTCGGCCGAGAAGAAGGGAGTGGCGGCGTCGTAATAGCCGTTCAGCGACATCACCTTCAGATACGGATTTCGTCGCATCGCCGTGGCCAGATCGATGGCCGTGTTCGGCGTGGTTTGCGGCCCTCCGACCGGCGGACGGTGGCTCCAGTTCCAGTTGAAGCCTGGCAGGCCCCGCGCCGACATTCGGTATTCGACGTCGGTCTTGTAGTTCAGTTGATTGGCGACATAGTCCCGAAAGATGCCGAAATAGGCCCCCGTCACGGCCGAGCTGGACGGATCATCCTCCGGCTCGCCGCCCGCCGCGTCTTCATCCAGACCCATGTAGCGGGTGTCCAGCCGCCCGATCGTCTGGCGCCGGTCGCGCAGCAACTCCTTGCGGAAGGCGCCGAGGTCGACGCGCATATTGGCGTTGTCGATGAAGGTGGTCGACAGGCCGGTCAGGTCGCTCATCTGGCGTACGATCTGGGCGCGCTCGGCGTCAGAGATCATGTGCCCCTTGGCTAGAGCAGACGCATACGGCCCCAATGCGAAGTCGCGCGCGCGCTGAACCTGTTCTTCGACCGTCGCGGACGGATTCGCCAGCTTGCGATGATACCAGGCCGTCGCCGCATAGGTCGGCAACAGGGTGACGAAGTTCTGCGGATAGCCTGGCTGACGCACGCCATAGTTCATGATCGACGACAGCAGCACCACGCCGTTCAGCGACATCCCGCGATCTTCAAGCTGGAACGCCACCGCACCGGTGCGCAGCGTGCCGTAGGATTCGCCGATGATGTATTTCGGGCTGGACCAACGGCTGAACTTGGTCGTGTAGCGCATGATGGCGCGGGCGAAGGCGTCAGCGTCTCCGTCCACGCCCCAGAAGGTCGAACCCGGCGTCTCGCCCAACGGACGCGAGAAGCCCGCGCCTACCATGTCGATGAAGACCAGGTCCGTCTGATCCAGCAGGGTCTGGTCGTTCGGGCCGAAGGCGAAGGGCGCAGGCCGCACAACGGTCGGCTCATCGGTCTGGACCCGCATTGGCCCAAACGAGCCCATATGCAGCCACACGGTCGGCGAGCCTGGTCCGCCGTTGTAGAGATAGGTCACCGGCCGCGTCCCGACCGGCTGACCGTCCAGCGTATAGGCGGTGTAGAACAGGCTGGCGGTCGGCATCCCCGCGTCATCGCGGATCGTCAGCGTGCCCGCCGTCGCCTTGTAGCGCAGAGTCTTGCCGTGGGCGTTGACCGAATGGGCCGTCGTGACTTCGGTCTCCTCGACCGGTGCGCGCGCCCAGTCCTTTTCGATCGCCTCGGCGTTGGCGTTGCGGAACCGGTCGGTTGCGGATCGCATCGCGGCGCCCCCGCCATTGTTGCTGCTGCTGTTGGTCCCGCTTTCCTGGGCCAGCGCCGCCACGGGCGCGCCCAGCATCGCGGCGATGGCCGCGAGGCTGATCAGTCTTTTCATGCGATAGTCCCCTGTACGCGCCGACCCACGACCCCTCGCCATGCGGTCGGCGTTACACGCTAACGCCCGAATCCTGCCGACAACAAGGGCGGATCGCGTTTGAAACTTGCCAATGGTCGCCCGCCCCGTCATGCGAGGCGCCATGTCACCCCAAGCCGCCCCGCCCGTCCGCGTCGCCGTCCTGATCTCGGGGGCGGGCTCCAACATGGCGGCTCTGATCGACGCCGGTCAGGCGCCGGACAGCGGCTATGAGGTCGTGCTGGTGCTGTCGAACGTCGAAGGCGCGGGCGGCCTGGCGATCGCGGCGGCCAAGGGCGTGGCGACGGCGACCGTGGCGCACAAACCGTTCGGCAAAGACCGTGAGGCGCATGAGCGGGCGGTGGACACCGTCCTGCGCGACGCTGGCGCCGAGGTTGTGGCTCTGGCCGGCTATATGCGCGTTCTGACGCCCTGGCTGGTCGGCGGCTGGCGCGAGCGGATGCTGAACATCCACCCCAGCCTGCTGCCCCTCTATCCGGGTCTGGACACCCACGCCCGCGCCATCACCGCCGGCGACGCCGAGGCCGGCTGCACGGTCCATCTGGTGACCGAGGGCGTGGACGAGGGCCCGATCCTGGGCCAAGCGCGCGTGCCGATCGTAGAGGGCGACACGGCTGAGGCCCTGGCCGAACGGGTCAAGACGGCGGAGCATCAGCTTTACCCGCATGTGCTGTCCGATTTCTGCCGAGACCTTCTCCGCCCTTAGCAGCGCGAAGATTACAAAAACGTCATGCGACAGACCGCCGCACCGGCGCAATGGTGCGCCCGACCTCAATCGGGACCCTCTCTATCCATGACTCGCATTCGTCTGATGGCCGCCTGCTCGGCCTGTATCGTCGTTGCTCTCACCGGCGGCGCGGCCTCGGCCCAGGACGCTTCGGCCCAGCATTCGCACGGCACGGCCGGCGCGGCCCACAGCCCCTTCGGCGCCTGGGGCTTTGATCTGGCCGGTCGCGACACCTCGGTGAAGCCCGGCGACGACTTCAACGAATACGCCAACGGAACCTATCTGCGCACGACCGAGATTCCGGCCGACAAGTCGCGCTTTGGCCCGTTCGACGTCCTGTATGAGAACGCCCAGTCCCAGCTGAAGTCGATCATCGAAACCAGCGCCGCCAATCCCGCCAACGAGAACGCCCGCAAGGTCGGCGCCCTGTACGCCAGCTTCATGGACGAGGCGAAGATCGAGCAGCTGGGCGCAACGCCGCTGGCCGCCGACCTCGCCGCCGTCAAGGCGGTCACCGACCACGCCGGCATGGCGCGCCTGATGGGCGAGAGCCATTCGGGCTTCGGCGGCTCACTGTTCGGCATCGATGTGTTCGAGGACCTGAAGAACCCCAATCTGAACTCGGCCTATCTGGGTCAGGGATCGTTGGGCCTGCCGGACCGCGACTACTATCTGAAGGCCGACTTCGCCGCCCAGCGCGAGGCCTATCTGGCCTATCTGACGACCACCCTGACCGCCATCGGCTGGGCCGACCCGGCCAAAACCGCCGCCGACATCCTGGCCTTCGAAACCAAGGTCGCCGACAAGCAGTGGACGACGGTCGAGCGTCGCCAGATCGACAAGCTGTACAACCCGGCCAAGGCCTCGGACCTGGCGACGCTGGCTCCCGGCTTCGACTGGGCCGGCTTCCTGGCCGGCGCCCAGGTGTCGGATGTCGACACCTTGGTGCTGATGGAAAACACCGCCATCCCCGCCATCGCCCAGGTGTTCGCCGACACCCCAATCGAGACCCTGAAGGCCTGGCAGGCGTTCAACGTCGTCGATCAGGCCAGCCCCTATCTGTCCAAGGCCTTCGTCGACGCCCGCTTCGACTTCCGAGGCAAGACGCTGCGCGGTCAGCCCGAGAACCGTCCCCGCTGGAACCGGGGCGTGGCCCTGGTCGACGGCCAGCTGGGCGAGGTTCTGGCCCAGGAATACGTTCGTCTGCACTTCCCCGCCTCGTCAAAGGCCCAGATGGAAGCCCTGGTCGGCAACATCCGCGACGCCATGACCGAGCGGCTGAAGACCCTGGACTGGATGAGCGAGCCCACGCGCGAGCAGGCCCTGTACAAGATGTCCAAGTTCGGGGTGAAGATCGGCTATCCCGACAAGTGGCGCTCGTATGACGGCCTGGAGCTGAAGGCCGACGACCTGTACGGCAACGTCGAACGCTCATCGGCCTTCGAATGGGCCTACAAGCGCGGCAAGATCGGCAAGCCGGTCGATCCGCTGGAATGGGGCATGACGCCCCAGACGGTAAACGCCTACTATAACCCGCCGCGCAACGAGATCGTCTTCCCGGCCGCCATCCTTCAGGCGCCCTTCTTCGATCCGAACGCGGACCCGGCCGTAAACTACGGCGGCATCGGCGCGGTCATCGGCCACGAGATCACCCACGGCTTCGACGATCAGGGCCGCAAGTCGGACGGCGACGGCGTGCTGCGCGACTGGTGGACGCCGGAAGACGCCGCCCGCTTCGAGGCGCGCGCCAAGGTGCTGGGCGACATCTATGACAAGCTGGAGCCGATCCCCGGCGTGCACGTCAACGGCGACCTGACGATGGGCGAGAACATCGCCGACCTGGGCGGCCTGCTGCTGGCCCTGGACGCCTATCACAAGTCTCTGAACGGCCAGCCGGCGCCGGTCATCGACGGCCTGACGGGCGATCAGCGCGTCTTCCTGGGCTGGGCGCAGGTCTGGCGCGAGAAGTCGCGCGAGGCGGCGCTGAAGGAACAGCTGACCACCGACCCGCACTCGCCCGGCCCGGTGCGCGCTGCGACCTCGCCGCGCAACATCGACGCCTGGTATGCGGCCTTCGGCGTCTCGCCGGACCAGAAGGAGTATATCGCGCCCGAGGCCCGCGCCCGCATCTGGTAAGGGCGCCGGACGTCAGACGTAGAAAAGGCCCGGAGCGAACGCTCCGGGCCTTTTTGCCATCCGGGCTTTCGCCCGAAAGACCTAGACGGATTTAGCGGGGCTTGGTCGCCGCGCCGGCGACGGCGCCGATGGCGGCACCGGCCACGGTCGAACCCGTGTTGCCGCCGATGACCTGACCGGCGACGGCGCCGCCCAGGGCGCCGGTGGCGGCGCGTTGTTCCATCGTCTGGCCGCAGGCGGCTAGCAGGGCCACGACGCCGATGACGGGGGCCAGTTTGATCATGGTCTTCATGGGTCTTCTCCGGGAGACGAGCGAGATAATGACCACCAAACGACAAGGCCCGCGTCCGGTTCCGGGCGCGGGCCTATATAGTCACGCTATGCGAGAGGCTTCGCTCTCGCATCGTTTTGTTTCGGCGCTACGCTTGGGACGCGGTCCCTCGCGGCTTGAGCGCCTTCTTCTCGCGCTACGCTCGGAACGCGGTTCCTCGCGACTTGAGCGCTTAGCCGACGATCTGGTCGTCGGTGAAGAACTGGGCGATCTCGATCTTGGCGTTGTCCTGGCTGTCCGAACCGTGGACCGAGTTTTCACCGATCGACAGGGCGAACTGCTTGCGGATGGTGCCTTCGGCGGCCTGTTCCGGGTTGGTGGCGCCCATGACTTCGCGATAAGCGGCGACGGCGTTGTCGCCTTCCAGCACCTGAACGACGACCGGCTCGGCCGTCATCTGCTCGACCAGCTCGCCGTAGAACGGGCGTTCGGCGTGCACTTCGTAGAATTTCTTGGCTTGTTCGGTCGTCAGCTTGACGCGGCGCTGGGCCACGATGCGCAGGCCGGCGCCTTCGATCACGGCGTTGATCGCACCGGTCAGGTTGCGGCGCGTGGCGTCGGGCTTGATGATCGAGAAGGTACGTTCGGTCATGGGAATTGACTTCTTGTTGGGAGATTGAGTGTCGCGGGCTTATAGCGACCACCTCCCGCGTTTCCAACCGTCCCTTTTTGCATCCCTGACGCACGCCGCATGGCGACCTGCCGATTGAGGGACGCCGACCAACCGAAGAACCTTCGCCGCAATGCTCCAGATCACCGACCTGACCTTCAACGCCTGGGGCCGCAAGTTTCTCGTGGACGCCTCCGTCAGCCTGCCGCCCGGCTCAAAGGTCGGTCTGGTCGGCCGCAACGGCATCGGCAAATCGACCCTGTTCAAGCTGATCCTGGGCGAGCTTCACGCCGCCGGCGACGAGATCAGCCTGCCCAAGACCGCCCGTATCGGCTCGGTCGATCAGGAGCATCCGGCGACCCCCGTCAGCGTCATCGACACCATCCTTGAGGCCGACGTCGAACGCCACACCCTGCTGGGCCGGCTCGAGACCGCCGAACCGGAAGAGATGGGCGAGATCTGGTCGCGCCTGATCGAGATCGACGCCGACGCCGCGCCCGCGCGCGCCGCCGAAATCCTGGTCGGTCTGGGCTTCGATCAGGAAAACCAGGCCCGGCCGATGTCGGAGTTCTCGGGCGGCTGGCGGATGCGCGTCGCCCTGGCCGCCGCCCTGTTCGCCGAGCCGGACATGCTGCTGCTGGACGAACCGACCAACTACCTCGACCTGGAAGGCGCCCTGTGGCTGGAGGCGCGGCTGAAGAAATACCCGCACACCGCCCTGATCATCTCCCACGACCGCGAGATGTTGAACGAGGTCTGCACCCATATCCTGCACCTCGCGAACCACACCCTGACCCTCTACACCGGCAACTACGACGCCTTCGAAAAGGCGCGCGCCGAAAAGGCGCGGCTGCAGCTGTCGGCCAAGGCCAAGCAGGACGCCGAGCGTGCCCACCTTCAGGCCTTCGTCGATCGCTTCAAGGCCAAGGCCTCCAAGGCCGCCCAGGCCCAGTCGCGCATGAAGCGGCTGGAGAAGATGCAGCCCGTCGCCACCACGATCGAGGAGCGCGTCGCCCCCTTCACCCTGCCCTCGCCGCCGCGTCCGCTGGCGCCGCCGTTGATCCGGCTGGAGCGGGCCAATGTCGGCTATGAGCCGGGCAAGCCGATCCTGCGCAATCTGAACCTGCGCATGGACCTGGACGACCGCATCGGCCTGCTGGGCGTCAACGGCGCGGGCAAGTCGACCTTCGCCAAGATGATCGCCGGCGCTCTGGACGTGTCCGAGGGCGAGCTTCACCGCGACAGGAAGATGCGCGTCGGCTGGTTCCACCAGCACCAGATCGAGGCGATGGACCCGACCGACACGCCGCTGGAAATCATCCGCCGCGCCATGCCGGACGCGCCCGAAAGCGCCCGCCGCTCCAAACTGGCCCAGTTCGGCCTGGGTTATGAGAAGCAGGAAACCACGGTCGACAGCCTGTCGGGCGGCGAGCGCGCGCGGCTGCTGCTGAACATGGTGGCGATGGACGCGCCCCACGTCCTGATCCTGGACGAACCGACCAACCACCTGGATATCGACAGCCGTCGCGCGCTGCTGGACGCGCTGAACGACTACAACGGCGCCGTCATCCTGATCACCCACGACCGCTCGCTGATGGAGATGGTGGCGGATCGCCTGTGGCTGGCCGCCGACGGCACGGTGAAACCCTTTGACGGCGACATGGACGACTACGCCAAATTCGTCCTGGACCGCGCGAAACAGGCCATCGCCAAGCCCAGCCAGATCAAGAAGGAAGAGGCCAAGGCGAACTCAGGCGCCCCTCAAGCAGAGAGCGCCCGCGGCGCGAACGATAGGGGCAACAAGAAGCGATCCGGCCCCTCGCCCTCGACCCTGCGCCACGCGGTCAAGAAGGCGGAGGAGACCATGACCCGCCTGACGGCCGAGATCGCCCGCATCGACGACGACATGGCCACCGCCTCGGTCAGCAATCCCAAGGCCCTCGAAGGCCTGACCCGCGCCCGCGCCAAGACCGAGGCCGATCTGGCCGCCGCCGAAGCCGCCTGGGTGGCGGCCGAAGAGGCTCTCGCCGAGGTCGCATGAAACCGATCGAATTCTCCAAGGAAGACCGCGCGGCGATCACCGCCAAACTGCGCGACTACTTCGCCCGAGAACTGGACCAGGAATTGGGCCAGCTTCCGGCCGAGATGCTGCTGGACTTCATCGGCAAGGACATCGGCGGCGCCTTCTACAATCGCGGCGTCCACGACGCCCAGCAACTGGTCCAGCAGAAGGCCGAGGACATCGTCGAGGCGCTGTACGGCCTCGAACGCGCCGCCCCCACGCGCTGACCGACCCGTATCGCTGAACGGGTCGGCGCAAACGAAAACCGCCCGGCGCATTCACGCCGGGCGGTTGGATCGGTCGGCGTTTTAGGCCGGAAGGTCTTCGGCCAGGATCGCCATTTCGAACATGAATGAACCTTCCTCGTCCTCATCCTCGAAGACGATGCCGATGAACTCGTCGCCGACATAGACCTCGGCCGAGTCATTCTGCTTGGGGCGGGCCTTCACGATGATGCCGCCGGTGTTGAAGGTGCGCTTGAGGTGCGCCTCGATGCGCTTCAGGTCGGTGTCTTTCACGGGGGGCCTCATGGTCTGGACGTTGGCGGCGGACCCTAGAGACATCAGCGGTTCAGGGAAACCGGCGCCGCGCATTTTCCCGCTTCAGAGATACTTCATCCACCATTGCGAACTGCGCCGCTTGACCCCGCCGAACCACCGGCAGGCGAACCAGCAAGGCACGGCGATCATGGCCGCCAGCAACCATACCCAGCCGACGCTGGGCACGCCGAAGCCCTCGCCCTGATTGACGCCGAACAGCATCAGGGCCGCCAGGTTCAGCAGATGCAGCCCGTAGAGATGGATCAGATAGAAGAACAGCGGCGCCCCGCCAAAGACCGCCAGCACGCCGACCAACCGATCCGGCGCCTTTTCCAGCCCCGCCAAAATCAGCGCGCCTATCCCCAGCGTCAGCAGCAAAAAGTCGGCTGACGGCGGATATTTGGTCAGGTTCAGCACGCTCATCACCGTCTGGATCGGCGTCGCCTGCACGGCCCACGGCGCATCCCCATAGACATTGATCGCCCGCAGCACGACGAACAGAGCGAGCGCGGCCACTCCGGTCAGCACCAACCGTCTCAGCCGCGCCCGCTGCTCGCCTACAAACCACGGCCCGATGCCGTAACCCAAGGCCGCCACCCCGATCCACGGCAGCAGCGGATAGGACGTCCTCGCCTGACCGCCCCAAGGTAAGTCTATAAATCCGCGATCATGCAGCACCGCCCAGATGGCATGGCCCGGCTGTCCCGCCGCGATGGTGATCGGGTCCAGCAGATTGTGCCCCAGCACGATGACCAGCCCCACGGCGATCAGCACCGGGCGCGGCAGATGCACCAGAGCCGCCAGCGCGATCATCGACAGGCCGATGGCCCAGATCACCTGCAGATAGATCAGCTCGGGCGTGATCGAGAACGTCCAGGCGAAGTTGACCACCGTCAGCTCCAGGACGACCAGAAACAGACCGCGTTTCAGCAGGAAGGCCGATGCCGCGCCGGCTCCGTTGCCGCCGCCCGCCTGCTTGTTTCCGTACAGCCAGGCCCCCAATCCTGTCAGGGCCACGAACACCGGCGCGCACAGATGGGCCGACAGCCGGGTGAAGAACAACGCCGGCGAGGTCGTCTCCACATTCATCGGGTCCGAGACCTGGGCGTGGATGAAGAAGAACTCCCGCGCGTGATCGACCAGCATCAGCAGGATGACCAGCCCGCGCAGGGCGTCGATGGATAGGATCCGACCGACCGCACGGCTTGGCGCGGCAGTCGAAGAAGCGGAGGCGGGAACAAGCGTTGCAGCGGTTGACATCATCAGGCGGAAGCGGATAGCCGATACAGTATAACATTTCAAACGGAGCCTGCCTTGTCCCTCCTTCTGAGCTGCGCCAGCGCGTGCCTGCTGGTCGCCGCCAACGCCCCCGCCCCCGTCGCTATCGAGGCGGTCGAGCCTGAAACGGTGGGGGAGATCGTCGTTCTGGGCCGCCGGTCGGCGCCGCGTGATCTGATCCTGGGCGCAGGATCGATCATCGAGGCCATGTCTCCGTCCAGCCGCTCCATCGAGAACGATCTGATCAAGGCCGTGGGCGCGACGCGCCTTGCCGATGCGCTGGAACTGGTCAGCGGCGTCAGCCAGCAGAACAATCGCGGCGGCGTCATGGACAACTTCGCCATCCGCGGCTTCCTGGGCACGCCCGACGGCGGCGCGGAATATTATGTCGACGGCTTCCTGGCCAATCGCGGCATGGCCCCGCCCCGCGATCCGGCGACGTCCGAGCGGATCGAGGTGCTGAAGGGGCCGTCCGGCGCGCTGTTCGGCGACATCGACCCGGCCGGACGCATCAATATCGTCTCCAAGACCCCGCGCTTTGCGCCCGCCGCCGCCTTTACCGCCACGGTGGGATCGTTTGGTCTGCGTCGCGGCGAACTGGACCTGACCGGCCCGATCAACAACACCCTGGCCGGACGGCTTGTGGTGGCGGGCGAGACCTCTAACGGCTGGCGCGACTATGTCGGCCTGGACCGCACCGTGGTGGCGCCGTCCCTGACCTGGCGTCCCACCGATGATCTGCGCCTGACCTATGTGGGCGAGTTCACCACCTTCACGACCCTGTTCGATCGGGGGATGCCGGCGATCAACGGCGACGCCCTGTTCCTGCCGCCCTCGAACTACTACGGCGAGCCCGGCGACGGCGTGACCCGCTTCCGCAACGAACGGCATCAGATCACCGGCGAATACCGGATCAATGACGACTGGAGCCTGAACGGCGGCGTCGCCTGGCGCGGCGGCTCGCTGAAGGGCCTGTCCAGCGATCAGTCGCGCCTGGTCGGCGACCAGCTGTGGCGTCAGCGTCGCGGACGCGACTTCTCGGTCGAGGACCTGTCGGCCCGGCTCGAGCTGAACGGCGTGGTCGAGACGGGGCTGGGCGTTCACAACCTCGGTTTCGGGGTGAAGGCCTATCAGCTGACCTATGGCGAGAAGTGGCTGCGCATCAATCCGACTGCGGCCAACCCCTATCCGATCAATGTCCTCAATCCCGTCTATGGCGCGGTCACACCGCCGACGCCCCTACCCTTCACCGACAATCTGGAAACGCGCGACGTCGTCACCTTGTACGCCCAGGATTTGTGGGAGGTGAACGACCGCCTCAGCCTGCTGGCCGGGCTGCGGTTCGACGACTACGACCAGACCATCCGAAACAACCGCACCGGCGCCGTCGGCGAGGCCCGCGATACGCCCCTGAAATACCGCTTCGCCGCACGCTATCGCCTGACCGACAACCTGACCGCCCACGCCAGCTATGGTCAGTCGTTCGTGCTGAACTCCGGCACGGGTCGCGACGGCTCCGGCTTCGCGCCCGAGGATGGCAAGGGCTATGAGATCGGCCTGGCCGGGGCCTGGGACGGACTGGATCTCGCCGCCACCGTCTTCGACATCGAGAAGTCGAACATTCTGACGACCGATCCCGTCGATCCCAACTTCCTGGCTCCGGTGGGCAGGCTGACGACGCGCGGGATCGAGCTCGACGGCGCCTTGAAGATCGACGACGCCTGGCAGGTGGTCGCCAACTACGGCTGGACCGACGCCCAGGCCGACGACAGCGCCTTCGCCACCGACGCCGTGCTGAACGTGCCCGAACATTCCAGCTCACTGTTCGTGATCGGTCGCTTCCCCACCACCCACGGCACGACCTGGTCTTTCATGACCGGCGCGGCCTACGTCGGCGACCGGGCTGGCGGCCTGGCGCTCGGCGCGCCCGAATTGCCCGCCTATTGGAAGGCCAAGGCGGCGCTGGACTACGGCCTGACGCCCCAGATCACCGCCCGCGTCGAGCTCGATAATCTGTTTGACGAGCGTTACGCCGCCAGCTCCTACAGCGCCTTGTGGATCTACCCCGGCGCCCCGCGCAGCGTCCGCGCCTCGCTCAGGATCGCCCTGTGAAGCGTCCGCTCAAATGACGAAGTCGTACACCACATCGGCCAGGGTGTGATCCATGGTGCGGGCCGGTTCGGCGTTGGTCGGGCAGTTGACCAGCCGGGCCGGCACTCCCGCCACGGTGCAGCCGGACGGCACGGCCTTCAGCACCACCGAGCCGGACGCCACCTTGGCGTAGTCGCCGACGTGGATATTGCCCAGCACCTTGGCCCCGGCGCCCAGCAGAACGCCCTTGCCGATCTTGGGGTGGCGGTCGCCACGTTCGGCGCCCGTCCCACCCAGGGTCACGCCGTGCAGCATCGACACGTCGTCGCCGACCACCGCCGTCTCGCCGATCACGATGCCCGTGCCGTGATCCAGAAACAGCCCCTTGCCCATCTGCGCGGCCGGATGGATGTCCAGCTGGAACAGTTCTGAGATCCGGCTCTGGAAGTGGAAGGCCAGCGTCTCGCGCCCCTGTCCCCACAGCCAGTGCGCCACGCGCCAGCCCTGTAGGGCCTGGAAGCCTTTGAAATACAGGAAGGGCTGCAACAGGTTGCGGATCGCCGGGTCGCGTTCGGCCACAGCCTGCAGATCGGCCTCCGCCGCCTCGACCATCGACGGGTCGGCCTTGAACGCCGACAGACAGACTTCGCGCACCGACATGGCGCTCATCTCGCCGTCCGCCAGCTTGCGCGCGATCTGGAAGCTCAGCGCGCCCGCCAGGTCGTCGTGCGACAGGATCACCGCATTCATCTGCGAGCCCAGTTGCGGCTCCTCGCGCGACGCCGCCTCGGCGGAGGCGCGCAGCTGACGCCACACGGTGTTCATTTCGAGTTCTGCGACGACTTCCAGCTTGGCCATGACCGGCTCCTTCGGCGACATCATACGCGCCCCAGCAAGGCGCGCGCCAGCGCCTCGGGCAGTTCGCCGTTCATCGCCATATGATAGGCCTTGTAGGCCGTCGCCACCGTCAGGCTGTCGCGCACCGTTCCCCGCCCGATCTCGTCCAGCAGATCCAGGAACGACACGCGCACCACGGCGATGATCTCGGTGGGATCGGGATCGGTCGCCGCGGGCGACAGGCCCCAGGCGATCCAGGTCATGCCGATCTCGTCGGTGATGGAGTTCGACATCTCGACCTTCAGCGCCGGCAGCCAGTGTTTGGCCTGCAATCCGGCCTCCTCGGCCAGTTCGCGCCGGATGCCGTCGAACGGATCCTCGTCCAGCGGCGCGCCGCCTTCGGGCATTTCCCAGCTGTAGTTGGCGTGGGCGAACCGCTGCTGTCCCACCAGGGTGACCGTCCCGTCGTCGTGGACGGGCAGGACGCCGGTCCCGACGTTCTTGAACCGCACGACGGCATAGTCGGCCTTAATCCCGGTCGGCGCCGTCGCCGGATGCCGGGTCAGCGCCATCCAAGGGCTATCGAACACGGTCTCGGTCCCGTCGCTGCGCCACGCCGGCGGTTTCGCCAGCCCCTCGGCCCATTTCGGTTCGTCGGATTTGCGCACAGGACACCTATGGCGAAGACGGGGATGAAAGCCTAGCTAGACGGCATGGTCGCGCTCAACGAACCCCTGCCCCCGCCCGTTCCCTCGAAAGATTTTCGGGACCGCCTGGCCCAGCGGCGCTCCGCCCCGGCCCAGGCCCTGGTCGCGCCCGGCCCGTCCGAGGCGGAACTGGACGAGATTCTGACCCTGGGCGCCCGTACGCCCGACCACGGCAAGCTGTTCCCGTGGCGCTTCGTCGTCCTGGGTCCCCAATCGCGCGCTGACATCGCCGCCCGTCTCGCCGTGCTGGTCGAATTGCGCAACGGCCCGGCCAAGGATCAGGCCGTGCTGGCCAAGCTGACCGCCGCGCCCGTCACCATCCTGGTCGTCTCGACGCCGGTCGAAGGATCCAAGCCGATCTGGGAGCAACACCTGTCAGCGGGCGCCGTCTGCATGAACCTGGAACACGCCGCTTCCGGCTTCGGCTATTCGTCCAGCTGGATCACCGACTGGTACAGCTACGACCCGCAAGGCGTCGCCCTGTTCGGCCTGACCGAGGGCGAGAGCGTCGCCGGCTTCATCCACATCGGCACGCTGAAGGAACCCGCGCTGGAACGCCCGCGTCCCGACCTGGCCGCCAAGGTCACACGCCTGCCGTAAGCGGGTGATATAAGGTCGCCCTACGTCGGTTTGACCTCGACCGACCCCGCCTTCCTCCCCCAAGGCCTTCGTATGGATTCCCTGTTGCAAGCCGTGGGCGACTTCATCGCCCGCAACCATATGTGGGCCGGCGTCATGTTGGGCCTGGTCGTGTTCGTCGAGTCGCTGGCGGTCGTCGGCGCCTTCGTGCCCGCCACCGGTCTGCTGGTTGCGGCGGGCGGCCTGATCGCGGCCGGCGTGCTGGACCCCGTCAACGTCATCTTCGGTTGCGTTATCGGCGCGGTGATCGGCGACGCCATCTCCTACTGGGCCGGACGTCGGCTGGGCGTGCGCTTCCTCCAGCGCCCGATGTTCAAGGCGCACCGCCGTCGCATCGCCTGGACGCGCCTGTACTGCCGTCGCTACGGCGTCATGTCGATCTTCGTCGGCCGCTTCTTCGGGCCCTTGCGCGCCTTCGTGCCGCTGACCCTGGGCATGCTCAGGATGCGTCAGCGCGCCTTCCAGTTCGGCAATGTCACATCCGGGATCGTCTGGGTGCTGGCCATGCTGGCGCCGGGCTATCTCGCCGCCCAAGGTCTGGCGAAGATGGAAGTGCTCAGCGAGGCCCATGGCCCCACCCTGCTGATCGGCGGCCTCGCCGTCACCATCCTGATCGTCGCCGTGGTCTATCGCCTGGTGAAGGCTCGCATGAGCCGCAAATCCGCCGTCATGCGCGGGGCGCTACAGGGCCGCTGATCTCCGGCTCGGGCCGGTGCACCAACGAGACCAGCACGACTGAGATGATCATCAGCAGGAACCAGCTGCCCAGCTTGGCCAGGGACACCATCTCCCACCCGTCGGCCTGCCCCGGATAGACCCAGGCCCGCCCCAGCGTGCCCAGGTTCTCGGCGAACCAGATGAACAGGGCCACCAGGAAATACCCCAGCAGCAGCGGCATCTTCAATCGCATCCGATCGACGGTGAAGAAGAACCAGCCTCGGCAGAACAAAAGGATCGTCGCCACAAATAGGACTTTTCGAAAATCCGACAGCCAGTGATGAGCGAAGAAGTTGACGTAGATCGCCGCCGCCAGCACCCAGGTCGTCCACAGCGGCGGATACCCCCGCACCCGGATATGAAAGATGCGCTGCACCCGCGCGATATAGCTGCCGACCGCCGCATACATGAAGCCCGAGAACAGCGGCACCGCCCCGATCCGCAGCAGACTGTCCTCGGGATAGACCCACGACCCGTGCGCGGTCTTGAACAGCTCCATGATCGTCCCCGCCACATGGAACAGGAAGATCACCCGCGCCTCTTCCCAGCTCTCCAGCCGGAAGATCAGCATCGCCGCCTGGATCGCCACCGCCCCGACCGCCAGAAAGTCGTAGCGCGACACCGGCGCCCCCTCCGGCCAAAGCAGAAACGTCCCCAGGATCAGGGCCAGCATCAGCCCCCCGAACAGACACGCCCACCCCTGCTTCAGTCCGAACCACAGGAACTCATAGGCCTGGCGCCGCGCCCGCGACCCATCCGCCCACGCCTCCGCCCGCGTCATCAGACGACGGCCCCAGGCTTCGAGCGGAAGTGCGTGGTTCATCGCATTATCCGTGACGGCGCAGCGAAAAACTTCAAGAGCGGACCGCTATACCGCTAAGGCGCATCAACCGCACAAGGGAACCCGACAGCGAATTTCCTGTTCGACATCAGTCTTTAACGCCTGCCACCTTAGACTTGCCGGCCAGTAGGAGAAGCTTATGTCTTGCGCAGGCTGTAAGGATGGGGCGGGGTTTGACCTGCCGATCACCATGGCGTTCCAGCCGATCGTCGATGTGACGAACCAGACGGTCTTCGCCTACGAGGCCTTGGTGCGGGGCAAGGACGGCCGGGGCGCAGGCCAGGTTCTGTCGCATATCTCCCACGACAACCGCTATGCTTTCGATCAGCTGTGCCGCACGACCGCCATCGATCTCGCCGCCGGTCTGGATATGACGGCGGGCGGCGCCAGCCTGTCGATCAACTTCCTGCCCAACGCCGTCTATGAGCCGCGCGCTTGCATCCGCGCCACCCTGGCGGCGGCGATGCGCACCAACTTCCCGGTGGATCGGATCATCTTCGAGTTCACCGAGAGCGAGGTGATGGACACCGACCACATCCTCAACATCCTGCGATCCTATCGCGCCATGGGCTTCAAGACCGCCATCGACGACTTTGGCGCCGGCTATGCGGGTCTGGGCCTGCTCACCCTGTTCCAGCCCGACATCGTCAAACTGGACATGGCCCTGGTTCGCGACATCGACACCAACACGGTCAAGCGCACCATCGTGCGCAACACGCTGAACATGCTGCGGGACCTGGGCATCCAGCCCGTCTGCGAAGGCATCGAAACCTTGGCCGAACATGATGTCCTGCGCGATCTCGGCGTCGACTTGATGCAGGGCTATCTGCTGGCGAAGCCGGCCCTGGAAGCCCTCTCGCCTGTCGCCTGGCCTGACCAGGCTGCGCCTGCGGCCCTGAGCGCCTGATCGCCGCGCGCGCGCCGCTGAACGGCGGACGCGCCCACTCTGACTATCCCCGCCCGCGATAGGTCGGCACGCCCTGGTCCGGCAGCCACAGGCCCTCGGGCGGCGCTCCGGTCTGCCAGAAGACGTCGATCGGGATGCCGCCGCGCGGATACCAGTATCCCCCGATCCTCAGCCATTTGGGCTCAAGCAGGTCCGCCAGCTTACGGCCGATGGCGACGGTGCAGTCCTCGTGGAAGGCGCCGTGATTGCGGAAACTGGTCAGATACAGCTTCAGACTCTTGGACTCGACCAACCAGTCGCCCGGCGCATAGTCGATGACGATGTGCGCGAAGTCCGGCTGGCCCGTCACCGGGCATAGGCTGGTGAACTCCGGCGCCGTGAACCGGGCCAGATACAGAGTATCCGCATGCGGGTTGGGCACCCGCTCCAGCACCGCCGTCTCGGGACTGGCCGGAACGGCGGTCTGGGCGCCGAGCTGGCTGAGGTTGTCGGTATAGTGGGTCATGCCGGGCATTTAGGCGCTTGCCGCTCAGATGAAAATCCTCCCCCGCTCCACTTCCCTCTCCCATTGGGAGAGGGCTTGAGCGCACGGCGGCGTCAGCCGGCGTCCTTGCGCGAAAGGGTGAGGGTCGGATGGCGCGATCTGGCCAACCGACCGACCCTCGTCCGGCCCTCCGGGCCGGCTTCTCCGAACGGGAGAAAGAAACGACCAGCCAGCCATCGTAATCCCGAACAGCTTCCCTCGCCCTTTCAACGCCTTCGCGGCGACCAGCGTCAATCGACTGATCATCCATCCGGACCGTCGTATGATGGCCGGTTTTCACCCGCCGCCAGCCCCTGCCCGCTGTCACCCCGCTTACGACCCGAGATTAGACGAATTAGACTCATTTTTTCGCGCCACCGTCTGAAATCCCCGCGATTGCCTTCCCCGGCGACAGCCCGCTAAGCGTAGCGAAAGAAAACCAAAGGAGACGTCCGTGGCCATCCCCGCTTCGCTGCAAAAAGGTCTGATCCTGCCGATCATTTCGGCGCCGATGTTCCTGGTGTCCGGACCGGATCTGGTGGTCGAGGCCTGCAATGCGGGCGTGATCGGCACTTTCCCGTCGCTGAACCAGCGCACGACCGAGGGCTATCGGGACTGGATTCATGAGATCAAGGGCCGGCTGAAGCCCGAGGCCGCGGCTTTCGGCGTCAACCACATCGTCCACTCGACCAACCCCCGGCTGATGGCCGACATGATGGTGTCGGTCGAGGAGAAGGTGCCGCTGATCATCACCTCCCTGGGCGCCGTGCGCGACGTGGTCGACGCGGTCCATGGCTATGGCGGTCAGGTCTTCCACGACATCGCCAACATTCGCCATGCGCGAAAGGCGGCCGAGGCGGGCGTTGATGGTCTGATCCTGGTCGCCAACGGCGCGGGCGGCCATGCGGGCATCATCAACCCCTTCGCCCTGGTCAATGAGGTTCGCAGCTTCTTCAAGGGGACCATCATCCTGTCGGGCGCGCTCTCGACGGGTCAGGACGTGGCGGCCGCCCTGATGCTGGGCGCGGACTTCGCCTATATGGGCACGCGCTTCATCAACACGACCGAAGCCATGGCCGCCGACGCGTACAAGCAGATGGTCATCGACAGCGGCGCGACCGACATCGTCCACACGCCCGCCGTGTCCGGCATCCCCGCCAACTTCATGAGCAAGTCGCTAATCGAAAATGGCATCGATCCGAAGACCTTGCCAGAGCACAAGCTGGACATGGGCGACGAGGCCAAGGCCTGGAAGACCGTCTGGTCCGCCGGCCAAGGCGCGGGCGCCATCCACGACGTCCTGCCGACCGCCGAACTGGTCGCGCGCCTGCGACAAGAGTTCGCTCAGGCCACGGAGGAATTCGCCATCAAGGCCGGAGCACGCTAAAGGCGGCGCCAATCCGCTTCTCTCGCGCTGGAGCCCCCATGATCCGCACGACCATCCTCGCCGCCCTCTCCGTCTCCGCGCTCGCCGTTGCGCTGCCGGCCGCCGCCCAGTCGGCGCCTGGATCCGCCCCGACGTCCGCGCGCGACGCCTGGTCCTTCGAACTGGGCGCGGGCACGGATAACCGCTCCAAGGATGCGTCCAAGTCCGGCAACGACGGCTACGCCTTCGGCTTGGCGACCTGGGAAAGTGCGGACGGCCTGTTCTACGTCGGCCCCGGCTTCCAGACGATCCAGGCCGGCGGCTCCAACGTCGAGGCCGAGTTCGTGGTCGGCTATCAGCCCGAGGCCTTCGGCTATCGGTTCGACTTCAACGTCGCCTACAAGAACCGCCTCGACGCCGAAGCCGGCTATGATCAGGACGCCTGGGAGATCACCGGCAACGCCAGCCGCTCGATCGGCCCGGCCAGCGCACGACTGCAGGTCCAGTATTCGCCCGACGCCGCCGGCTCGACCGACAGCTTCACCTGGGTCGAGGGCCGCCTGGGCTGGGACTTCACGCCCCAGCTGAACGGCACAGTCGCCGTCGGTCGTCGCGAGCAGAACGGCGCGCCCGATTACACCGGCTGGAACGCCGGCGTGACCTACGCCCTCACCGACGCCTTGGAACTGGACCTGCGCTACTACGACACCGACGCCCACACCTTCGGCGAACAGTATGAGGACGCCCTGGTCGCCAAGGTCGCCTACGCCTTCTGATCGCCAGCCCCTTGCGTAAAGGTTGTCGGGCGCCCATCTAGAGCTGGTCGATCTCTCTGCGTAACGCCGCTGCTCCCTTTGCATCACGCACCGAGGTCCAAAAGCCGATCCCATTCAGACCCGACAGGCCGACCAGGGATCCCTCCCTGCGGTCAACGCCAGACGGAGGTCTCCAAATGGCTACCGGCACTGTAAAATGGTACAACCCCACCAAAGGCTATGGCTTCATCGCGCCCGATGACGGCGGCAAGGACGTCTTCGTCCACGCCTCGGCCGTCGAAACTTCGAGCGTCGGCTCGCTGAACGAAGGCCAGAAGATTTCCTACGAAATCGAGCGCGATTCGCGCTCCGGCAAAGAGTCCGCCGGTCGCCTTACGGCGGCGGAGTAGGACACGCTCCAAGCGTCCAACACGAACGAGCCGGCCCCGACCAGGGCCGGCGTGATCGCCTTCGACGGCGAGGTCATCAAACTGATGCCGCTCGGCGGCCGTCGCGTTCGCCTGGACAACGGCCACCTGATCACGGTCCTGCCCTCGCTGGGCGCCCAGACGGGCGTCTCGCTGCTGGGCGACCGCGTGACGGTGGAAATCGCCTTCAATCAGCTGAAGGGCTGGCGCCTGTCGCGCCAGCCCTGAGGCTTCTGCACACGGATGCCGACATGACCCCGCTCGCCGACATGATCCCCGCGATGACCGACGCCGACCTGACGACGCTGCGCGCCAACGCCGCCCGCCTGGTCGAACACGGCGCCTCGACCCAGGTCATGGCCGCCAGCGACATCATCCCGGTCATCGACACCGAAATGGCCCGCCGCGCGGCCCTGCCCAAGCTCGCAAAGGCCCCGATCAAGCGCGCCGCCCCCAAGAAGAAGCTGCCGCCGGTCACCGGCCACCAGACAGCCCTTCCCTCAAGCTGAGATCAGCCCAAGGCCTGATCCAGATCTGCGATCAGGTCCTCGACATTCTCGACCCCGACCGACAGCCGGATCAGGTTGTCGGTCACGCCGCCCGCCTCGCGAACCTCTTTGGGCACGCTGGCGTGGGTCATGATGGCCGGGTGGTTCACCAGGCTTTCAACCCCGCCTAACGATTCCGCCAGGGTGAAGACCTGAACCCGTTCCAGCACCCGCTTGGTGCGCTCCAGATCGCCTTCCAGGATCACCGTCACCATCCCGCCGAACCCGCCGTGCATCTGGCGTGCGGCCAGCTCATGTTGCGGGTGGGCGATCAGGCCGGGATAGATCACCTTGGCGATCCCCGCGCGCGTCTCCAGCCAGCGTGCGATGGTCAGCGCGTTCTCACAGTGCGCCTTCATCCGCAGCGCCAGGGTCTTCAAGCCCCGGTTGGCAAGGAAGGCGTCGAACGGCCCCATGATGCCGCCGACCGAGTTCTGCAGAAACTTGATCCGCGTCGCCAGCTCGGCGTCGGCCGTCACCAGCACTCCGCCGATAATGTCCGAATGGCCGTTCAGGTATTTGGTCGCTGAGTGCATCACCACGTCCGCCCCTAGGCTCAGCGGCTGCTGGCAGAACGGCGTGGCGAAGGTGTTGTCCACGATCAGAAGCAGCCCATGCGCCTTGGCCACCTTCGACAGGGCGGCGATGTCGGCCAGCTTCATCAGGGGATTGGTCGGGGTCTCGACCCACAGCATCTTGGTCTTCGGGGTGATCGCCGCCTCGACCGCCGAGATGTCGCTCAGGTCCACATAGGCGAAGTCCAGTCCCATGGTTCGCCTGCGCACCCTCTCGAACAGTCGCCATGAGCCGCCGTACAGGTCGTCGCCGGTGACGATGTGATCGCCCGCATCCAGCAACTCCAGCGCCGTCGAGGTCGCCGCCATGCCCGAGCCGAAGCCGAACCCGTGCGTGCCGCCCTCCAGGTCCGCGATACAGGCCTCGAACGCCTCGCGCGTCGGGTTCTTGCCCCGCGCATACTCATAACCCTTGTTCACGCCCGGGCTTTCCTGGGCGTAGGTCGAGGTGGCGTAGATCGGCGTCATCACCGCGCCCGTCGTCGGGTCAGGATGTTGGCCCGCATGGATGGCGCGGGTCGAAAAGCCCTGGCTATTCTTCTTGTCGCTCATGGACTTACCGGTTCAGGCTGAGGTGGTTGATCAGGTCGGTGCGGGTGATCAGGCCGACGAACCGCTCGCCGTCCAGCACGATGGCCACGCGGTCGCGGTCGAAGACAGGGATCAGAGCGTCCAGAGGCTCATTAACCTGAAGCGTGTCCAGATCGCGGGTCATGGCCGAAGCCACCGGCTTGGCGAACCGCTCCTTTCGCGTGATCTCGTCGGTGTTCATGATGCGGATCAGGTCGCTTTCGTCCAGGATCCCGACCAGCCGGCCGTCTTCGATGATCGGCAGTTGCGATACGTCGGCGCCCTTCATGCGCTTGAAGGCAGTGTCCAGGGTGTCGCCCGGCCCGGCGACGACGACATCGCCCTTCTCGTATTTGCGGTTGATCAGGTCCGACAGGTCGCCATGCAGCTCGCGCTCGCCCAGGCCCTGATCCGCCAGCCAGGCGTCGTTGTAGACCTTGGACAGGTACTTGGCCCCGGTGTCGCAGACGAAGGTGACGCAGGTCTTCGGCTCGGTCTGCTCGCGGCACCAGCGCAGGGCTGAGGCGATCAGGGTGCCGGACGACGAGCCAGCCAGGATGCCTTCCTTCAGCAGCAGCTCGCGCGCTGTGGCGATCGCCTCGGCGTCGGGGATCGAATAGGCCTTGTCGATCAGGCTCATGTCCGCCGTGTCGGGCACGAAGTTCTGGCCGATTCCCTCGACGGTGTAGCTGCCTTCCGGCCCCGGCACGCCGTCGTTGACGATGCCGGCGAGGGTCGAGCCGACGGGATCCGCCAGGATGATCTGGGCCTTCGAGCCAACGCTCTTCAGAAACTGCGCCGTGCCGGTGATCGTGCCGCCCGAGCCGATGCCGGCGACGAAGGCGTCGATGTCGCCGCCCGTCTGCTCCCAGATTTCGGGGCCCGTCGTCTTCACATGGGCCTCGGCGTTAGCGGCGTTGGCGAACTGGTTGACATAGAAGCCGCCGGGAATGCCCTGGGCCAGACGCTCGGCCATGTCTGTGTAATATTCCGGATGGCCATGCGGGACGTCCGAACGCGTCAGACGAACATCGGCGCCCATCGCCCTGAGATGCTGAATCTTTTCCTTGGACATCTTGTCCGGAATGACCAGAAGCACCTTATACCCCCGGGCCCGACCGACCAGCGTCAACGCCAGGCCGGTGTTGCCCGCCGTCGCCTCCACGATGGTGCCGCCTTCCTTCAGGAAGCCTTCGCGCTCGGCGGCGTCCAGCATGGAGATGGCGATCCGGTCCTTGATCGAACCGCCGGGGTTCTGGGACTCCAGCTTCAGCAGCAGGCGGCACGGGCCGGTGTCGATCTTCGTCACCTCCACCATCGGCGTCTTGCCGATCAGATCCAGCGGCGACGAGACGGTCGCGCTCAGGGCGGGGGCGGTCAGGGACATCGAAAACTCCATTCGGGGCGGGCGGAAGCTGAAGCCCCGCCTTCACATGGTCAACTCACGCAAGATTTGACCCCTCAAGATTTACTCAAGGGCGCGGTTCCGCGCTACGAAAGACATAATGACCAAATCATCCAAGAGGCCGCCCGCCGGTCTCCCCGACAAAGACACCCTCGTCGCCTTTCTGCGCGAGGCCGGATCGGCCGAGAAGACCGACATCGCGCGCCATTTCGGGCTGAAAGGCGGTGACCGCAGGGCCTTGCGGGAAATGATCCGCGAACTGGAAGCCGAAGGGCGACTGGGCAAACGCGGTCGCAAAGGCTTTTCCGAAGCCGGCGCCCTGCCCCCCGTCGGCGTCGCCGATGTGATCGAGCGCGACGGCGACGGCGAACTGTATGTTCGCCTGGTCGAGGCCAGTCCCGACGCCCCGCGCGCCATTCTGATGCCCGACAAGTCAAAGGCCGCCCCTGGCCTAGGCGACCGCGTGCTGGTGAAGTTCCAGCGCGGCGCGGAGGGTTGGGAAGCCCGGCTGATCAAGAAGCTGGACGTGGGGACCAACCGCGTCCTGGGCGTGATCCGCAAGTCAGCGCGCGAAACCCGTGTCGAGCCGGTCGATCGTCGCTCCAAGGACGTGCTGGTGGTGCCCCAGGCCCAATCCGGCGACCTGCGCGACGGCGACCTGGTTCTGGCCGCCATTGAAAAAGGCGACCAACGCTATGGTCCCAAGCGCGGCAAGATCCTTGAGCACATCGGCAAGGAGGATGATCCCCGCGCCGCCTCCCTGATCGCCATCCACGCCCACGGCGTCCCGACGGGCTTCTCCGAAGCGGTCGAACGCGAGGCCGAGGATCAGGCCCTGCCGACTCTGAAGGGGCGCGAGGACCTGCGCGAGGTCCCCTTCATCACCATCGACCCCGCCGATGCGCGCGACCACGACGACGCCGTCTATGCGGCGCGCGACGAGGATCCGAAAAATGAAGGCGGGTGGATCGTCTGGGTCGCCATCGCCGACGTCGCCGCCTACGTCCGCCCCGGCAGCCAGCTGGACCGCGAGGCGCGCGACAAGGGCAACTCGACCTATTTCCCCGATCGGGTCGAGCCGATGCTGCCGGAGGTGTTGTCGAACGGTCTGTGTAGCCTGAAGGAGGGCGAGAACCGCGCCTGTCTTGCCGTGCGGATGGTCTTCGACAAGGACGGCCGAAAGACCGAACATAGGTTCGTGCGCGGTTTGATGCGGTCGCACGCCAAGCTCAGCTACGAGCAGGCGCAGGCCGCCATCGATGGACAACCGGACGACACGACCGGCCCGATCATGGAGGCGATCCTCTATCCGCTGTGGAACGCTTATCACGCCATGCTGAAGGGCCGGCTGAAGCGCAGCCCGCTGCAGATCGAGTCGGCCGAACGCCGCATCCGCATGGCGCCCGATGGCGGCATCGCCTCCATCGAAAAGCGCGCTTCGCTGGAGGCGCACCGGCTGATCGAAGAGATGATGATCCAGGCCAACGTCTGCGCCGCCGAAACGCTGGAGCAGAAGAAGACGCCGCTGATCTACCGCGTGCACGACACACCCAGCCAGGAGAAGATCTTCAACCTGGCCGACTTCCTGTCGACTATCGGCAAGCCCTGGAACAAGGGCGAGCCCGGCACGACCAAGCGGTTCAACAAACTGCTGGACGAGACCCGCAACACCGAACACGCCGATGTCGTCAACGAGGTGGTCCTGCGCAGCCAGATGCAGGCGATCTACAGCCCCGAGAATATCGGCCACTTCGGCCTGAACCTGGATCGCTACGCCCACTTCACCTCGCCGATCCGGCGTTATTCCGACCTGATCGTCCACCGCGGCCTGATCCGGGCGCTGAATCTGGGCAAGGACGGACTGACCGACCGCGAGATCGCCGAACTGCCGGCCATCGCCGAGGGCGTGACCATGACCGAGCGCAGGTCGATGGCCGCCGAGCGCGACGCAATGGATCGCTATATCGCCGCCTATCTGGAAGAGCACGTCGGCGCGACCTTCGCCGGGCGGATCACCGGCGTGACGCGGTTCGGCCTGTTCATTCGTCTGGAGGACACGGGCGCGGACGGCCTGGTGCCCGTCTCCACGCTCGGCAGCGAATACTTCACCCACGACGACCGCGCCCACGCCCTTGTCGGCGAACGCACGGGTAAACGCTTCACCCTGGGCCGCATGGTGGAGGTCAAGCTGCGCGAGGCGACCCCCGTCACGGGTGGCTTGGTGTTCGAAATGCTCAGCGAGCCCGAACCCCGCGATCCCAACGCCCCGGCCCCACGCTACGGCATTCGCGGACGCGGCGGTGACGGCCCGCCGATGCGCGGCAAGAACCGCCCTGGCGGCCCCAAGCCCCGCAACGGCTCCAAACCCTCCGGCGGCCTGAAGGGCGTGAGGAAGGGCAAGCGCAAGTGACCCCTTTCGACGCCGCTCAGGATCTGGCCGACGCCCCCCGTGTCTGCGGGGCTCAGCGGCCGAAGGATGCGGCGACGCTGATCCTGACGCGTGGCGGCGATCGGCCCGAGGTGCTGATGGGGCGGCGCGCGCCGGGCCATGTGTTCATGGCGTCGAAGTGGGTGTTTCCGGGCGGGCGGATCGATCGCAGCGACTTCAACGCCGCCGCGACGGGTGAGTTGTCGGGCGAGGTTGCGCGGCGACTGGAAGGCGAATTGCCCGCTCGCCGTGCGCGCGCCCTGGCCCTGACGGCGGTGCGCGAGACGTTCGAGGAGACAGGGCTGATTCTGGGGCGGCCGGCGCCCCGCGCCTCCGTCGCCGGCCCTTGGCGTGAGTATCGCCAGGCGGGCGCCCTGCCCGATCTGTCGGTCCTGTCCTATATCGCGCGCGCTGTTACGCCGCCCGGCCGGACCCGGCGGTTCGACGCCCGCTTCTTCATGGCCCCGGCCGAGGCCCTGCTGAGCCCGGAGCCGACCGCAGGGTCGGGCGAACTGGACGAGATCGCCTGGCTGCCGTTGGACGAGGCGCGCGCATTGGACCTGCCGGCCATCACCCGGTTCGTGCTGGGGGAGTTGGCCGAGCGGTTGGAACACCCGAACCGCCCCCTGCCCTTCGTGCGGATGGTGCGGGGTCGGCATACGGTGGAACACAGGGACTGACATGGCCGGAACGACGATCACCCTGCGCCTGACGATCGCCGATCCGGTCGCGGGCGTCGCCTACAGCCTGCAGGACAAGACGAACATGCCGGTCGAGCCGCGCATCGCCGCCAAAGGCCCGATCGGCTTCGACGCGCCCGTCACCCTGTCCGAGGATGGCCGCCTGACCGGCCCCTTCGTGCGGCGCGAGGGCGCGACGCGGCGGTTCGTCTATATCGCGATCGGCACGTCGGCCGGCCAGCACGCCAGCGAATGGAGCCGACGCGCCAAGATCGACGTCCACGACATTCCCGCCGATCTGCTGGCCCAGGCGCGCCAAGGCGAGGTGCTGGAAGTCGTCCTGCCCGGCCGCGCCAAGGACGGCGGCCCCGCCTGCGCGACCGTGCGGCCGATCCAGGCCTGGCGCGCAATCTGACCCTAGTCGGCGATCGGCCTGGTCAGGTCGAACTCGACGCGGAAATGCCGGTTGGAACGACGCAGCTCGTAGGCCAACACCCGTTCGGGATGAACCTCCATCGCCCAGACATTGGTGGTCGAGACCGCCGCGTCATTGGCTTTGAATAAGGCGATCGATTCGGCGTCGACCGGGAATTCCTGACGCTCGGCAGTGCCGGCGTTGACCGTATCGCCGCCGTACCAGTGCAGCACGTCGGTCGTCCCATCCGCATTTCGGTGATCGTGCTTCAGCCGAAGGCCGGTGTCGGTCTTGGTCAACACCCAGGTGCGCGAACGATCCGCCCCCACGGCGAAGGGAATACGCACCTCGTCCGGCGAACAGTCGCGAACATGCATGACCAGCCGCTCGCTGGCGAACCTGGCGTCGGCGGCGTCGGTGGTGACGACATGGCCTTCGAATCGTTGGCCGCACAGGGCGTTCAACCGCGCCATGAAATCGTCCTGGGACTGAGCCGGATCGGCCGTTGCGACGCCGAGGGACGACAAGGACATCAGGGCCGTAGCGGCCAGCAGGGATGCGATTTTCATGCAGTCAGACTATATGTGCGTTCCGCCTCATCAACGTGGCATCGCGCCCGTTGACTTTGGGGCGATCCTGAGTATGTTCCGCGCCTCTTATTTTAAGCGGCTTTCGCCGTCGCAGAGGTAATTCCGATGGCCAAACCGGCTTCCATCAAGATCCGCCTGAACTCCACGGCCGACACCGGCTTCTTCTATGTCACCAAGAAGAACGCCCGCACCATGACCGAGAAAATGGTCGTCAAGAAGTACGACCCCGTCGTGCGCAAGCACGTCGAGTTCAAGGAAGGCAAGATCAAGTAAGTCCTTGATCCGCTGAGAATTGAAAACGCCCGGCTGGTCTCCAGCCGGGCGTTTTTCGTTCTATTCATCGTGTCCGTCATCCTCGGGCTTGACCCGAGGACCGGAGGCTCAGCCGCATTGCGCATGAGGCGACGCACAGCCCGATCAGCGCCCGGTCCTCGGGTCAAGCCCGAGGATGACGGCTCCTGAACTTAAGCCGCCTTGGCGATGACCCGGTTGCGGCCGGCGGCCTTGGCCTCATAGACCCCCTCGTCGGCGCGCTTCAGCAGGCCTTCGGGCGTATCGCCGTCGCCGGTCGTGGCGGCCACGCCGATCGAGATGGTGATGGTGATCTGCTCCTTGCCGCCCATGACGCGGAACGGCGCGGAGGCGACGTCGCGGCGAATCCGTTCGGCGACGCGGCCGGCGTCTTCCAGACTGGCGCCTGGCATGACCACCACGAACTCCTCGCCGCCCATGCGGCATGGCAGGTCCACGGCCCTGACATTGGTGGCCAGGCGAACGGCGAACTCCACCAGCACCTCATCGCCAGCGTCGTGGCCGAAGCTGTCGTTGACCGACTTGAAGTGGTCGATGTCCAGAACCAGCACGGCCACCTGGGCCCCGCCCTGGGCCGCACGACCTACCAGCGCCTGCAACTGGCCGGTCATGTAGCGCCGGTTATGCAGGCCGGTCAGGGCGTCGGTGACGGCCATCTCCATGCTGCTGTCCAGCTTCTGGCGCAGGAAGTCGGTGTAGCGTTTACGCCGGATCTGGGTGCGAACCCGCGCCGAGAGTTCTTCGGTATCGACGGGGCGCGGCAGGATGTCGGCGGCGCCCAGTTCCAGCGCCTTGATCATGCGCGGCCGTTCGGTCGGCTCCACGATCGCCAGGATCGGCGCGCGGCGGGCATCGCCCGACTTGGCCTGAGCGACAATCCGAAGCCCGTCGAAGCTGGCGGCGGCGACGTTGACGATGATCAGGTCCAGCGCGCCCTTTGCCGCGACCAGCGCCGCCTCGGGATCGGTTTCGATTGTGACGCGATGTTCGCCCCCCAGTTCTTGGGCGATCTTCTCGGCCTGACGCTGGTCGTCGTCGACGATCAGAACCCGCCCGCCCTCGCTGCGCAGCCGCGCCGCATTGTCCGAATCGACGCCCAGGCGACGGCCGCTTTCTTCGCGCTCGCGCAGTTCGTCCATGACGTGCTTCAGCCGCGTCAGCGACTTGACCCGCGCGAACAAGATGACGTCGTCGATGGGCTTGGTCAGGAAGTCGTCGGCGCCGGCCTCAAGCCCGTTGATCCGATCCTCGCGCCCGTCCAGCGCCGTGACCAGCACGACGGGGATATGGCGCGTCTCGGCCTGGGCCTTCAGCCGTCGGCACGTCTCGAACCCGTCCATGCCGGGCATCATGACGTCGAGCAGGATCAGATCTGGCTGATGTTCAGCGGCGATGGCCAGGGCTGACAGGCCGTCGTTACAGGTCAGCACATCGTAATATTCGATGGTCAGCTTGGCTTCGAGCAGGCGGACGTTCACGTCCACATCGTCGACGACGAGGATACGGGCGCTCATCCGAGGTGCTGCCGGATGGTTTCGAGGAAATGCATGACCGAGATCGGCTTGGAGATATAGGCCTCGCAGCCGCCCTGACGGATCCGCTCCTCATCGCCCTTCATGGCGAAGGCGGTGACGGCGATGACGGGGATGTGGTTTAGCTCCTCGTCGTCCTTCAGCCATTTGGTGACTTCCAGGCCTGAGATTTCGGGCAACTGGATATCCATCAGGATCAGGTCGGGATGATGGGCGCGCGCCAGGGCGAGCGCCTGCAGGCCCTCGCGGGTCTGCAGGGTCTCATAGCCCTGGGAATCGAGCAGATCATGAAAAAGCTTCATGTTCAGCTCGTTATCCTCGACGATGAGGACTTTCTTGGACATCATCACCTGACCTGCGCGCCCCTCGAACGCGGGACGCCTCGTTGGTCGCATTCGTAGGCGCCCAGTCTTAAGTTGGGGTGAAGCCAACCTTACGGAGACCTTAAGCGTGGCCATCAAGGCCATCTGTCGCGACTGCCTGTGGACCGGCGAAGATCCCGCCGGGCCGCGCGAGAACCGCTGTCCGGCGTGCGGATCGCGGCGCGTGGTAGCAGACGCCGAACTGGACCAGTTGTCGATCGCCCACATGGACTGCGACGCCTTCTACGCCTCAGTGGAGAAGCGCGACCGGCCAGAGTTGCGCGACAAGCCGGTGATCGTAGGCGGCGGAAAGCGCGGCGTGGTCTCCACCGCCTGCTATGTCGCGCGTCAGTATGGCGTCGGCTCCGCCATGCCCATGTTCAAGGCGCTGAAGGCCTGTCCCGAGGCCGTTGTGATCAGGCCGGACTTCACCAAATACGTCTTCGAATCGCAGCGCATTCTGGGGGCGTTGGGACAGCTGACGCCCTTGATCCAGCCGCTGTCGCTGGATGAGGCCTGGGTCGATCTGTCGGGCACAGAGCGGCTGAACGGCGGCCCGCCGGCGCTGCAGCTGATCCGCTTCCAGAAACAGATCGAGGAGGAAACCGGCCTGACCGTCTCCATCGGCCTGGCGCCCAACCGCTTCCTGGCCAAGATGGCGTCGGAGATGGACAAGCCGCGCGGTTTCTCCGTCGTCGGGGCCGCCAACGCCCAGGCCCTGCTGGCGCCGCGCGCCGTAACCGCCCTGCCCGGCGTCGGGCCTGTGTTCGGCAAGGCGTTGCGCAGCGACGGCTATTCGACCATCGGCGATCTGGCGCGGGCCGACGTTCGCGATTTAGTCAAACGCTACGGCGAATCCGGTCTGCGCCTGCACGATCTGGCGCACGCCCGCGACGCCCGCGCCGTGAACCCTGAGCGCGACCGCAAGGGAATGAGCGCCGAAACCACCTTCAACGAAGACCTGACCTCGGCCGAGGCGCTGGAGGCCGAGCTGTGGCCCCTGTGCGAGAAACTGGCGTCCAAGGCCCGGCGCGACGGCGTCGCCAGCCGGGTGCTGGTGCTTAAGCTGCGCCGCACCGACTTCAAGATCGTGACCCGACGCGTCACCCTGCCCGATCCGGTGCAGACGGCGCGCGCCCTGTTCGCTGCGGGGCGCGATCTGCTGAAGCCCGAGCTGGGCCGCCCCTATCGCCTGATCGGTATCGGCATGGCGGACGTGCAGGACGCGGAGGACGCGCCCGCCGGCCTGTTCCAGACCAGTGAGACGCGCGCCTTGAAGACAGAGCGCGCCATCGACGTGCTGCGCGAAAAGTTCGGCAAGGACGCAGTGGTGGCGGGCCGTGCGCTGAAGCCGTAGGACAGGGCATGGATCTCGCTAAACGCGCCTATGACCACGGCTTTCGCCTGGACCCGATCGTCCGCAGTCTGCTGGACACGGACTTCTACAAGCTGCTGATGCTGCAGATGATCTGGCGCGAGCATCGCGACGTGCCGGTCGTCTTCCAGGTCATCAACCGCACCAAGGCTGTGCGTCTGGCTGACGAGATAGATATCGACGCGCTGCGCGAACAGCTGGATCACGCTCGCACCTTACGGTTCACCAACAAGGAACTGGTCTGGCTGGCGGGCAACAGCTTCTATGGCGTGAAGCAGATCTTCTCGCCCGACTTCATCGCCTGGCTGACCGACTATCGCCTGCCAGACTACGAGCTGTCGGTTCAGGACGGGCAGTATGTGCTGACCTTCTCGGGCGCCTGGGCCGAGGTGACGCTGTGGGAAATCCCGGCGCTGGCGATCCTGAACGAACTGCGCTGCCGGGTCGGGATGCGGCGCCTGGGCCGGTTTGAGCTGGACATCCTGTATTCGCGCGCCAAGACGCGGCTTTGGTCCAAGGTCGAGCGGCTGCGGCTCTTGCCCGACCTCGCCCTGTCCGACTTCGGCACGCGGCGGCGGCATGGCTTCCTGTGGCAACGCTGGTGCATTCAGGCGTTGAAGGAGGGGCTGGGCAAATCCTTCATCGGCACATCCAACGTCCTGCACGCCATGGAGAACGATCTGGAAGCCATCGGCACCAACGGCCACGAACTGCCGATGGTTCTAGCGGCCCTGGCGCCCGACGACGCGGCGTTGGCCCAGGTGCCGTATGCGGTGCTAGACGAATGGCGTCGGCACTATGCGGGCAATCTGCTGATCGTTTTGCCCGACGCCTTCGGCACCGAGGCGTTTCTGGACCAGGCGCCCGATTGGGTGGCGGACTGGACCGGTTTCCGTCCCGACTCGGCCCCGCCTATCCCGGCCGGCGAGCGCCTGATCGACTGGTGGCGCGCGCATGGGCGCGACCCGAAAGAGAAGCTACTGATCTTCTCGGACGGGATGGACATCGACGGGATCGAGGCGACCCACGCTCATTTCCACAGTCGCGCGCGTCTCAGCTTCGGCTGGGGCACCAATCTGACCAATGATTTCCGCGACTGTTCGCCCGCCTTCGCGCCTGAACTGGAGCCGATCTCCCTGGTGTGCAAGGTGGTCGAGGCCGGCGGTCGCCCCGCCATCAAACTGTCGGACAATCCGGCGAAAGCGGTCGGCGATCCCGGCGAGATCGAACGGTATCGCCGTGTCTTCGGTGTGCGCGGTCTGACGGCTCAACCCGTCACGGTCTGAAACCCGGCCTTAAGGCCGTCATGCGAAAAGGCGGGCATGAGCGCCTTTCTCGACAAGATGCGTCGCCGCGCCGGCCGCTATCTCGATGTCCGTCCTGCCGACGTGCGGACCGCCCGCGGCATCCTCAGCCTGTCGTTCGACGACATCCCGGCGTCGGCCTGGACCGAGGCCGGACCGATCCTGGCTCAGCACGGGATCAAGGCGACCTACTATGTCTGTGGAGGGCTGTCGGGCGGTCGCAATCTGGACCTGCCCCAGTTTGAGGTGGAGCATCTGCAAGCCCTCCATGAGGCCGGGCACGAAGTCGGCTGCCACACCTATGAGCATGTCTCGACCCTGAGCCTGTCGCCGGCCGAACTGGACGCCAGCCTGGCCCGCAACGCCGCCTGGGTGGCCGAGCGGCTGGACGGATATGAAATGCAGACCTTCGCCTATCCGTTCGGCGATTGCGCCTTGGGATCGAAAGCCGTGATCGACAAACGCTTTCTGTGCGGGCGCGGCGTCCGCGACGGGATCAACGCCGGGCGTTCGGATCGCAACCTGCTGCAGGCCATAGGCCTAGAGAGCCGTCGTCTGCCCGGTTACGATTTGGAGGCGCTGGTGGAGGAGACGAGAGCCTCGAAAGGCTGGTTGATCGCCTATGGCCACGACGTCAGCGACGCGCCGACGCCATACGGTTGCCGTCCGAAAGATATTGATCGGTTGATCCGGCTGGCCAAGGCGGCCGACCTGGACATCCAGCCGGTCGCGGCGGCGTGGCGGATGGCGACAGCCTGAGGGATCAGGCGGCCTTGCGCCGATCCGCCCAGGCGATCAGTTCCTTGCGCGGCCAGATCATCAGCCAAGACCGCGCGGTGTACTCCCCGCTGTCGATGAGCGCCTTCCTCGACGCCGAAGCCGTGCCGGCCCGTTCGGTGTGGATCTCGCCCGGTCCTTGGTGGACCATGAAGGCCCCGCCCTTCAGCGGGTTCAGCCGCAGGTGCGCCAGACGGGGGCTGATCTCGGTCAGGGGCGGATCGTAGAACCAGCTGGAGCCGATCATGCCGGCCAGTTCGGACCGCGCGCGGCACAGTTCGGCCGCTGTCGCCCAGGCCTCGTTCCAGCCGTCCTCGTTGAAGCCGCGCAACCAGCGGCTCTCGGTGTGAACCTCCAGCCAAGGCTCGCGCTTGGCGCCCGCCGCCAGATAGCGGAACAGCGGCTTGAGGCCCCAGCCGTCGCGAACGTGTTTGACGATCTGGCCCGGCCCGACCGGCGACGACAGGTCGATCACCTGACTTTTCGCGCCCGGCACGCTGAGCGCCAGGGTGAAGCGCACGTCCTTGGACCAGTGGTCAAAAACGTAGTCGCCCTCGGCCTTGTCCAGAAAACCCGCCAACTGTTCGATCCAGTATGGATAGAGGGCCATGATCTCGGCCGGCAGGTTCATGGCGGCTGCACGGTCGGGCAGTTGCAGCGCCCAGGCGGCGACCAGGCCCCGACGCACATTGTCCGATGCATCAGGGCCCAACAGCGCATCCACCGCCTTGGCCGGCATTTCGAAGTCCCAATGCGGCGCGGCCTCAGCGGCCTTTTGCGCGGCCGGGATTGCGGCGGCGTCCACGCGCGCGCGGTCTTCAGCGGACAACCGCGCCAGCACGGCATGGAAGGCGGCGACGTCGGGGGTCAGATGCATATCCATGATCGCACCATGACACGGCGCGGTTGGCGAACCTTTAAAGCGCGCCGAACGGGTGACGCCGGCCTTGCCCCGCGCTAAACCGCGCCCAGATAAACAGGAGCCCCCATGAGCATCGAAGCCCGCATCGCCGAACTCGGCCTCACCCTGCCGGAACCCGCCAAGCCGGTGGCCAGCTATGTCTCCTATGTCCGTTCGGGCGAACAGGTCACCATCTCGGGCCAGCTGTCGAACGACGCGAACGGCGGGATCAAGGGCACGGTTGGCGTGGACGTGACGCCGGAGCAGGCGCTGGAAGCCGCGCGCCTGTGCGGTCTCAACCTTATCGCTCAAATCAAGGCGGCCTGCGATGGCGATCTGGACCGGGTGGTCCGCATCGTGAAGCTGGGCGGCTTCGTTCAGGCCGGTCCCGACTTCACCGCCATTCCCGCCGTCATCAACGGCTGCTCGGACATGATGGTCGAGGTCTTCGGCGACGCCGGCAAGCACGCCCGCTCGGCCGTCGGCGTGTACAAGCTGCCGCTCGGCTTCGCCGTCGAGATCGATGCGATCGTGGATATCCGCTGATCTTTCAGATCTCGGTTCACGAAGGGATCGCCGACATCGGCCGAGAGGCCTGGGACGCGTGCGCGCTGCCCACCGGCGATCCCTTTGTCTCCTATGATTTTCTGCACGCGTGCGAGGCCTCGGGCAGCGCCGCGCCTCGCCAGGGCTGGGCCCCGCGCCACCTGGCCCTGAGGGGTGAAGACAACGCGGTGCTGGGCGTCATGCCCCTCTATCTGAAGGGCAACAGCCAGGGCGAATATGTCTTCGACCACAGCTGGGCCGATGCCTATGATCGGGCCGGCGGCCGCTACTATCCCAAGCTGCTGGGCGCCGTGCCCTTTACGCCCGCGACCGGCCCGCGCTTCCTGAACCATCCCGACGCCGACGCCGCCACCGTGCGTCAGGCCCTGATCCAGGGGGCGGTGACCCTGGTCGAACGGCTGGGCGTCTCCTCCCTGCACGTCAACTTCCCGACCGAAGCCGACTGGTCGGCCATGACCGAGGCGGACCTGCTGCCGCGCCAGGACATCCAGTTCATCTGGCGCAATAACGGCTATCGGACCTTCGACGATTTCCTGGCCGTCCTGTCGGCCAACCGCCGCAAGACCATCAAGCGCGAGCGCCGCGACGCCCAGGCCGATCTGGATATCCGCGTCCTGACCGGCGCCGACATCACTGAGGCCCACTGGGACGCCTTCTTCGCCTTCTACATGGACACCGGCTCACGCAAGTGGGGCCGGCCCTATCTGACGCGCGACTTCTTCAGCCGCGTGGGCGCGACCATGGCCGACCGGATCGCCCTGGTCATGGCGTTTCGGGATGAGACGCCCATCGCCGGCGCCCTGAATTTCATCGGCCGAGACGCGCTTTACGGCCGTCAGTGGGGCACGCTGGAAGACGTGCCCTTCCTGCATTTCGAGCTTTGCTATTATCAGGCCATCACGTTCGCCATTTCGCGTGGCCTGTCCCGCGTCGAAGCCGGGGCTCAGGGCGACCACAAGATCGCGCGCGGCTACCTGCCCTCCCCCGTCTATTCCGCCCATTTCATCGCCGACCCCGCCCTGCGTGATCCCGTCGCCCGGTATCTGAACGGCGAACGCCCGGCCGTCGCTGCGGAGATGCGGGCGATGACCGAGGACCTGTCGCCCTATAAACGGGCATAAATCGTCAGCTGATCCAGCTGGTTTCGCAATGATCCTGCCGCCACCCTTTGAGCGTTCGGGAATAGAAGCAAGTCTGGCCACCACCGCCCAACATGACCCATTCCTGCCCGACCGACAGCGCAGCCCGCGTTCTCAAAAGCGAATAAGTCGGAGGCTCGACGGAAAACCAAGGGTGAAATTCGCCGATCATATCGCTCTGATGACGACCCGGCTCAGGCAGCCCTAAAGAACGCCAATCGCATTTCGCCCTCGCCTCCAAACGCATTCCACCCGCGACGCCCTCCGGAGAAAAGTCCTTCAAAGCTTGCGCCATCAAAGCGCAGTCTACGGGCGTGACATGCTGCGCTCTCACTATCGGAACAGCGAAAGCGGCCCAAAGCGAGCCAAGGATGGCTACACCCGCCAACCCTGCCACAGTGGGCTTGATCCATTTATCGGTCGTATCGAGCCTTCCACGTAACATTAGATCTAAGGCAACCCACGCGACGGTCGCGACGATTCCGAAACCGGTCATACAGGGATAGACTGAAGCTCGGTTGTCGAAGTTCAGACGCACCATCAGTTCGGCGACAACGAAAGCGCAAATCATCAACACAGACGCCGCGGACGAATAGGCGGCGACCCAGCTGCGCGATCTTTTCGAAAGCCAGTCGTAGGTGCGATCAGCGCCTAGTAGGCAGATCGCGAATGCCGCCACGAAGAGGCCAACGCTTCCGAAATGAAAACCTTGGAAGTGAATGCAATAAGCCGCGACTAGCACACACAACGCCGCAGCACCTACGACCAGCGCTCTTAGAATCCCCAATGTCATGACGCCCTCCACCGCTTAGTTCTCCAGCAATATGGGTCATAAAAAAGGCCCGGCTGTTTCCAGCCGGGCCTTCCGCCTTCGCCTCTTTGAGGATCAGGCCGTCTCTTCTTCCTCGGCCTTCGCGGGCGCGTTGGCGCTCTTGATGTCGAAGTCGATCTTGCCGTCCTTCAGCTGGACCTTGACGTGTCCGCCGCGCGTCAGACGCCCGAAAAGGATGTCGTCGGCCAGCGGCTTCTTGATCGAGTCCTGAATGACCCGCGCCAGCGGACGCGCGCCGTACAGTTCGTCGAAGCCGTTCTTGGCCAGCCAGTCGGCCGCCTCGTCGGTCAGTTCGATGGTGATGTTCCGGTCGGCCAGCTGGGCTTCCAGCTGAAGGATGAACTTGGTCACCACCGAGCGGATCGTGTCGGCCTGCAAGGGCTTGAAGGCCACGATGGCGTCCAGGCGGTTCCGGAACTCCGGTGCGAACAGGCGCTGGATGGCCTTGTCGTCCTCACCCTCGACCTTGCCCCGGCCGAAGCCGATGGAGGCGCGGGCGTTGTCGGCGGCACCGGCGTTGGTGGTCATGATCAGAATGACGTTCCTGAAATCGACCTTCTTACCGACCGCATCGGTCAGCATGCCGTTGTCCATCACTTGCAGCAGGATGTTGTAGACATCCGGGTGGGCCTTCTCGATCTCGTCCAGCAGCACGACCGCGTGCGGATGCTGATCGACCGCGTCGGTCAACAGCCCGCCCTGGTCATGGCCGACGTAGCCGGGAGGCGCGCCGATCAGACGGCTGACCGTGTGGCGCTCCATATATTCCGACATGTCGAAGCGCTGCATCTCGATGCCCAAGGTGGCGGCGAGTTGCTTGGCGACTTCGGTCTTGCCGACGCCGGTCGGGCCGCTGAACAGGAAGCTGCCGATCGGCTTGTTCGGATCACGCAGACCCGCCCGCGCCAGCTTTATGGCCGCCGACACCTGTTCGATGGCCTGCTCCTGGCCAAAGACCGCACGCTTCAGATCGGTTTCCAGCTCGCGCAGGCTTTCGGTGTCGGACTTGGACACCGACTTGGCCGGGATGCGGGCCATCTTGGCGATGACGGCCTCGACCTCCTTCTGACCGATGACCTTCTTCCTCTTGGATTCGGTTAGCAGCATCTGCGACGCCCCGGCCTCGTCGATCACGTCGATCGCCTTGTCCGGCAGCTTGCGGTCGGTCATGTAGCGCGCAGACAGCTCCACCGCCGTGCGCACGGCGCTGTCGGTGTAGCGGACCTTGTGGTGCTGCTCGTAGTAGGTCTTCAGGCCCTTCAGGATTTTCACCGTATCCTCGACCGTCGGCTCGTTGACGTCGATCTTCTGGAAGCGACGCACCAAGGCGCGGTCCTTCTCGAAGTGCTGGCGATATTCCTTGTAGGTCGTCGATCCCATGCAGCGCAGCGTGCCGGACGCCAGGGCCGGTTTCAGCAGGTTCGAGGCATCCATCGCCCCGCCCGAAGTCGCGCCCGCGCCGATCACCGTGTGGATCTCGTCGATGAAGAGCACGGCGTTGTCGTGGTTCTCCAGTTCCTTGACCACCTGTTTCAGGCGTTCCTCGAAGTCGCCGCGATAGCGGGTGCCGGCCAGCAACGCGCCCATATCGAGCGAGTAGATGGTGGCGTCCTTCAGGACATCGGGCACTTCGCCGTTGACGATCTTGCGGGCCAGACCTTCGGCGATGGCGGTCTTGCCGACGCCCGGATCGCCAACCAGAAGCGGGTTGTTCTTGGTCCGACGGCACAGGATCTGGATCGAGCGATCCACCTCGGCCTGACGACCGATCAGGGGATCGACCTTGCCCTGGCGCGACTTCTCGTTGAGGTCGACGCAATAGGCTTCCAGCGCCTCGCCGCCCTGTTTGACGGCGGACGCATCCTCGGCCTCTTCGGGCGAAGCGCCCTTGGCCGGACGCGCCTCGTTGGCGCCCGCCTTCTTGGCGATGCCGTGGGCGATGAAATTGACCGCGTCATAGCGCGTCATGTCCTGCTCTTGCAGGAAGTAGGCGGCGTGGCTCTCGCGCTCGGAGAAGATGGCGACCAGGACGTTGGCGCCGGACACTTCCTCGCGGCCGGACGACTGGACGTGGATCACCGCGCGCTGGATCACGCGCTGGAAGCCGGCGGTCGGCTTGGCGTCCTCGCCGTCGCTGGTGGCCAGGGCGGCCAGGTCGTTGTCGACATAGAGGGTCAGCGCCGCTTTCAACGCCGACAGATCGACGTTGCAGGCCTGCATGACGCCGGTCGCGTCGGGATCGTCGATCAGCGCGAGCAGCAGGTGCTCGAGCGTCGCATACTCGTGCCTGCGCGCATTGGCGTATCCCACCGCGCGGTGCAGGGTTTCTTCGAGAGGACGGGAAAATGAAGGCATAGGGAGGCTCCTCTCAGTCCTTTTCCATCGTGCATTGCAAAGGGTGCTGGTGGCGGCGCGCCGTCTCGATGACCTGCGCGACCTTGGTCTCGGCGACTTCGTAGGTGAAGACGCCGCAGACGCCGACGCCATGCTGATGCACATGCAGCATGATGCGGGTGGCCTCTTCCCGGCTCTTCTGGAAGAACCGCTCCAGCACATAGACGACGAATTCCATCGGCGAATAATCGTCGTTCAGAATCAGCACTCGATAGAGCGAGGGCTTTTGCAGTTTCGGCTTTGTTTCGGTGACGACGGCGGTTCCTTGACCGCCGCCGGTCTCACCGGGCCTTTGTATGGGCATTCGTGTTCCGTAATCGGGGAGTCGTCTTGGCTCTCAGATAGGGAATGATGGCCTGAATTGAAGCGGCGTCCAGTCACGGCTTTCGTGAAGGGCGTCTGACAAAGATTTCACGTGATCGCAGGCGGTCAACGGCTCAGGTTGAGCGCCTCAAGTTGAACAGCTCCCGATCGCCATGCCTGCCGCCCTCGTCGCCGCCCTTTCGCTCGCCGCCTTCGCCCAGCCTACGCCGCTGGAAACCGCCGTCATGGCGGCCGACGCCAAACTGTTCGCTGTCTTCTTCGAGGGCTGCGATCCGGCCGGACTTCGGGCCATGCTCGCCGACGATTTCGAATTCTTCGACGACCGAGGCGGGCGTGTGGCGACCGACGCCGACAGCTTCGTGTCGCAATACGCCGCGCGCTGTCAGGACCGCAGCGCGCGCGACGCGTGGCGGACCCGGCGCGAGGCCCTGCGGGACGGTCTGGCGGTCTATCCCATCAACAACTATGGCGCAGTCGAAACGGGCGAGCACGTCTTCTACGAACGCCAGGGCGACGGACCCGAAACCCGCGTCGGACGCGCCCGCTTCACCCAGATGTGGAAACAGGAGGGGGCCGCGTGGAAGCTGGCGCGGGTCTTCAGCTACGACCATTCCGCCCTGCCCTGACAGCAAAAAGGCCCCGGAGCGAACTCCGGGGCCTTCTCGATTCTTCAGGCGGTTCGCGGGATTAGCGAGCGGCCTGGAAGGTTTCGACCGAGGTGGTGACGCGCTCATTGATCGGCTTGATGCTGTCCTTGACCGTGGCGGTGACGATCTCGTTCGTCTTGGTCAGCTCGTCGACATAGCGCTCCATCGACTTCTTGGCCCAGGCGGTCTGGAGTTCGAAGAACTCCTGTACCGAACGGGCGGTCGACAGTTCCTTGGAGGCGGCGACGCCGTCTTCCCACGAGGACTTGGCGAAACCCAGCGCCTGTTGCGACAGGGCCTCGGCGCCCTTCTGAGCGACGGTGACCGACTCGACCATGGCTTCCAGGGTCTTCTTGCTGTGCGCATTCAGCTCGGCCATCGAGGCCGTCGACTTGTCGATGCCTTCACGGAAGGCCTGCGTGCCGGCAGCCTGCATGGTTTCGGCTTGCGCCTTGACCTTGGCGGCGGCCGAAGTCGCGGCGGCGGTGGCTTGGTCGGCGGTTTTCTTCACGGTTTCAGCGGCGTCGGCCATGATCGTCTCTCAGATAAAAGGCCCTTGGGGACGGACCTGAGGGCGGAAATAATGACGCGAGAGGATCTCGCAGACCCACAATATGCTGCAAGTGCGAAGGTTTTTCAAGCGTTTTGTGCAATGCACAATATGATCGGCGATAACCTCGATCGACCGGTCAAATTTGCGTTGACGCGCGGTTAATTACCACGAAACCCGCGCTTCCTATGCTAGCTGTTTGTTCGTGACGGCCGGGGGGCCTGTCGCACCCTGCTCACCGAGGGGTTGTCCCGCCCATGATCCATTTGCTCCGCCGTGGCCTATTCGCCGTCCTCGCGCTTTCGCTAGTTCTGGGCGCAAACGTCAGGCCGATCGAGGCCCAGACCGCCTACTCGGCCCAGGAGAACAGCCGCTACGCCGCCATCGTGATCGACGCCGCCACGGGCGAGGTCCTGTTCGCGCGCAACGCCGACAGCCGTCGCTATCCAGCGTCCTTGACCAAGATGATGACGCTGTATCTGACGTTCGAGGCGCTGTCTCAGGGCAAGGCCAATGTGAACGACGTGCTGACGATCTCGCCGCGCGCCGCGTCCCAGCCGCCATCGAAACTGGGCCTGGCTGCAGGCCAGACCATCACCCTGGACAATGCCATGCGCGCCACCGCTGTGCGGTCCGCCAACGACATGGCCCTGGCCATTGGCGAGCACATCGGCGGATCGGAAGCCCGCTTCACCAATATGATGACGCAGAAGGCCGCGCAGTTGGGCATGACCCAAACGCGCTACTACACCGCAAACGGCCTGCCGGACGCACGTCAGGTGACCTCCGCACGCGACCAGGCCATTTTGGCGCGCGCGATCATGCGCGACTTCCCTCAGTACTACAGTTATTTCGGCCTTCACGACTGGGCCTACAACGGCCGCAACTACCGCAACACCAACGGCCTGCTGCCGACCGGGCGCGGCTATGACGGGATGAAGACCGGCTACACTAACGCCTCGGGCTACAACCTCGCCGCCTCGGCCGTGCGTGACGGGCGACGCCTGATCACCGTGGTCCTAGGCGGCCGTTCGACCGCCAGCCGCAACGCCCACGTCGCCGAACTCATGGACACCGGCTTCGAGGTCGAGCGCCGCCGTGCCCAGGGCGAGCGGATCCAGGTGGCCCAGACGTTCTTCGAGCAGCGTGGTTTCGGCGTTGGGTCGGCGATCGCCGACGCCCCGATCGCCTATGCTTCGGTCAATGACGACGAGGACGGCGTCGGCGCGGAATCCACCGCTGTCGCCTATACGGCCGCACCGGCGCCCGCCGCCCTGCCGACGCGTGTCGCGCCTGCCCCGTCGGAGCGCGCAGCCAGCCAGCGGGCCGCCGCGACGCTGCCGCCCATTGGTTCGGCGCCGGCCGCTTCTGCCGCTCCGCGTGCGCCCCGCAATGTCACCGCTTCGCTGAACGGCGCGCCGGCCAATGCTGTGGTCGCCCCATCCACCACGCCCCGTCGCTCGGCGTCGTCCGCAACGCGTGAACCCGCCCGCGCCGCTGCCCGCACGCCAGCCGGTCGCTGGGCAGTGCAGGTCGGCGCCTTCCGCGAAGAGAAGGTGGCGACCGACTGGCTGACCGAGGTCAACCGCCGCTTCCGCGATCAGTTCGCCACCGCCGAACGCAACGTCCAGACCGCCGGCGACTGGTATCGCTCGCGCTTCGTCGGCCTGACCGAAACCGGCGCAAAGTCCGCCTGTGAGGCGCTGGCTGCGCGTCGCGTGACCTGCATGGTCATCGGCCCCGACTGAGACCAAATCGGCGAGAACAAATGTTCTTGCTTTGTTCCGGATGATGTCGCATCGTCCTTCCCATGGAAACCGCCAAGGGAAGAGGCGCGCGTTCGAATGTCAGCGGCCGCTACGAGCCTGAGCAGCATCAGTCGTTCGATGACGGTTGGACGCAAGACGACGCCGAGGCCGCGCCACTGCGCACAACCCTCACCCCTGAACACGCCCGCACCATCATCGCCCGGAACGACAGTCCGGACATCGGCTTCGACCGCTCCATCAACCCGTACAAAGGTTGCGAACATGGCTGCATCTACTGTTACGCCCGTCCGTCCCATGCCTGGATGGGCCTATCCCCGGGCTTGGATTTCGAGAGCCGGATCTTCTTCAAGCCCCAGGCCGCAAGTCTGCTGGAACAGGCGTTCCTCGCACCCCGATACCGATGCAAGCGCATCCACATAGGCGGCAACACCGACCCCTATCAGCCGGTTGAACGTGATCTGAAGTCGACGCGCTCGATTCTGGAGGTCATGCAAAGATTCAGGCATCCGTTCAGCATCATCACCAAGTCGGTGTTGATCGCGCGCGATGCCGACATTCTGGGCCCGATGGGCAAGGCGGGGCTGGCCTCGGCCTTCGTCTCCATCACCACCCTGGATCGTGGGCTGGCGCGGGCGATGGAGCCGCGCGCCTCGACCCCCGCCAAGCGGCTGGAGGCGATCAGCCGCCTGGCCGACGCCGGTTGTCCGGTCGGGGTCGGGTTCGCCCCCGTCATTCCCGGTCTGAACGACCACGAACTGGAAGCGATCCTGGAGGCCGCCGCCAAGGCCGGGGCCACGCGGGCCATGTATGTCACCCTGCGTCTGCCGCTTGAGATCAAGGATCTGTTTCGGGAATGGCTGGCCGACGCCCACCCGGATCGCGCCGCGCGCGTCATGTCCCTGATCCGCCAGACGCGTGGGGGCAAGGATTATGACGCCGACTGGTCCCAGCGGATGAAGGGAACCGGCCCTGTCGCCGAACTGATCGGAACGCGGTTCAAGGCCGCCGTCAAACGCTACGGCCTCGACACCCCGCTCCGCCTGCTGGACGAAACCCAGTTCCGAGTGCCCGCAGACGCTCGGCCGCAGCTGGAGTTGTTCGGTTAGTCGTCCGCCGCGGAAGGGTCGATGGCGCGCGTGACCAGATCGCGCCAGGTGGGGTCGGCGTCATCGACCAGATCGACGTCCTCCATCAGGGCCACCGCGCCCTCTCCGTCCGGCAGGATCAGACCCAGGATTTCCATCTCCTCGCCATCGGCGCCGAGATGGCTTTCGGCCTGAACGGCCACCGCCGCCTGTTCACCGTCCTCATCCCACCAGATGACCGGCTGGGGCAGGTCCATGACGATGGGACGCGGATCGTCGGTCTCGCCCAAGGCGAACACCGCACGTCGTGCTTGAACGTCGTCCAGCGTCGCCACGGCGCCCGTGAACGGCTTCAGCCGCGTCCAGTCGTCGGCGTCGAAACCGCCGCCGTCCTCTTCGCTCGTGTCGTCCAAGGTCATCGTTTGAAAACCCCTACCAGTTCGACGTGCGAGGACCACAGGAATTGATCCACCGGGGTCACCGTCTCCAAAGTAAAACCGGCATCGATCAGCACCCGCGCATCACGCGCAAAGGTCTGAGGATTGCACGACACGCCCACGACGACGCCGGCCTTGGTGTCCGCGATCTGAGCCGTCTGGTCTATCGCGCCGGCCCGCGGCGGGTCGAACACAATGGCGTCGCATCCCTTCAGGTCATAGGGATTCATCGGCCGCCGAAACAGATCGCGCGCCTCGGCCGTGATGGCCTTCATCCCTTTGGCCGAACCGACGGCGGCCTTCAGCGCATCGATGCCCGGCTTGGATGCGTCCGCTGCGATCACCGGCGCTACCGTGGCCAACGGGAAGGTGAAGGTCCCTGCGCCGCAGAACAGATCGGCGATCTTCTTTGCGCCCTTCACCGCCGCCAGCGCGCGCGCAACCATCGCCGCCTCGGCCTGAGGGACAGCCTGCAGAAATCCACCCGCCGGCAGGGACACGGTGGCTGGGCCAAACGCCACCTTGGGCTGGCGCGCCATCACCAGGGTGTCGCCCGCCAGGCTGAGGCGCGCCAGATCGGCCCGGTGCGCGGCCTGAATGGCCTGCATCTGGGCGTCAGCCGACAGGCCGCCGCCCGAGCGGCGTTCGACCCCGGTCACATCAACGTCCAGCCCCGACAGGGTCCAGGTGACGTGCAGGGTCGGCGCGGACTTCGGATGTTCGAAAAAGGCGGCCGCGACCTGGGTCAGCGCCGGAATGGCCGCCACGATCCGGGGATCGGCGACCGGACAGGCCTTCACTTCGACCAGCCGCCAGGAGCGGCGCGCCTTGAAACCCAGCACAACCCGTCCATCCTGGGTGCGACGGGCATGAAGAGCCAGGCGGCGACGGCTGGCCGGCGGGGTCGCCACCGTCGCCTCGATCTCGGTCTCGATCCGCTCGCGCGCCAAGGCCAAGCGCACCTGCTCTCGCTTCCAATCCAGATACGGCTTTTCCGACCAATGCTGCAGCGAGCAGCCGCCACAGTCGCCATATTGAGGCGAGACCGGTGCGACCCGGTCGGGGCTGGGCGTGATGATCTCGACCTCTTCCAGCCGTCCGTCCGCGACGACGCCGCGCACCGTTTCGCCGGGCAAGGTCAGGCCGGCGAACACCGGGCCAGACGGCGTCTGGGCGACGCCGTCGCCTTGGCCGCCGACGCGGTCGATGGTGAGGATATCCATCGGCGGGCTTCTAGCCGCAGGTCCCCCTTCGCTCAAGCCACAGGGCCATCGCGGCAGGTTTGCTGAACATGAACGAAGATGAACGAACCGATCAATTGCCGTTCAGCTTCGCCGTCGTAAATCCTAGTGCAACGAGACACGAGGCTTTGCCGTTAACGTTTGACGGAAAACCGTTCGGTCCTCAGAGGGTTGGAAAATGCGTCTCACGAAAACATCGATCGCCGCCGTCGCCGCCCTGGCGTTCGGCGTCACGGCCGCCCCGCTCACGGCGTCGGCCCAGAACTATTACGGCAGCGGCTATAGCCACAACTATGGCACGGGCGCCTATAGCCGCTCGTACGATTACAACAGCGGCCGCTATTACGATCCTTGCGCGCGTGAGCGCCAAGGCCGCACCGGCGCCGGCGCGGTGATCGGCGGCGGCGCGGGCGCCGTCATCGGCTCGCAACTGGCCGCACGCGGTCGACGCACGGAAGGCAGCATCCTGGGCGGCGTGCTCGGCGCTGTCGTCGGGTCGCAGGTCGGTCGGTCCAGCTCGGACGCCTGCCGCAGCTATCAGAGCAGCTATGGCTCGAACGGCTATTATGCCCAGGGCTACAGCCAACCGAGCTACGGCTATTACGACGATCGTTACACCGGCGACCAAGGCTATCGCTACGACGATTACGACCGTCGCGACGACTATGCCTATAGCCGTGGCGGCTATTACGACGACCGCTCGCGCCCGGTCGACTCCTATCAGAATTCAGACGGATGCCGCCTGGCTGAAAGCCAGATCCGTCTGCCCGATGGTCGCACGGACACGCGCTACGTCCGCACCTGCCCCGACCAGTACGGCCGCTATCGCGTCGTCGATTAATTTTCAGCCCCCCTGTCGATCGACGACGTGACGGAGCCGCCGGAGGAGCAATCCTCCGGCGGTTTCTCTTTGTTTTGGGGCTATCGGCCTTCGGCCTACTTGAGCCCGTTTGGGGTTACGGCCCTAGCCCGGCTTCTTCGCCCACAGCAGGAACTCGACATTGCCGTCACCGCCGGTGATCGGGCTTTCGGTTGTCGCCTGCACCGCCCAGCCCAGCGCCTCCAGCCAGTCGCGCACGCGCTCCACGGCCGCCGCATGCGCCGCCGCATCCTTGATCACGCCCTTCTTGCCGCCGCCCGGGCCATCCGCCTCGAACTGCGGCTTGACGAGGGTGACCAGCTCCGCGCCAGGGGTTGCAAGATCGAGCGCGACTGGAAGCACTTTGATCAGGCTAATGAAACTGGCGTCGCAGACGACCAGCGACGGCGGCTGCCGGATCAGATCGGGCGTCAGGTCGCGCGCATCGGTGCGCTCCAGATTGATCACGCGTGGATCGGACGACACCCGTGCGTGCATCTGGCCGAAGCCGACGTCGACGGCGAACACCTTGTCCGCGCCGCGGTTCAGCAACACCTCGGTAAAGCCGCCGGTCGATGCGCCGACATCCAGCGCCACCCTGCCCTCGACGACGACAGGCCACAGGGTCAGGGCGTGGTCCAGCTTCAGCGCGCCGCGCCCGACCCAAGGGTGGGCGGGTTGGGCGTCGATCTCGGCATCCTCGGCGATCTGTTCAGACGGTTTGACGATCAGACGACCGTCCGCCTTGACGCGCCCCGCCTCAATGGCGGCGCGGGCGCGGGCGCGGGTGTCGAACAGACCTCTGGCGACGAGAATCTGGTCGGCTCGCCCCCTCATTTCCGCTCGTCCCCGCGAAAGCTGGGACCCAGTTCTTTCGCAAAGCACGCGCCTTGGATCATGCATGTCGAGACCGATCCTACGCTGGATCGGCCAAAGCGCTGGGTCCCAGCTTTCGCGGGGATGAGCGGAGGGAGGGTCATCCGATCTCGCTGAGACGCGCCAGCGCCGCCTGCAGCTTGACCTTGCCTGCCTCGGCCTCGGCCAGCTTGGCGCGCTGTTCGTCGACGACTTCCGGCGCGGCGCGGGACACGAAGTTGGGGTTGCCCAGCTTCTTGTTCACATGGCCGATGTCGCTGTCGAAGGCGGCGATTTCCTTCTCCAGACGGGCCCGTTCGGCGGTCAGATCGATGATGCCCGCCAAGGACAAGGCGATGGTCGAACCGCCGGACACGAAGGTCACGGCCCCTGTCGGCGCCGCGTCCGCAGAACCGACCTCGGACACCCGGCCCAGGGTCAGGATCAGATCGCGATGGCGGGCGATTCGCTCAACCGTCACGGCGTCGGGCGCGACAAAGGCCAGCGGCGGCTTGGCCGACGGCGGCACGTTCATTTCGGCGCGCAGACCGCGAATCTCGCCGACCAGATCGACCAGCCAGCCGATCTCGGCCTCGGCCGAAGCGTCGATGAAGGCGTCCGGCAGCACCGGCCACTCGGCGCCGATCAGCAAGCCGTCGCGGGCCGGACCTTCCTTGCCCAGTTCGGCCCACAGTTCCTCGGTGATAAAGGGCATGACTGGATGCAGCAGCTTGAGCGTCTGATCCAGCGTCCAAGCGGTCATCGCCCGCGTCTCGGTCTTTGCGGCTTCATCGGCGCCCTGGAAGACAGGCTTGGCCAGTTCCAGATACCAGTCGCAGAAGACGTTCCAGACGAAGCGGTACAGGGCGCCCGCCGCATCGTCGAAGCGTCCGCCTTCGATGGCCTCGGACACGGCGCGTTCGGCCTTGGTCAGCTCGCCGCGGATCCAGCGGTTGATCGTTTGATCGACGCTCGCGGGATCGAAGCCCGCCACCCGGCGCGCCTCGTTCATTTGGCTGAAGCGGGCGGCGTTCCACAGCTTGGTGCCGAAGTTGCGATAGCCCTCGATCCGCTGCTTCGACAGCTTGATGTCGCGCGTGCCCGACAGGATGGCCATGGTGAAGCGCAGCGGATCAGCGCCCAGCTCGTCGATGATGCCGAGGGGGTCGATGACGTTCCCCTTCGATTTGCTCATCTTCTGGCCCTTCTCGTCGCGCACGAGGCCATTGATGATGACGCGCTTGAACGGCGCCTCGCCCATGAAGTGCTGGCCCATCATCATCATCCGGGCGACCCAGAAGAAGATGATGTCCGCCGCCGTGACCAGGTCGCTGGTCGGATAGAAGCGCTCTAGGTCCTCGGTCTTCTCGGGCCAGCCCATGGTCGAGAACGGCCACAGGGCCGAGGAGAACCAGGTGTCGAGAACGTCCTCGTCCTGGGTCAGGGCGACCTCGGAATCATAGTCGGCCATCGCCTGTTCGCGGGCGTCCTCCTCCGTCTCGGCGACATAAATCTCGCCGTTCGGACCATACCAGGCCGGGATGCGGTGCCCCCACCACAGCTGGCGCGAGATGCACCACGGCTCGATGTTGCGCAGCCATTCGAAATAGATCTTCTCGTACGATTTCGGCTCGAACACCGTATCGCCCTGCTCCACCGCCTTCAGCGCGGGCTGGGCCAGGACCTTGGCATCGACGTACCACTGGTCTGTCAGCCACGGCTCGATAACGACGCCGGAGCGGTCGCCATGCGGGACGACATGTTTGGTTTTCTCGATCTCGCGCAGCCAGCCCTCTTCCCCAGCGCGAGCGACAATGGCCTTGCGCGCGGCGAAACGGTCTTGCCCGACGTAATCCGCAGGCACGTCGGGCGTATCGACGTCAGTGATGCGCCCGAAAGCGTCGAGGATATTCAGCGACGGCAGGCCGGCTCGCTTGCCCACGCCGAAATCGTTGAAATCATGCGCCGGCGTGATCTTCACCGCGCCCGAACCCTTGGTCGGATCGGCATAATCGTCGGCGACGATGGGGATGCGACGGCCGGTGATCGGCAGGGTCACGAACTTGCCGACCAGGCCGGCATACCGCCCGTCATCCGGATGCACCGCCACGCCGGTGTCGCCCAGCATGGTCTCGGGCCGGGTCGTGGCGACGACGATGAAGTCGCGCGTCTCCCATTCTGTGGCCCTGCCGTCCTCATCGAAGGCGACCGGGTGTTCATAGGTCACGCCGTCGGCCAACGGATAGGCGAAATGCCAATAGGCGCCGTCGATCTCGCGCTGCTCGACCTCAAGATCGGAAATGGCGGTCTGGAAATGCGGATCCCAGTTCACCAGACGCTTGTCGCGATAGATCAGGCCTTCCTTGTGCAGTTGCACGAAGACCTTGCGGACGGCGGCATTCAAACCCTCATCCAGGGTGAACCGCTCGCGCGACCAGTCGCAGGACGCGCCCAGACGGCGCAGCTGGCGCACGATGGTGCCGCCGCTCTCGGCCTTCCATTCCCAGACCTTGTCGATGAAGGCGTCGCGGCCCATGTCGCGGCGGCCGACATTGCCCTCGGACGCCATCTTGCGCTCGACCACCATCTGGGTCGCGATGCCGGCGTGGTCCGTGCCCGGCAGCCACAGCACCGCCTTGCCCTTCATCCGGTGATAGCGGGCCAGGATGTCCTGCAGGGTGTTGTTCAGCGCATGGCCGATATGCAGGCTGCCTGTCACGTTCGGCGGCGGAATGACGATCGAATAGGCCTCGGCGGCGCCGTCGGTGCGGGGCGCGAACAGGCCGCTCTCTTCCCACTGGGCGTAAAGGCGGGGCTCGGCGGCCTGGGGTTCGAAAGTCTTCTCAAGCATTGGAATAGGTCTTTTGCAAAATGCGAAAGGGCGGCCCCTTCAGGAGCCGCCCCTCGGATTAGTCTGGGCTGAAGCGAAGGGCTAGGCGCTGCGCGCGATGCGTTCGACTTCCTTTTGTACCGCCGCCTGGACGATGCCGGGCAGGTTGTTGTCCAGCCAGTCCTTCAGCAGCGGGCGCAGCATCTCGGCGACCATGGCCTCGACGGTGTTGCCGCTGACGAAGGGCAGGTCGCCCGAGGCCGACGGAGCCGGCTCAGGCTTCTTGAAGCTGGCGGCCAGGCCCGCAAAGGCCGAGGCCGCGCTGGCGGCGGCGCTGTCGCCGACCAGGGTGTCATAGGCCGGCGCCGGCTCGGGAGCCGATTCGTAAGCCGGCGTGGGTTCCGGTTCGGGCTGATAGGGCGCGGGCGAATGCTCGACCACGTCCAGATCGCCGATGGTCTCGGCCGGCGCCTCATAGCGGTCGGTCAGTTCCAGCACGTCGTCTTCGACGGCGGCGGGCTCCGACACAGGCTCAACCGGAGCGGCGAAGACACTTTCGGCCGCGATAGGCTCGGGAACCGGCTCAGGCGTGGCTTCCGGCATGGCGGCAGCCGGCGTTTCGGCCGGGGCCTCGTCTTCAGAGATGATCCGGCGAATCGACGCCAGAATCTCTTCCATGGTCGGTTCCTGGGCGGACTGATCGGTCATGGCGCAACCTTGGGCGAGGCCTGGGTAGAAGGGGTGGGCGCCGAACGATGGATCGCTCGAAACCTGTGCCTTGTCGTCGCATCTTCGCCCGTCGGAATCAACGGGCGGTTTCCGTCCGTATTCGACGCGGTCAGTTCTGCGGCGCCGTGCGCACGACCTCGCCCTTGAGCTGAGCGTCGATCGGCGCGTCGGCGGTGTCCGGCGTGGTCACGATCGGCGGCGAGGCCACGCGGTCCAGCGTCTCGATCACGCCGTCCCACGGCAGGCCGCCGCGTCCCTTGACCTGGTCGTAGTTCGCAGCCGGATCATAGGCCTCGATCGTCGGGTTGAGCGCCGGGCCTTCCAACTGGCCCATGGCGGCCAGCAGCGAAGCGCGGGCGACGTATTCGGCGGCGCGGGCGCTGGCGACCGAAGTTTGGGCGTTCCGCAGCGCCAACTCCTGGTTCAGCACGTCCAGCGTGGTGCGCAGGCCGACCTGGGCTTCCTGGCGCACGCCTTCGGCCGCGACCGATGCGGCGCGAACCGCTTCTGTGCCGGCGGCGACCGTGGCGCGGGTCGAGAGCACCTGGGCATAGGCCGAGCTGACGTTCTGCAGCACGGTGCGGCGCTCGCCCTCGATGCCAATCTGGGCCGCGTTGGCGCGCTCCAAAGCCTGGGCGACGCGCGAGCGGTTCAGGCCGCCGGTGAACAGCGGCACGGACAGAGTGGCGCCGGCCGTGAAGCTGCGGCGATCGGCCAGTTCACCGAGGTCGCCCAGATCGTTGGTCGATCCGCCATAGGAGGCGGTAGCGCGCACCGACGGCAGATATTCCGAACGGGCGGCCGCAACGGCGGCCTCGGCGCTTTGCAGTTGATAGGTCGCGGCCAGGACAGCGGGATTGCGCTGCAACGCGGTCTCGATGGCGACGTCGAAGTCGCTGGGCACTTCCGGCAGGACCGGCGCGGCTTCCAGATCGGCCGGCGACTGGCCGACGACGGCGGCATAGGCGGCGCGCGACGTGGACAGCTGGGCCTGGGCGTTCGCCAGATCGGCTTCGGACTGCGCCTGCGAAGCTTCGGCCTGAGCCACGTCGGTGCGGGTGATCTCACCGACCTCGAAACGGGCGCTGGTTTCTTCCAGCTGGCGTTGCAGCACCGTCAGGTTCTCCTGACGGATACGCAGAATTTCCATGTCGCGGATGACGTTCACATAGGCCTGGATCACCGACAGCATGACCGACTGCTCGATCTCACGCAGGTTCTCACGGCCGGCCAGGACGCTGGCGCGGGCCTGATCAATGGCGCGCGAGGTGCGACCGGCGGTCCAGACATTCTGACTGACGCTCACGCCGACATTGGCGCCTTCGGTTTCGGACGATGAGGTCGTGACCTGGGTATCGGGTATGCCGTCTCCGTTCGTATCGACGAACTGGGTCACGGCGGGGAAGTCGCTGCGGGTGTAGTCCACGCCGGCCGAGGCGCCGATGGTCGGACGCAGGCCCGACCGCGCCTGGACCACCGTTTCGTCCAGCGCACGCTGGTTGGCGCGTTGGGCCAGCAGGTTAGGATTGGTCCGATAGGCCAGGGCGATGGCGTCCTGCAGCGTCTCGGCCCAGGCCGGCGCGCCCAGACCGGTCATCACGGCGACCACAGCGGCCGAAGCCAGCACACGCGAGCGTTTCAACATTGTCCGTCCTTGCGTGACGCTCCGAAGAACGCCCGAATGTTTTCTCAAGCGTAACTGCGGCCTGACCGAACCACACGCCAGTTAAGTTTTCTTCACGGTTGCGAACGGGATTTCCGTCGCAACCGCGCGTCTCTTTGGTCTTACAGCGCGAAAGTGGGGGCCGGCTTCAGCTCGGCAAGGACCGCAGGCGACGAATCGAACAGTTCGCGGCGCGACAGGCCTTCGCGCGTCTGAACATACAGGGCCGCCTTGCCGATGGCGCCGCGGCGTTCGACTACGACGATCCGGCCGCCGGGACGCAGAGACGCGCCCCACGATTCGGGCAGGCTCTCGACGCCGCCTTCGGAAATGATCAGGTCCCACCCTTCGCCGGCCGGCTGAGCCAACGGCGCGACGACGGTCGCCACGCCCGCTTCAGACAGGGCCTCGCCGACCACGACGAAAACGGCGTCGTCCGACTCCTGAGCCGTGACACTGACACCCATACGGGCCAGCACGGCGGCGGCATAGGGCGCGGCGATCGCCAGGGCCTTCTCGCCTTCGCGTGCATCGGCGGCTTGCAGCAGCTTGGCGACGTCGCGCGCCGGCATCAGGCGGCGCTCGCCCGCGATCACCACCGATTCTTCGGAATAGGCGGCGAAGGCGCGATCAGGCGCGCAGAACTTCTCACGCGGCACAGCCATCATGGCCAGGTGAATCGCGCGATCCGTCACGTCGTTCACTCGCACCTGCGAGTCGACCATGGCCTTGCGCTCTGCGGTGAAATCCATCTGTAGGCAGCCTTCAACGATAATCCGGGAGGAAAACTCGCGCGCTTATAGGTCCGTGCGTTGCAGCGGACAATCCGATCTGATAGCGAACGCCCCTCGCGATGACCGCCCCTGAGAAATCGGGGACAAAAAGCGGCCTGATGGCGGAGTGGTGACGCAGAGGACTGCAAATCCTTGCACCCGGGTTCGATTCCCGGTCAGGCCTCCATCGCGACGATACGGACGAAGGCCGCCCCTCGGGGCGGCCTTCGCGTTTTCAGCTTCCAGCAAGCGGCGTCGTCGTCAGGTGATGAAGCGCAACCGCACTGGTCGCCGCGACATTCAGCGAATCGAACCCGCCCGCCATAGCGATGCCGATCGGCCGGCAACGGTCGATCAAATCCTTGGGCAGCCCCGGCCCTTCCGACCCCAGCATCAGACCAACTGGTCCGGCGCGCCTGTAGTCCGAAAGCCGCTCGGTCGCCGAAGGCGTCAGCGCCAAGACCTCGACGCCGGCCTGCTGCAGGGCTTCGATAATGTCTGTCGCGCCGGCGACGACGAACGGCGTGCGCAGCACCGCGCCGACCGAAACGCGAATCGCCTTGCGGTAAAAGGGGTCGCAGCAAGTCGGATCAAGCAGCACAGCCTTGGCGCCGAACGCGGCGGCGTTCCTGAACAGGCCGCCGACATTGTCGTGGTTGCCAATGCCGCTGGCCACGACGAACACGTCTTGCGGCCCGATATCCGCCAGCACATCGTCCAGCGACCGCGGCTCGGGCTTTTGGCCCAAGGCCAGAATGCCCCGATGCAGTTCGAAACCCGCAATCCGGTCCAGCACGGCCTGGCCTGCGACATAGACGGGCGTCGCGTGCGGCAGAGACGTGATGACGTCGCCCAAGGCCGCAACGCGTTTTTCCGCCAGCAGCAGCGACAGAGGCCGACAGCGCGAAGCCGTCGACGCCAGTCCACGCACCACCACCTCCCCTTCCGCTATGAACAGCCCCTGACGCCCCGTCAGATCACGCTCGCGGATATCGCGATAGGCCGCAACACGCGGGTCGTCGGGGTCGTCGATAAATATCGTTTCGATTGGCTCGTTTTCCCATTGCAAGATCGGAACGGCCGCTGCTATACGCCCGCCTCCCGAGCAGATGTTCCGCAGTAGCTCAGTGGTAGAGCAGCCGACTGTTAATCGGCTGGTCGTAGGTTCGAATCCTACCTGCGGAGCCACTCGGGGTAAAGACTGAGGCCGGACAAGGCGTTAGGTCGAAAACTTTCCTCACTATCTGATCTTTTTCGTGCGGCAGTCGCGCTGTTGGGCGCCGGGGTCCGCGCTCTGGTGTCGCTTTGACGCACCCCGCTCCTGTCCGTAGATCAAAGCGAACCTTGGCCAACCTTGAGCGTTGGCAAAGCTATCCCTCACGATCCAGGAGAGACGCCCCGCCTCGATGTCCATCAGCTTCCTTCTCGTCGTCATCCTGGTCCTGCCGTTCCTTGGCGCCATCGTCGCGTCCGGCTTGCCGCGTCACGCACGCACCTCCGCCGCCATCCTGTCGTGGGTCGTGGCCTTGGTCAGCCTGGGGTGTCTGGCCGCGCTATGGCCAATGTTTCAGGACGGGGAGACGCTGCGCTACGAGATCCCGTGGCTGCCGTCGCTGGGCGTCAATCTGGTGCTGCGACTGGATGGGCTGTCGTGGCTGTTCAGCGCCCTGATCCTGGGGATCGGCGCCTTGGTGGTGCTGTATGCCCGCTACTACATGTCGCCGAAGGATCCGGTGCCGCGGTTCTTTTCCTTCCTGCTGGCCTTCATGGGCGCGATGCAAGGCGTGGTGCTGTCGGGCAATCTGATCCAGCTGGTCGTCTTCTGGGAGCTGACCAGCCTCTTCTCCTTCCTGTTGATTGGCTATTGGCACCAAAATCCCGCCGCGCGCGAAGGGTCCCGCATGGCGCTGACGGTGACGGCCATGGGCGGTATCGCCCTGCTGGTCGGGATGATCCTGATCGGGCGGATCGTCGGCAGCTACGACCTCGATGTCGTCTTGGCGTCGCGAGAGGCGATCCAGACCAGTCCCCTGTACCTGCCCGCGCTGATCCTTCTGCTGCTAGGCGCGATGACCAAGAGCGCACAGTTTCCGTTCCACTTCTGGCTGCCCCGCGCCATGGCCGCGCCGACGCCGGTCAGCGCCTATCTGCACTCCGCGACCATGGTGAAGGCAGGCATTTTCCTGCTGATCCGCTTCTGGCCCGTCCTGGCGGGGTCGGAGAGCTGGTATCTGATCGTCGGCGGCATGGGTCTGGCGACGCTGCTGCTCGGCGCCTGGTGCGCCATCTTCCAGCATGATCTCAAAGGCCTGCTGGCCTATTCGACGATCAGCCATCTGGGCCTGATCGTGCTGTTGCTGGGATTGGGCAGTCCGCTGGCCTGTATTGCGGCCATCTTCCACACGGTGAACCACGCCACCTTCAAGGCGTCGCTCTTCATGGCCGCCGGCATCATCGATCACGAGGCCGGCACGCGGGATATGCGCAAGCTCAGCGGTCTGTTCCGCTTCATGCCCTTCACGGCGACCCTGGCCATGGTGGCCGCAGCCGCGATGGCGGGCGTGCCGCTGCTGAACGGCTTTCTGTCCAAGGAAATGTTCCTGGCCGAGGCGGTGGCCAGCGCCCATACGCACGGCCTGAACATGCTGCTGCCCGCCCTGGCCACCTTGGCCAGCGCCTTCAGCGTTCTGTATTCACTGCGGTTTATCCATGCGACCTTCTTCGGCCCGCCTCCGACAGAGTTGGATCGCATCCCGCACGAGCCGCCCGCCTGGATGCGTCGCCCCGTCGAGGTGCTTGTCGCGCTGTGTCTGGTCGTCGGCATCTTCCCGGCTGTGACGGTGGGACCGTTCCTGAAGAGCGCCGCCGTTTCGGTGCTGGGCTTTGACCTGCCCTATTACAGCCTGGCCCTGTGGCACGGATTCAACCTGCCGCTGGTGCTGAGCCTTATCGCCCTCGCCGGCGGCGTGGCTCTCTATGTCGTCTTCGGCAAACGCATCAACGCCAACCCGCGCGGCGGACCGTGGGGCTGGAAGCGTCTGAACGGCGGCTGGTTGTTCGAGCGAACTATGACCGGCCTGTTCAAGGGGTCGGAGGCGATGGTTCGTCTGTTGGGGGCAACACGACAACAGCCACAGCTGAGGGCCATCGTCTTGGTCGCCCTGCTGGCAGGCGGGCTGGCGGCGATCGGCGCCGGATTGGTGATCCGCCCGATCATGCCGACATTGACACTGTCCAACTGGGCCTTCGCCGGTCTGTGGCTGCTCGGCGCCAGCTGTGCAGTCGCGGCGGCATGGCAGGCGAAGTATCACCGACTGGCCGCCGTGGTTCTGATGGGCGGCGCGGGTCTGGCCAGTTGCCTGTCCTTCGTCTGGCTGTCGGCGCCGGATCTGGCCGTGACCCAATTGCTGGTCGAGGTCGTGACCACAGTCCTGCTGCTGCTGGGTCTGCGCTGGCTGCCGAAGCGGCTCGAGACCATTCGCCTGCCACAGGCCATGGAGAAGCGGTCTCGCCGCCGGCGCCGTATCGATCTGATCATCGCCGCCGCCGTCGGCGCGTCCTTGGCGGCCATTTCCTACGCCGTCATGACGCGTCCATCGCTCGAGGGGATTTCGCGCTTCTTCGTCGAGCACGCCTATAAAGACGCGGGCGGGCGCAACATCGTCAACGTCATCCTGGTCGACTTCCGCGCCTTCGACACCTTCGGTGAGATCGCGGTTCTGGGCATTGTCGGCCTGACGATCTTCGCCCTGCTGCGCCGCTTCCGTCCCGCCGACGACACCCTGTCCAATCCCAGCCAGCAGAGCGTGCAGGACGCCTCAGACCGCGATCATGAGACGCGATCGGAGGGCGACACGCTGAAGGAGACCATGCTGATCCCCCGCGTGGTGATGCGCTGGATCTTCCCCTTCATCATCCTGCTCGCCGTCCACCTGTTCCTACGCGGGCACGACCTGCCGGGCGGCGGTTTCGCGGCGGGTGTGGCCCTGTCGATCGCCTTCATCCTGCAATATATGGCCTCGGGCGCCCGCTGGGTCGAAGAGCGGCTGGCGATCCGGCCCATCTTCTGGATCGGCGCCGGCCTGGTGATCGCCGCCCTCAGCGGGATTGGATCATGGCTGTTCGGCTATCCCTTCCTGACCTCCTGGTTCCAGTATGCCGACCTGCCGATCCTGGGCCGCGTGCCCTTGGCCAGCGCCGTGCTGTTCGACTTGGGCGTGGTCGTTCTGGTCGTGGGCGCCACGGTCCTGACCCTCGTCGCCCTGGCGCACCAGTCGCTGCGCAAGCCCAAGCAAAGAGACGCCGAAGAAGGAGAGCCGTCATGATGGAGCTGGTTCTCGCCCTCGCCATCGGCGTGCTGTCGGCCTCCGGTGTCTGGCTGCTGCTGCGCCCGCGCACCTTTCAGGTGATCATGGGGCTGTCGCTGCTGTCCTATGCGGTCAATATCTTCATCTTCGCCATGGGACGGCTGAGGTCGGGCGCGCCGCCGGTGCTGGCGGGCGAGGTCTCCGACCCGGCGCGCTACACCGACCCGACGCCGCAGGCGCTGGTCCTGACCGCGATCGTCATCAGCTTCGCCCTGACCGCGCTGTTCCTGGTTGTCATTCTGGCCGCGCGCGGCATCACCGGCAGCGACCATGTCGATGGCAAGGAGCCGGACGCATGATCGACTGGAACGCCCATCTGATCATCGGCCCCATCGTCCTGCCGATGATCATCGCCTCAGCCATGCTGCTGCTGGACGAGCGTCGCCGAACGCTGAAGGCGGCGCTCAGCTTGAGCGCTATGGCCGCCATTCTGATCATGGCCTTGGTTCTGCTGCACGAAAGCGCAAACGGCGCCGTGGGCGGCGGCGATACTGCGCGGGTCTATCGCCTGGGATCGTGGGCTGCGCCCTACGGCATCGTCCTGGTGGCCGACCGGCTGTCGACGATGATGGTCGCGCTGACCAGCGTTTTGGGCGGATGCGCCCTGATCTTCGCCTTGGCGCGATGGGACCGGGCGGGGCCGCGCTTCCACGCCCTGTTCCTGCTTCTCATCATGGGGGTGAACGGCGCCCTGCTGACCGGCGACCTGTTCAACCTGTTCGTCTTTTTCGAGATCATGCTGGCCGCCTCGTACGGACTGGCCCTGCATGGGTCGGGCGAGGCGCGTGTGCGAGCGGGCGTGATCTATATCGCCGTCAATCTGACCGCGTCCTTGCTGTTCCTGATCGGCGTCAGCCTGATCTACGGGGTGACCGGCACGCTGAACATGGCGGATGTTGCGACGCGGGTTGCGACCGTCTCAGCGGATGACCTGGGACTGTTTCATATCGGAGCGGCGGTGCTGGGCACGGCCTTTCTGATCAAGTGCGCCATGTGGCCCTTGGGGTTCTGGCTGACCCCGACCTATTCGGCAGCCAGCGCGCCGGCGGCGGCGGTCTTCGCCATCCTGTCCAAGGTCGGGGTCTATGTGGTCATCCGCCTTAGTCTGCTGCTGTTCGGCGCCGACGCGGGCGCCTCGGCCGGATTTGGCCTGACTTGGCTGTTCGTCGGCGGACTGGCGACCATAGCGTTCGGCACGTTCGGCCTGATCGCCTCTCGCGATCTGTCGCGCGCCGCCGGGTTCGGCGTGATGATTTCCTCCGGCACCGTTCTGGCCAGCCTGGGCGTCGGCGATGCGGCGACCCTCAGCGGCGCGCTCTTTTACCTGATCGGCTCCACCCTGGCCTGCGCAGCCCTGTTTCTGCTGGCCGAGATCCTCCAGCGAGGGCGAGAATCCGATGTCGGAGAGGCGCGCGCTGTTTTCGATGACGAATATCGTGATCCGTTCGACGACGAAGAGCGCAACGAGCCGGGCCTGGTCATTCCGGCGGCCGTCGCGGCCCTGGGCGGGGCCTTTCTGATCTGCACCCTGATGGTTGCCGGCCTGCCGCCTTTGGCCGGCTTCGTCGGGAAACTTTCTATGATCAGCGCCTTGGTCGGCGTTGGCGATGCGGCGGCCTGGACGCTGGTCGCCGTGCTTTCCGTGTCCAGCCTCGGCGCCTTGATCGGCCTGACCCGCCTAGGGGTCGGCGCGATCTGGACGCGCGACGAAGATGCGCCGGCTTTCGTGGTGGGTGCGGCCGAGCTGACGGCGGTCGCAACCCTGCTCGGCACCTGCGTGTTCCTGGCCATCTTCGCTGGCTCCGCGTTGATCTACACCGACCACACGGCGGCGTGGCTGGCTGACCCGCAAGGCTATATCCAAGCGGTCTTGGGCAGGGGGGGTCGATGAGACGCGTCCTCCCCTACCCCATCCTGTCACTCGGCCTGTTCGTCGCCTCAATCCTGCTCAGCGCCTCGGTCGCGCCGCCTTCCCTGGCGCTCGCGGTGCTGCTGGCCCTGCTGGCGCCGATCATCATGTTGGCGCTGGGCGTGGATCGCGTGCGGGTGAAGGCGCCGATGGCCATAATGCGCCTCGCCATCGACGTCATCGGCGACATCGTGCGCTCCAACTGGGCGGTGTCGCACATCATTCTGGGGCGGCGACGACATGAGCGCACATCCGGCTTCATCCACATCCCGTTGGACCTGCGCGACCGATATGGCCTGGCGGTCCTGGCCATCATTATCACCTCGACGCCTGGCACCTTGTGGGTCGAGTATGAGTCCGCCACCGGCCGTCTGCTGCTGCACGTGCTGGATCTCGTGGATGAAGAGACCTGGGTGCGGCTGATCAAGGATCGCTACGAGCGCCGGCTGATGGAGATTTTCGAATGACGGCGGCGGTGCTGACCTGGGGTCTGGGTCTGGCCCAGCTGATGCTGACCTGCGCCATGGGCTTGGCGGCATGGCGGATCATTCACGGTCCGCGCGCCCAGGATCGCGTCCTGGGCATGGACACGCTTTATCTGAACAGCATGCTGCTGGTGGTGGTGTTCGGCATCCGCACCAACAGCCAGCTCTATTTCGAGGCCGCCTTGGTGATCGGCATGCTGGGCTTCGCCGCCACCGTGGCCCTGGCCAAGTTCCTGATGCGCGGCGAGGTGATTGAATGACCCAAGCTGACGTTCCCGCATGGGCCGCTATCATTGTCGTGGCCCTGGCCGTAATCGGCTCGGCCCTCTCGCTACTGGGCGTGGTTGGGCTGGTTCGGCTGAAGACCTTCTATGAGCGCGTCCATGCCCCGACGCTTGGCGCCACGCTGGGCATGGCCCTGGTCCTGCTGGCGTCGATCGTCTGGTTCACGACCGTCGAGCGGCGTTTCATGCCGCGCGAAATCCTGATCGGCCTGTTCCTGACGGTCACGACGCCGGTCACCCTTATCCTGCTCGCCCGCGCCGCCCTGTTCCGCGATCGCACCGAGGGCGCCGAAGACACGCCGAGAAAGGGCTGATTGGCCGGCGAAAAAAGAAGCCCGGCGGGGGCGCCGGGCTGCAAGCAGGTTCGGTGATGGTGTCCCTGAGGACGGCCCATTCCTTAACCGAAATGGTTTCCAGATCGTTAAGCGCCTTCAGTCCGGCAACCATGTCGTCTGACGTCCCGCTGGATCGACGGGCCATGTGATCCGCCAGCCCGCCCCCGCCCGCTCGACGACGAAGCCGCCAGCCGCACCCATGCCCGGATAGTCGAAGCTGTTTCCATTCACCGTGATCGTCGCCGGACCGGACTGTCCGATGACGGCTCGCCAGCGGCCGCGTCCGATCGCCGTCGGCACCATATCTGCGCCGTTGATATTGACCGAGGGAGCCGCCCCATTCGTCCGGCCTGAAGCCATCAGAGTCGCACCGTCCGAATCCACCGCATCCAGCCCCTCGCTGCCATCGAGCCGAACCGTCGGCTGGCCTGCTGCAATCAGGGCGACGGGACCGGCCCCGCCCTGGATCACCACCAGGGTCTCCGGCGAGACGGCGGCGTCCTCGCCCACCTGCACCTCAGGCGTGAAGCGCACATCGCCGCTCAAAGGCGGCAGTCGCAGTTCGAACCGCCCCGCGCCGTCCGCCGTCGTCGCCACGGCCGCAGTATCCGGCGCACGCAGCACGACGCGCGCATTGGGCCCCGCCCCGCCGCGCAGCACCAGAACGCCGCCGTCGCGCATCACGCCATCAATCTGGGGCGGGCGAACCCAGGGCGAGGCCTCGTCGGCGCCCGTCGGCCCCGCCACGCCGCCCTGCTGATCGGAACAGGCTGCGGCAGCCAGGACCGCGACACACGCGACCATCATCCGACGTTTCATCCTGCGCCTCTACGATATAGGACTGGCGACCCAGCGGCTCGAGCCTGTGTTAGCTTGAGCGCCGTCGGTTTGGCCATGGCCAGGCCGCCTATTCGTTTTCTTCGAGGCTCCATGTCCCTGCCCCCCGTTTCGTTCCTGCCGTTCGACGGCTCTTCCGTCTGCCTGTTCTGCGGCGCCTCCGAGACCGCCGATCCCACCTATACCGAGGCGGCCTACGCGTTTGGCAAGGTCGCGGCCGAGGCGGGCTGGCGGCTGGTCTATGGTGGCGGCGGCGTGGGCCTGATGGGGGCCTCAGCGCGTGGCGCGCATGAGGCGGGCGGCCGGGTCGTCGGCATCATGCCGGCTTTCCTGCGCAGCCGCGAACGCCTGTTCGACGACGTCGAGACTGTCGTCGTCACTTCGATGCATGAGCGCAAACAACTGATGTACGACCAGTCCGACGCCTTCGTGGTCGCGCCCGGCGGCATCGGCACCCTGGAAGAGGTCGTGGAGCTGCTGTCCTGGAAGCGGCTGGACCTGCACCACAAGCCGGTCGTCTTCCTGAACCTGAACGGCTTCTGGAATGGCTTCTTCGACCTGATGAAGCATAGCGTCGCAGAAGGAATGACGCCGCCGTCGTTCCTGGACGCCTGGACCGTCGCCGAAACCGTCGAAGAGGCGATGGCGCAGGTTCAGGCCGGCGGCGATGCGCCGCAATTGAAACATGATCATCGATAAGTGATCATCGCTCACAATCCGCTGCGCGCGTCTTGACAGTTTTTATGGAAAACTGACATGGGAGCGGAGCGGCATGACGCCGTTCTTCATTTCGGAGAGTTTTCGATGCGCGCTTTGCTGATCGCCGCCGCCCTGTTCGCCGCCGCCCCTGCGGTCGCCCAAGCCCCCGCCGCCACCAGCCTGACGCTGGCCGACGCCGCCAAGGCGCCCGCACGCGCCACCATCATCGACGGCGCTCGTTGGTCCTGCGAAGGCGCGACCTGCACCGCCGCAGGCGGCACGGAACAGCCCGCGACGCGCGCCTGCCGTCGCGTGGTTCAGAAGTTCGGTCCCGTGACCGCCTTCTCGTACAAGGGCGTCGCCCTGAGCGCAGACGAACTGGCCGTGTGCAACGCTTGATTTGATTGAGGCGGCTTAGGCCGCCTCGCCTCTCAGACGCCGCTGGATGGTTTCGCGACCGATCAGCGGCGCCATGGCCGCCATGTCCGGCCCGTGCTGCTGCCCCGTCAGCGCCAGACGCAGCGGCATGAACAGCGCCTTGCCCTTGGCGCCCGTCTCGGCCTTGACGGCCGAGGTCCACGCCGACCAGGCGTTCTCGTCGATCACTTCCGGCAGCAGACGCAGCGCCGTTTCGATGAAGGTCGTATCTTCGATGACGGGTTGGATCGGACCACGGACGATCTGCGCCATGTCCGCGACGTCGGCGAACTTCATCAGATTGCCCCGCACCGTATTCCAGAAGGCTTCCCCCAGATCGGCGCCGAGAGCCTGAAGACGCGGCTGCGCCGTCGCATAGTCCATGACGTGCAGCGCTTGGGCGTTTAGTCGGTCCAGATCGGCCGTATCGTAACGCGCCGGCGAACGGCCCATCTTGGAAAAGGCGAAGCTCTGTCCCAGAGCGTCCACCGAGGCGCCGACTTCCAGCGGATCAGAGGTCCCGATCCGGCCGAGGTGGCTGGTGATCGCGATCGGCTCATAGCCTTGTTCGCGCATGTCACTGATCGACAGCGATCCCAGACGCTTGGACAAGGCGGCGCCGTCGGCGCCGACCAGCAACGGCATGTGGGCGAACCCCGGAACCGTCGCGCCCAGCGCTTCGAAGATTTCGATCTGCGCCCCGGTGTTGGTGACGTGATCCTCGCCCCGGATGATGTGCGTGATGGCCATATCGATGTCATCGACCACCGACGGCAGGGTATAGAGGAACAGACCGTCCTCGCGAATCAGCACCGGGTCCGACATCGAGGCGGTGTCCACCTCCGCATGACCGCGCGCCAGGTCTTCCCAGGCGACGCGCTTGCCGTCCAGTTTGAAGCGCCAATGGGGGCGGCGCCCTTCGGCTTCGTAAGCGGCCTTCTGCTCTTCGGTCAGTTCCAGCGCCGCGCGGTCATAGATCGGCGGCAGGCCGCGCGACAGTTGCACCTTGCGCCGACGGTCCAACTCGTCAGCGGTCTCATAGGCGGGATAAAGCCGCCCCGACGCCTTCAGCCTGGCGGCCGCTTCTTCGTAGCGATCGAAGCGCTTGGACTGATTGTAGCGCTCGTCCCACGGCATTCCCAGCCAAGTCAGGTCGTCTTCGATTCCCTGTTCGAACTCGGGCGTGGAGCGCGCCAGGTCGGTGTCGTCGATGCGCAGCACAAATGACCCGCCCCGCCCCTTGGCGAACATCCAGTTCACCAAGGCGGTGCGGACATTGCCGACGTGCAGCTTACCCGTGGGCGACGGGGCGAAACGAACCTTGACGGACATGGGTAGACGACCTCGAAAGCGAGGCGGCTAGGTCGCCCCGCAACCCGGCGAAGTCAAGGCGCGGAAGGCTTAAACCTCAGTCGTCGCGGTGAACGCGTTCGCGGCGTTCGTGGCGTTCCTGGGCTTCGACCGACAGGGTCGCCGTCGGACGGGCTTCCAGACGACCCAGGCTGATGGGTTCGCCCGTGTCCTCGCAGTAGCCGTAGGAGCCGTCCTCGATCCGGCGCAGCGCGTCGTCGATCTTGGAGATCAACTTGCGTTGGCGGTCGCGGGTGCGCAACTCCAGCGCGCGATCAGATTCCGAAGACGCCCGGTCCACCAGATCGGGGTGGTTTTCGGTCTCGGCCTTCAGATTGACGACCGTACCCTTGGACTCGCGAAGGATTTCATCCTTCCAGGCCAGCAGCTTCTTCTTGAAATAAGCTTGCTGCCGTTCGTTCATGAACGGCTCGCTGTCAGACGGCCGATACTGGCCGGTTTCGTCGGACACAACGGACGCCAAGGCGCTCATCGATCTCACGCTCTCTAACACGCCCCCCTGTGGCGTAGATGGCCGTATAATCAGCCCGTCGAGTCGCGGCAACGCGGTTCTCGATTCCGTGATGGAAATAGGGCGACTCACCGCCTGACAGTGGCAAAAGTCACTCACTGCCGAAGCTTAGCCGCCTGATGTCAGACGATTATTTCGTATCAGGGGCGGTTGCGGCGCATTTCGGCCTTCGCCAGCTCGACTGAAGCGCGCAGGTCGATCTGATCCAGCAGGGCGCCCAGGTCCTTGTCGTCATCGTCGGCGCGCTCCTCGCGCAGGCTTCGCGCCAGGCGATCCAGCGCCCCCTCGTCGGCGTCGCCGTTCAGCAGGGCCAGCTTGATTTCGTCAAGGCGATCCAGAAGACCGCTGCCGCGCCGGATCGCGCGACGTCGCTTTTCCAGAGGTCCCTCGACACCTTGAAGGGCCATCAAAGCCGAGACGTCAGAGACCCCGCCGGTTGCTGCGCTGGCGGTCGTTGCAGCGGGCGCGGACGGAGATGCGGCCTGCCCCAGCGAGAAACCGCTGGCGGATCGCGTCGGACGTGTGCTGGCAGGCGTGCTGACGCCGTTGGGGCCGACAACCTTCATGTGCAGGTGCTCCGCGTCATGAAATCATGGATGACGGGCGGCGATGACTGTTTGGTTAACGCCCCGGCAAATCCTGCCGCTTCTATGTCCGTCAAAAGCCGACCGGCATTGAATTCACGTCGTTAATTCTCCGGCACGATCCTCGCACGGATGACGGCGTAACGTTGCGTGGACGCCTGACCGATGCAAAATCTGCCTGCCCGCCTGATCGCCTCAGTCGCCGCGACGCTCGTCGTCGCCGGCGGCGCGACCTCGGCGCTGGCCCAGTCGCAATCGCGCATCAAGGACATTGCCGCCGTCGAGGGCGTGCGCGGCAACCAGTTGGTCGGCTACGGCATGGTCATGGGGCTGAACGGCACGGGCGATTCCTTACGCAACTGTCCCTTCACCCGCCAGTCGTTGGAAGGCATGACCGAGCGGCTGGGCGTCAACATTCGCGGGGCCAACGCCAACACCAAGAATATGGCCGCCGTCATGGTCACGGCCGACCTGCCCGCATTCGCCACGCCCGGCTCGCGCATCGACGTGTCGGTCGCCTCCATGTGCGACGCCAAGAGCCTGCTGGGCGGTTCGCTGGTTGTCACCAGCCTGCAAGGCGCGGACGGTCAGGTCTATGCGGTGGCGCAAGGCTCGGTCCAGACCGGCGCCGTCTCGGCGTCTGGCGGTTCGGGGTCGTCGGTGACGCGCGGCGTGCCGACTGCGGGCCGCATCGCTTCGGGCGCCTTGGTCGAGCGCGAGACCGGCTTCCAGATGGCCAATATGAACGAGGTGCGCCTGAACCTGCGCAACCCCGACTTCACCACTGCCCAGCGCGTCGCCGCCGTCGTCAACGCCGCCTATCCAGGATCGGCTTTGGCCGAGAACGGCACGGTCGTCGCCCTGCGCGCGCCTGGTGAACTGGGCATGGCGGGCTTCATCAGCCGGATCGAAAACCTGGCCGTCAGCGTCGACACCCCCGCCAAGGTCATCATCGACGAGGTCAACGGCGTCATCGTCATGGGCGACGCCGTGCGCATCTCTCGCGTCGCCATCGCCCAGGGCAATCTGACCATATCGGTGGACGAACAGCCGCAGGTCAGTCAGCCGGCGCCCTTCAGCCGGGGCCAGACCGCCGTCGTGCCCTCGACCCAGGTGAACGTCGAAGAGGATCTGGGCACCCAGATGCGGCTGGTCGGCGGCGGCGCCAACCTGTCCACCCTGGTCAACGGCCTGAACGCCCTCGGCGTCAGCCCGCGTGACATGATCAGCATTCTGCAGGCCATCAAGGCCGCCGGCGCCCTGCAGGCCGACATCGAAGTGATGTGAGCATGACCGACCTGAGCGTCTCCGCCGATCTGCTGCGCCCCGCCGCGGCTGCGCCGACCGCCGTGAACCGTGACAAGATCGCGGAAACCGCCAAAGCCTTCGAGGCCACCTTCATTTCCCAGATGCTGAAGCCGATGTTCGAAGGCCTGTCGACCGACGGCCTGTTCGGCGGCGGTCAGGGCGAGGCGACATGGCGCAGCTTCATGCTGGACGAAATGGCCAAGAGCACGGTGAAGGCCGGTGGCATCGGCCTGAGCAACACCGTCATGGCCGAAATGCTGAAGATGCAGGAGGGCCGGCAATGAGCGACACTGAACTGGCCCAGGCGCGCGTTCGCCAGCTGACGACCCTGACCTTGCGCCTGACCGAGCGGCTGAAGGCCGAAACAGCCGCTTTCGCCGATGGCCGTCCACAGGATGTGGCGGCCGGTCTGTCGGAAACGCAGGAGATGGCCAATCTCTACCGGCGCGATTCCGCCCATGTGAAGGCCAATCCGGCGCTACTAAGCGGCGCTCCACTCGAAGACCGCAGCACACTGGTCGACGCCACGCGTGAGTTCGACGCCGTCCTGACTCGTCACAGCCGCGCCGTCGACGCCGCGCGTCAAATTTCCGAGGGCCTAGTCCGCGCCATCGCGGCGGAGGTCACCGCTGCTCGCACACCCGCCTCCGCCTATGCCGCCGACGGCCGCGCCTCGCTAGGCGACGGACGCGCTGTCGCCCTGAATCGAATGGCCTGAAACACATGGCCTGAAGGGACGGCCCTTCGCCGTTCGCCGATCACGGTTCGCGTCCTAAGGGTCATTGCCTATTTTTTAAGCGACTGTGTGCCAGCATGGCCTCATGACGCTGACCACTCGCCTCCTAGGCCTGGCCTTCGCTTCCGCCGACACCCTGGTGGAGGTGGATCCGAAAGGCGTGGTCGCCTTTGCGATCGGCGCGGGCGCCGTGGCCGGCGAAGACGCAGGCGCGACCTGGACGGGCCGTCCCCTGCTCGATCTGCTGCACGACGGCGCCTCTACCCTGACCGCCCTGCAAGGCATGAAGGCCGGCGTGCGTATTCCCGCGACATCGATCCTGGTGGCGGCCGGACCTGACCGCGTGCGCCGCGCCTCGTTCCGCGCCTTCGTCCTGCCGCAGATGGCGCCAGCCGTCTCCTGCGCCATCTCCTACGAAGGCCCGGCCTTTGCGCTGGAGGATCTGGACACACGGCCGCTTCTGGAACCGGAGGATTTCCTGGCCGACGCCGGGCGCGTGCTGGAGTCCAATCCCGACCTGGCCCTGTCCTTCCTCGACATCACGGGGTTGGAGAATGTCACCGGCGAAGCCGCCGATCGTCTGAACCGCCGCATCGAGGCCACGCTTCAGTCCGCCGCCGTCGAGGGATCGAGCGCGTCACAGGTCACCGGCGTCCGCTATGCCCTTCTCCGCCCCGCCAACGACCGTCGCGACATCGCCGCCGAGATCGTGGAAGCCGGTCGCGCCGAAGGCCTGTCGCTGGGTGCGGAGGCGTTCAGCTCGCCCGTGCCGCCGGGATCGGATTCCCTGTGCGTGCTGCGCGCCATGCGGTTCGCCATCGAAGGCTGCCTGAAGGGCGACGGCCTCGCCAATCCGCAGATCGCCTTCGCAGACTCCCTGAAGCGCACCTTCCGCGACGCCGAGACCTTCCGCAGTCTGGTCAAATCACGCGAGTTCCAGGTTCACTATCAGCCCATCGTCCATCTGGATTCCCGAGCCGTCCATCACTTTGAGGCCCTGACCCGATTCAGCGGCAACGGCGGTCCCGCCGAAGCCATTCGCATGGCCGAAGAGCTGGACATGATCGAGTCATTCGATCTCGCGGTGGCGGAAAAGGTGCTGAAGCGGATGCGCCAGCCCGGCGCCGGCCTGCTGAAGATGGCGATCAATGTCTCTGGCGCCTCGCTGGGCGACGACACCTATGTCGAGCAGTTGCTGCGCATGACCGCTGGCGCGCCCGAAGAACGTCGTCGCCTGATGGTCGAGGTGACCGAAACCTCAGCCGTCGCAGACATCGAAGCCGCCGACCGTCGCCTGGCCGGGCTGCGCGAAGCCGGCATCAAGGTCTGCATCGACGATTTCGGCGCGGGAGCCGCCGCCTTCGACTATCTGCGCAAACTGTCGGTGGACTCGGTCAAGATCGACGGGGCCATCGTTCGCGATATCCAGACCGACCAACGCTCCAAGGCTATGCTGCACAGCATCGTCGAAATGTGCCGTTCGATGAGGCTGGAAACCATCGCCGAGATGATCGAAACCGACGGCGTCGCCGCAGAACTCAAGGCGGCGGGCGTCGAATACGGCCAAGGCTGGCTGTTCGGCCGCGCCGAAGCCGAGCCGCGCACCCAACTGTCCAGCCCGTCGATGGTCCGTCGCAAGGGCGCCGTCGAGGCCTGGGGCTGACCGACCTCAGAGCTGGACCGTGCGCGTGATCTTCAGCGCCGCCAGGAAATCCACGTCGTGGCTCACTACGATCAAGGCGCCGTCATAGGCGTTCAGCGCCTCTTCGACCGCCGCGATGGCGTCCAGGTCGAGGTGGTTCGTCGGCTCGTCCAGAACCAGCAACTGCGGCGGCGTCGCGCCTGTCATGACGCAGGCCAGGCCCGCCCTCAGCCGCTCTCCGCCCGAAAGTTCGTCGACCCGGCGCTGCGACGCCGTATTGCGAAACAGGAACCGCGCCAGCGCCGCCTGTGCGTCATTGACCGAGCCTTTCGGGTTCAACCGTCGCCACGCCTCCACCAGCGTTTCGTCCGGGCTCAGGATCTTGACCTCCTGATCCAGCAGCGCCGCCCGCACAGGCCGCTCGACGCGCCCTGTCGTCGGTTGCAGATCGCCGGTGATCAGCCGCAACAGGGTCGTCTTGCCCGCGCCGTTCGGCCCCGTGATCGCGACCCGTTCCGGCCCGACCAGCTTCAAATCAATCGGCCCGACGATCGCCCGCCCCTCAGCTGTCGCCCAGCCCGCCTGTTCCAACGTCAGCACCGCCCGTCCCGTCGGCAGGCCGGTCGTCGGCATCGGGATCGCCAGCATCCGCGTTCGCTCCACGCGCGCCTGGGCTGAGGCCAAGGCGTCCTGCGCGGCCGCGGCCTGACGTTCGGCCAGCAAGCCGCCGCGCCCGCCCGTGTTTTCGGCGCGCTCGGCCCGAGCGCCCAGCAGGATTTTCGGCATGTCGCCCTTAGCGGCCTTGCGACGGCCGGCGGCGTCGCGGCGCGACTGAGCCTCCGCGCGCTGCTGAGCCTCGGCGCCGACACGCGTGAGTTCGCGTTGGGCTTCGGCCAGATTCCGCGTCGCCGCCTCGCGTTCCAGCGCTTTTCGCTCGACATAGGCGTCATAGCCGCCGCCATAGCTGGCGACGCCCAAGCTCGACACCTCAAGGATTCGGTCCATGCGGCGCAACAGGTTGCGATCATGGCTGACCACCACGACCCCGCCGTCCCAACGCGCGATGACATCGGCGACCAGCGCCCGCGCCTGTGCATCCAGATGATTGGTCGGCTCGTCCAGCAGGATCAGATCGGGCTGGGCCAGCCTCAAACCCGCCAGCCGCAACCGCGTCTGCTCGCCCCCGCTGAGACTGCACGTCAGGCGATCGTAGTCCAAATCCGCCAACCCGACGTCGCGCAAGGCCTCGTCCAGACGCGTCTCCAGCGTCCAGTCCGCCTCGACCAAATCGTCGGCCGTTCCCTCTCCCGCCAGAACCCGCGCCAAAACCGCCAGAGCCGCTCCAACGCCCAGGGTTTGAGCGACGGTCTCATCAGGCATTGGCTCATAGCGCTGAGCCAGGACGCCGATCGTTCCGGCTCGCGCGACAGCCCCTCCAGCCGGCGCGACTTCGCCCGAGATCAGGCGAAGCAGCGTACTCTTTCCCCCGCCATTGCGACCGACGACGCCGGTGCGCTCAGGCCCGAATGTCAGGCTCAGATTGTCGAAAAGGGTGGCGCCGTCCGGCGTCCTAGCGGCGACCTTGTCGAGTGTCGCGAGTGCGGACGGGGACGCGTTTCGGCTTGGGCTGATTGGCATTGAGGATCACGAGCAGCATGGCGGACAGGGCGGAACCGGTGGCCAATGCGATGATCATGATCGTCAAACCTTCTGCAAAACGCGTCAGAACAGGGAGGATGGGTCGTAATCCCGCAATGCGCAAGTCTGGCGTCGAACACGGCCGCGTGAGAAGCTTGGCCTTGAGGAGACCCCCATGAAGCCAGTCATCACGCTCGTCCTCGTCTCCGCCCTCGCTTGCGCCGCCTGCGCCACCGCGCCGAACGCGCCGCCTACGCCCCCGAACTACAGCGCTGTGCCGACCCAGGCGCCGCCGCCCAACGCGCGGCTCTATGCCGCCTGCCTTCAGCAGGCCGCCGCGGCCGATGCCTACCGCCGCGCGGACAACGGGGACGGCGCGGAGTATATTCTGTTCACGTGCACGGGTGCGCCGGCCGCCGCCCTCGCCAAGGCCTTGATCCCTTGGAGCGAGAAGATCGGATCGACATTCCAGCGTGACGGCCGCACGTTCCGCTCGACCGCAAAGGTCGAGGCCGACCTGTACGGCGTCGATTCCTGCTCGACCGATGCGACGGGTGGTGACGCCATCTGCATCCTGTCGTTCAACGCCGGCGACTTCCTCGACCAATAGGATGGCGGCGGCTAGACCAGCCGTCATGCAAAGCCGTTTCCGCATCGACGACCCCGCCGGCGCCGCCGCGCGGCGCGAGGCCGCCATCCAGCGCCTGCGGGACGAAACGGGCATAGACGAAGCCATGATCGACGCCCTGGTCGAAGGCTTTTACGCCCGTGTCCGCAACGACGCCCTGATCGGCCCGATCTTCGCAGACAGGATCACGGACTGGGCGCCGCATCTGAAGCAGATGAAGCTGTTTTGGTCGTCGGTCGCCCTGTCCACCGGCGTCTACCAGGGTCGGCCGATGCCGAAACACCTGCCACTTCCCATTGATGCGCGGCATTTCGATCGCTGGCTGGAGCTGTTCGCCGAAACCGCGCGCACCCTGTGTCCATCCGTCGCCGCTGACCACTTCGTCGAACGCGCCCGCCGCATCGCCGAAAGCCTGGAACTAGGCGTCGCCAACGCCAGCGGCGTTCTTCTGGCCAAGGGCGAGCGTTTCGTGCGGCCCACACAGGCGTGGACGCCGGAATGATGCGCCGGCCGCAATGTTCCTACATTGTTCTTGCTTCAATCCCGCAATTCGTCCCCATATAGCGATGTCGCGCCGGACCCGCCGGCCCTCCTCCGCGTTCTCCGGACAGCATGACCGAAAAGCACAACTTTATCCGCGTTCGCGGCGCCCGCGAGCATAACCTCAAGGGCGTGGATCTCGACATTCCGCGTGAGCAGTTGGTCGTGATGACCGGCCTGTCGGGGTCGGGCAAGTCCTCGCTGGCGTTCGACACCATCTATGCCGAGGGGCAGCGCCGCTATGTCGAAAGCCTGTCGGCCTATGCCCGCCAGTTCCTGGAGCTGATGGGCAAGCCGGACGTGGATCTGATCGAGGGCCTGTCCCCGGCCATTTCCATCGAACAGAAGACAACGTCCAAGAACCCGCGCTCGACCGTCGGCACGGTGACGGAAATCCACGACTATATGCGTCTGCTGTGGGCGCGGGTCGGCGTGCCCTATTCGCCGGCGACCGGCCTGCCCATCGAGAGCCAGACCGTCAGTCAGATGGTCGACAAGCTGGTCGCCCTGCCCGATGGTGAGCGCATCCTGCTGCTCGCTCCTGTCGTTCGCGGCCGCAAGGGCGAGTACAAGAAGGAAATCGCCGAGTGGCAGCGACAGGGCTTCCAGCGGCTGAAGATCGACGGCCAGTTCTATCCGATCGACGAAGCGCCCGCCCTGGACAAGAAGTTCAAGCACGACATCGACATCGTCGTGGACCGGATCGTCACCAAACCGGATCAGGAAGCGCGCTACGCCGACAGCTTGCAGACGGCGCTGGGTCTGGCCGATGGCATCGCCAACGCCGAATGGGCCTCGACCGCGGAAGGCGAGACAGCGCCGCGCTCCATCCTGTTTTCCGAACGCTTCGCCTGCCCGGTGTCGGGTTTCACGATCAGCGAGATCGAGCCGCGCCTGTTCTCATTCAACAACCCCTTCGGCGCCTGCCCGGTCTGCGACGGACTGGGGGTCAAGCTGGCGTTCGACGCCGATCTGGTGATCCCGGACCGCGACAAGACCCTGCATAAGGGCGCCGTGGCGCCATGGGCGCGTGGGCCGTCGCCGCTCTACACCCAGACGCTGCAGTCGCTGAGCCTCCACTACGGCTTCTCGATGGACAAGCCGTGGCGCGACCTGCCCGCCCAGGCGCACAAGGCCATCCTGCACGGCACGGGGTCGGAGAAGATCAAGTTCGTCTATGACGACAACGCCCGAAAGTACGAGGTCTCCAAGCCGTTCGAGGGCGTCCTGCCGAATCTGGAGCGCCGCTGGCGCGAGACCGACAGCGCCTGGGTGCGTGAGGAACTGGCGCGCTATCAGTCCGAGACGCCCTGCGACGCCTGCCACGGCAAGCGGCTGAAGCCCGAGGCCCTGGCGGTCAAGGTCGGTGGCGAGGACATCGCCGACATCTCCACCCTGTCGATCTCCAAGGCCTATCTGTGGTTCTCGACGCTGGAAGAGAACCTGACCGAAAAGCAGATGGAGATCGCCCGGCGCATCCTGAAGGAGATCTGCGACCGGCTTCGGTTCCTAAACAACGTCGGCCTGGACTATCTGAACCTGTCGCGATCCTCCGGCACCCTTTCGGGCGGCGAGAGCCAGCGCATCCGCCTGGCGTCGCAGATTGGCTCGGGCCTCACCGGCGTCCTCTATGTGCTGGACGAGCCGTCCATCGGCCTGCACCAACGCGACAATACCCGCCTGCTGGAAAGCCTGAAGGGGCTGCGCGATCTCGGCAACTCGGTCCTCGTGGTCGAGCATGACGAAGAAGCCATCCTGACTGCGGACTACGTCATCGACATGGGCCCGGCCGCCGGTGTTCATGGCGGCCAGGTCTGCGCCGAGGGCACGCCGGCCCAGGTCATGGCCAACCCCAAGTCCCTGACCGGCAAATACCTGACCGGCGAGCGCGAGATCGAAATCCCCGCCGAGGGTCGCCGCCCCATCAACCGCAAGCGGATGCTGAAGATCAGCGGCGCCAGCGGCAACAATCTGAAGAGCGTCACTGGCGAAATTCCGGTCGGCGTCTTCACCTGCATCACCGGCGTCTCGGGCGGCGGCAAGTCCACCTTCACCATCGAGACCCTGTACAAGGCCGCCGCGCGTCGCCTGAACAATGCATCGGAGGCCCCTGCCCCGTTCGACCGGATCGAAGGGCTGGAGCATTTCGACAAGGTCATCGACATCGACCAGTCGCCCATCGGCCGCACGCCGCGCTCGAACCCCGCGACCTACACGGGCGCCTTCGGGCCCATTCGCGACTGGTACGCCGGCCTGCCGGAATCCAAGGCGCGCGGCTACGGCCCCGGCCGATTCAGCTTCAACGTCAAGGGCGGGCGTTGCGAAGCCTGCCAAGGCGACGGCGTCATCAAGATCGAGATGCACTTCCTGCCCGACGTCTATGTCACCTGCGACGTCTGCAAGGGCAAACGCTACAACCGCGAGACGCTGGAGATCGTGTTCAAGGGCAAGTCCATTTCAGACGTGCTGGACATGACGGTCGAGGAGGCGGCGACCTTCTTCAAGGCCGTGCCGCCGATCCGCGACAAGATGCTGACGCTTGAACGCGTGGGCCTGGGCTACGTCAAGGTCGGCCAGCCGGCGACCACCCTGTCGGGCGGAGAGGCTCAGCGGGTCAAACTGTCCAAGGAGCTGTCCAAGCGCGCCACCGGCCGCACCCTCTACATCCTCGACGAGCCGACGACCGGCCTGCACTTCGAGGATACGCGCAAGCTGCTCGAGGTGCTGCAGGAACTGGTCGAGGCCGGCAACACCATCGTGGTGATCGAACACAACCTCGATGTCATCAAGGTCGCCGACTATCTGCTCGACTTCGGACCTGAAGGCGGCGACGGCGGCGGCGAGATCGTTGCGGTCGGCACGCCCGAACAGGTCGCGGACAACAAGGCCAGCTGGACCGGCAAATACCTCAAGGAGGTGCTGGATCGGCACGAGGACCGCCGCAAGGCGCGCGTGGCGGCCCTGGGCGGCTCCGTTGATCCTCCGGCCAAGAAGAAAAGGGTGAAGGCGTCGGCCTGATCGTCAGGAAAAGACGTCGGTCGACTGACCGCCTCGAAGCCCATTCCAGGCCGCTGCGAACGGGGCATACAGCACCGCGAGTTGCAGCGCGGCGAGGAAGGCGTTGACGATCGACGACACCAGGATCGCCGGCCAGGCCTGCATCAGGATCTGACCCAGTCCCTCGCCGTCGAAGCGCGCCAGCGTCTGGATGCCGCCGGTGGCGAGGTCTGCGGCTGCGCCGATGATCATGCCCAGGATGCTGACGATCAGGGACATGATGATGGCGATCACGGCCATGCCCAGCAGCGACCAGAAATGCCCCTTGGTGGCGGCGAACGATTCCACGATGGTGATCTTGCGGCGATCGATCGTCATCGGCACCGCGAGACTCAACTTGATCGCCAGCCAGACGATCAGCGCAAAGACGGCGAAGATCAGCAGCACGCCGGCCAAAATCAGCAGCGCCTGACCCGACGCCGCGCCGAAACCGATGGCCGCGCCGACCGCCATCATACCGACGCCCGACGTTAGACCGACAGCCAGGCTGACGATCAGACTGACCGCCAAGACCCGCACCTCATCCATACCAAGGCGCAGATAGCCCCACGACGACTCGTCCGGCCGCAAGACCGAGCGCGCCACCGCGGCGCTGAGCACCGCGCCAACCAGCAGGCCGATGGGCGCGGCCCAGATCAGGGCTCCGGCATAGGTCTGGCCCAGGGCCTGAAACTCCGCCATCGACGGGTTGGCCGACTGTTCCAGCGCTTCACCCGCCGCCATCAGACTGGCCCACTTGTCTGCGCCCAGGCCGAACATGGCGACATAGACGGCCAGATAGACCAGGCCCCAGGCGACCGCGACGATCGGATGCCGGCGAACGACCCGGAAGCCTTCGAAGGCCGCGTCGGTGGCGGAAAAACTCATGACAACTCCGGGAGCAGATTCGCGGCGCACCCTACCGCATCCGCAAGCCTACGTCCCGCACCGCCGCCGTCCCGGCATCATGCGTTCGATCGCCTCAGTTCGCGGAGGCGATCGTCCAGTCGGCGATCTGGGTGTTGATGTCGCGCGTCGCCGTGTCGAAAGCTGCGACGATGGCGGACACGCGGTTGTCGCCGGCAGGCTGGGTCACGGTGAACACCCGCTCGACCGAGCGCCCTTCCTCGGGACGAATGGTCCCGCCGCCAGCGCGCCGTTCCGGGGTGGAGCGCAGCTGCGCCCGCGCGGTCACGACGACATCCGGCACGGCGCCCGGCGCGGCGTATCGCGCCTCGAACGTCGTGACCGTGACCTGCAGGATCAGCGGCGGCGTCCCCGGCTCGCGGCGACCCAGCACGCGAATGCGGTCGGCGCGGTTGGCGAAGGCCGCCTTCAGGCTGTCGTCGAACAGGGTCGAGGCCGGCGACACCCAGCGTGCGCCGCCGATATAGGCCGTCTCTAGACCCGTGACGCCCAGGATCTTGTCGTCGCCGGTCGCCTGCGGGAACTCGATGCGGCGGATCGAAACCGTAAGGGGCGCAGGTGTGTCGCCCACCGCCGACGGCGCGGCCATCGGCAGGCCGAACCGATAGTTCTGCACCGGGTCCGGCGACGATAGCAGGGCGCACCCGCTCAGCGCGGTCAGGACAGCGGCGGACGCCGCCAGTCGAAGGACAGGACGAAGGATCACGGCTGCACCTCCAGCTCTTTGGATTTGGGACGACCGATGAAGTCACGCGGGCTGGCGCGGACGTCGTCGATCAGGGATTGCAGAGACCGGGTGGCGTCCTGCAATTCTTCGATCGTGCCGGTCAGTTGCGGCAGGCTGGTCGTCGCAAAGTCACCCAAAGGACGCTCCAGACCCGTGATCGAACGGTTGGCCGAGGCGATCGCCGTGCGGGCCTCCGCCGTTGCCGAGTTGATATTGGCGATGGCCTGGCGACCGTCCGTATTGATGATCTGACGCGTGTCGACGGCCAGGGCCTGATATTCCTTCACCGCGGCGTTGGCGTTGGTCACGGCGTCTTCCAGCTGCTGGAAGATGGCCTTGCGGGCTTCCAGTTCCGTCGTGAGCGCTTCGACGTTCTTCACGCTGGTGGAGAAGCTGCGGATATTGTCGTCGGACATGACGCGGTTGATCCGGTTCAGCGCATCCACGGTCTGGGCCAGAACCGTGCCCGAACCACTCAACAGTTCAGCGATCGGCGACGGCTGGCTTTGCAGCACGGGCACGACATTATCCGGATACTGCTCTTTCAGCAGGGCGCTGTTGGGCGAGCCCGCGGTGATCTGGATGTAGTTCAGACCGGTGATGCCTTGCGGCTCCAGCTGCGCGCGCGAGGTGACGCGCACCGGCGTCGTGCCGTCAACGCGGACACGGGCGATGACTTGGTCGCCGCGCTTGGTGTCGATGTTCAGGTCAGTGACCTCGCCGACGCGGATGCCGTTGAAATGCACCTCGCCGCCTTCGGACAGTCCATTCACGGGCCCATAGAAGACGATGTCGTACATGTCGTAGTCGCTGTTGAACTGCAGCCGGGCCAGCCAGATGGTGAACACCGCCAGGGCCGCCAGAAGGGCGACGGTGGCGATGCCGACGGCGGCGTAATGTGCGTCTCTTTCCATGATCCGCTCTCCTCAGGCGGCAGACTTGGTGGCTGCGCGTCCGCGCGGCCCCAGGAAATATTCTTTGATCCACGGATGGTCGGAGCCTTCCAGCTCCTGCACCGTGGCCTTTTCCACGACCCGCTTGTCCGCCAGCACCGCCACCTTGTCACAGATGGCGTAGAGCGTATCGAGGTCATGGGTGATCATGAAGACGGACAGACCCAGGTCGTCCGCCAGTTGCCGGATCAGATCGTCGAACGCAGCCGCGCCGATGGGATCCAGACCCGCCGTCGGCTCGTCCAGAAACACCAGTTCCGGGTCCAGCGCCAGCGCACGCGCCAGGCCGGCGCGCTTCTTCATGCCGCCCGACAGCTCGGCGGGCTTCAGGTGGTGGTGCTCGGGTTTGAGGCCCACCATGGCGATCTTGAGTTCGGCCAGTTCATAGATGATCGCTTTGGGCAGTTTGGTGTGCTCGACCAAGGGCGAGGCAACATTCTCCAGCACGCTCAGCGACGAGAACAGCGCGCCCTGCTGAAACAGGATGCCGGTGCGGCGCTCGATGTCCGCCGACTGATCGTCGGTCAGGGTCGCACGGTCGTAGCCCAGCACCTTCACCGACCCGCCCTCGGGCTCTTTCAGTCCGATGATTGTGTTCAGCAGTACGGTCTTGCCCGCGCCCGATCCGCCGACGACGCCCATGACTTCGCCGCGCACCAGGTCGAGGTCGAGATTCTCGTGGATGGTGCGCTCGCCGAACTGGCTCAACAGGCCGCGCACCTCAATCAGGTTTTCTGGTGCTTCGGTCATATGTTCAGCTCCAGGAACACCAGGGCGAACACGGCGTCTAGGAAGATGATGGCGAAGATGGCCTGAACCACGGCGGCCGTCACGCGCCGGCCCAGGCTTTCGACGTCGCCGGCGACCGACATGCCCTGACGGCAACCGATGGCGGCGATCACCAGGGCGAAGACCGGCGCCTTCACCAGACCGACCATCAGATGCTGGGCCATGGTGCCATCTTCGACCAGACGCTGGAAGAAGAAGGACGGACCGAGATTCAGCGAGCTCCAGCACACGACCAGACCGCCGACCAGGCCGCCGATCATGCCCATGAAGGTCAGCAGCGGCAGCATCAGCACCAGGGACGCGACGCGCGGAATCACCAGGGCCTGGAACGGGTTGACGCCCATGACCTGCATGGCGTCGACCTCCTGGTTCATCCGCATCGATCCGATCTCGGCCGCAAAGGCCGAAGCCGAACGTCCAGCCAACAAGACAGAGGCGATGACCACTGCGAACTCACGGAACATGGCGACGCCGATCAGCTGAACCGCAAACACCTGGGCGCCGAAGTCGGTCAGCAAATCCACGCCGATGAAGGCGATGACCGCGCCGATGAAGAAGTTGGTGATCATGACGATCGGAATGGCGTCCAGCCCCGCGCGCTCGGCCTGACTGACCCAGGCCGGCCAGCGGATGCCGCCGGGGTGTTTGGCGGCTTCCACCACGGCGGCCATCAGCCGACCCAAGAAGGCCAGCGACAACATGGCCTCTCCGCCGAAATCGTAAACGCCACGGCCGATCTTGGCGAAGGTGCGCACGAAGGCGCTGGGGCGTTTCGGCGCCGGGGCGCTTTGGCGCTCCAGAAGTTCGATCATGTGGTAGATACGACCGGCCTCGGGTCGGTCCTTCCACTGGCTCTTGGCCAGGCGGCCGCTTGAGGCCTGCACCAAGGCTAGCGCGCCGGCGGTATCGAAGCGACCGAGATCCGAGGTGTCGATGCTGGCGATATCGCGGCCTTCCAGATCGCGGCTCAGTTCCGTCGGCAGACGACCCAGCGCCGTGGTCGTCCAGTCGCCGGTCAGGCGCAGACGGGCCTCGCCATCTCTATCGACGATTTCGTATGCAGCCGTGTTCATCGCGCCCCTGAAGACCGATCTGACATCGCGATTTTCCCCTGACGCTCTGAACAGACAGCCGAAATCCCTGCCGCGCTAATGGTCAAGCCGGCATTCGATGTCAACGCGCGATGACATTCGCGCGGATGTTTGTCGATCGACCGTGTCGAGATCGCCTCCCCCGATGAAACGTCCAACGGTCACGCTGGCGCTGATGCCAAACGCGGCCGAACGGGATTCGTTCTCGCGTCACCTCATACGACGCTGCACGGCCGTCAGATCCTCAATGAACAACCGTCTCGCCTCGGACTTCGCCGCCTCGTCCGGAAGCCGCAGCAGATAGGAGGGGTGGACCGTCAGTGCGGCGGTCGATCCGTCGCTCAGGTCGATCGGCGCGCCGCGTTCCTGCATCACAGCCGGCTTGCGACCCAGCAACGCCAAACCCGCCGTCGCCCCCAGGGCCAGCACGACCTGCGGCTTGATCAGCCTTCGCTCCGAATCCAGCCACCAGCGGCAGGCCTGAACCTCGCCCGCATTCGGCGTCTTGTGCAGGCGACGTTTGCCGCGCGGTTCGTGTTTGAAGTGTTTGACCGCGTTGGTGACATAGACGTCGGATCGATCAATGCCGGCCTTGGCCAAGGCGGCGTTCAGCACCTGTCCCGCCGGCCCGATGAAGGCGCGGCCCGCCAGATCCTCCTGATCGCCCGGCTGCTCGCCGACGATCATCAGACGCGCCGACTTCGGCCCCTCCCCGCACACGCCCTGCGTCGCGTCGCGGTAAAGCGGGCAACGGCGACAGGCCTGAACGCCGCCTGCGACATCGTCTAGGTTTTCGGGCACGGCCTCGGCGTCGGGACGCGCCAAATGGAGGTCAGGTGCGACGGCGCGCGCGAAACGCGGATTGGGCTGAGGAGACGGCGTGGCGACCATGGTCTCGGTTCGAACCGACGAGGCCGCGACCAGTTCCGGGATCAGGGCGGCTTCCGGCAGGTTCTTCCAATAGGACTTGGCCATCTCTCCGTGCATCGTCTTCACCTTCAGCCGCGCGGGATTGAAGGTCGAGGCGTAGTAGGCCTTCCAGAAATCCTCGATCTCGTCTTCGGCCGGCGCCATGTCGCGGGTGGCTGGCGGGCCGAACCGCAAGGCTTCTCCATCCCAAAAGGCCGAACCATCCGGCGTCAGGATCGACCAGCGCATGGTCGTGAATCGCCGCTGGAAGAAGGGCGCGGTCTTTTCCAAAACCCGATGCGGCGGCTCGAACCACGCCACCCAGGCCTCGCCCAGATCGTCATGCACCTGGCGAAAGCGAACGAAGGCCTTCATCTTGTGCGAAGCCCGGCTGACGTTCTTGACCCGCTCCAGCGCGTCGGCGACGTCCCGGTCTGAAATGACCTTGATCAGGTCCGGCTCATCCTTCAGCCGCCACAGCAGCCGATACATCAGATCGAAACGGTCAGCGGATCGATGCAGGATCAGGTTCTGGGCTAGGTCCACGAACTCTTTCGGGACGTTGAAAGCTCTGCGCTCATCCGGCGTCGGCGACGCCTCTTCGGCAATCGGCTGATCGAAAAGCCCGCCCTGTTCCATCGTCCCCGCCACGACGAACCGCGCCGCCGCAGGCTCCACACCCGCCAATCGAAACGCGCGCGCCGCTTTCCGCCAGCCGTCGAAGTCGGTCTCACCGTCCAGCGTCGCCACCGCCATCAGAACAGGCTCAACTGCTCGGGCGTTCGGCTGGTCACGCGCGCCTTGAGGTCCGCCGCGTCCGTCAGACCGCCTGGCGTCCAGTCCAGCGCCGTAATGAAGGGCCGAATCTTGGCAACCGATCGCGTCAGTCGTCCGACGTCCTCCAGCCGCAGGGTCCGATAGCGGCGCACCGCGACGATCCGGTCCACAGCTTTCACGCCCAGCCCCGGCACACGGAGCAGCATCTCGCGCGGCGCGCGGTTCACATCGACGGGAAATTGCTCGCGCTTGTTCAGAGCCCAAGCCAGTTTGGGGTCGACCGCCAGATCGAGCATGCCGTTCGATGCCCCCTCGCCAATCTCCGGCGCGGAGAAGCCATAGAACCGCATCAGCCAATCGGCCTGATACAGCCGATGCTCACGCATCAGCGGCGGCTTAGACAGCGGCAGGATCGAACTGGAGTCCGGGATGGGGCTGAACGCCGAATAATAGACGCGACGCAGGCCGTAACCGCCGTAGAGCGAAGCGCTGCGATCCAGGATTTCCGTATCCGGCGCGCCGTCGGCGCCGATGATCAGCTGGGTGCTCTGGCCGCCCGGCGCGAACTTCGGCGGTTTGATCTTTTCACGTTTGGCCGGCTTGGCCGCCTCGACGCCCAGGCGCACCTGGCTCATCGCCTTTTTAATGACCCCGACATCCTTTTGCGGCGCAAGTCGCGCCAGCGCCTCGTCGCGTGGAAGCTCGATATTGGCTGACAGGCGGTCGGCATACAGTCCCGCCATCTCCACCAGCTTCGGATCCGCCTCCGGGATCAGCTTCAGATGAATATAACCTCGGAAATCGTGGACTTCCCGCAGCGTCTTGGCCACCAGGACCAGCTGCTCCATCGTATAGTCGCCGGATCGAATGATGCCCGACGACAGAAAGAGGCCCTCGATATAGTTGCGCTTGTAGAAGTTGAGCGTCAGGTCGACGACCTCGTCGACATCGAAGCGCGCGCGCTCCACATTTGATGACACGCGATTGATGCAATAGGCGCAGTCGTAGATGCAGAAGTTGGTCAGCAGGATCTTGAGCAGACTGATGCATCGACCGTCCGGCGTATAGGCATGACAGATGCCCATGCCTTCGGTCGAGCCGATCCCCTTGCCGCCGACGGAGTTTCGTTTCGACGTTCCGGACGACGAACACGAGGCGTCATACTTGGCGGCGTCAGCCAGAACGGAGAGTTTTCGACGCAGATCGAGACGGGCCATCGTTCATGATACGTTCCAGAACGATATTTGGTCCAGCGTTGCCGTTTTCTTTTTTGAAACGACGACTTAACGCAGAAGATTGAGCAGCGACGTGCTCTTCAGCGAGTTAATGATCTGGGCCGAAGCCTCGATCGCCACCTGCGCCATCTGCAGGTCGGTGATCGCCCGTGCCGGATCATATCCGGACTTGTCTTGCATCATCTTCTGCAGGGCGGTCTTCTGATTTTCCTGGGCGTCCAGCGCCGTCTCGACGTGGTTCTGGATCAGACCGTTTTTGGCCGTCTGGTTCGTCAGTCCCGCATTCGCCTTGTCCAGTTCGCCCATCTGCGCCTTCAAAAACGCGGTGACGTTGGCGTCCGGCTGTCCCGTCAGCGTGCCCGCGCCGGCTGGCGTATAGGTCACGCCGCCGACGGTCACCGCCGCGCCGTTCTGGAAGGTCTGAATGTTGCGAAACACCTCAGTCAGCGGCCCGCCGATCTCGCTGGCCAGAAACCCGGTCTCGACCGTGGTCTTTTCGTCGATACGCGACTTCTGCTTCAAGGTGTCGTTGGCGAAGGTCGCGGCGGTGGACGCCGCCGCCGTCAAATCGGCCATGGTCGCGGCCGTGGCGGGAGCGATGTCGCTTTGGCCGCCCGCAAACAGGTACGAGCCCTGGTGTTCCGCGTTCAATCCCCCCTGAACCGTCTGATAATTCAGACCGAGCTCGACCATCAGATTGTCGATCCGCCCGGCGGCCAGGCTGTTTGCAATGGCCTCGCGCGCCGCATTGCCACCTTCGTAAATGCGGCTCATGGCCAGATCCTGGGCGCTCAGCCGCGCCTTCACGGCCTCGCCGGTGGAGATGAAGCCCTCCAGTCGCGCCTGGGTCGATGTCAGGCTGGTCAGCTGCTCTGCGCCTCGGCCGTAGCCGGACATGTCGGTGGCGATCTTCTCGCTATCGATCCGCTCCTGCGCCTGCTGCGCGCGGCCTTGCGCGTTCATCAAACTGAGCAAGGCCGACTGGTAGTTCCCGTGGGTCGCGACGCGCGTCATTGCAGGATTCCGATCAGTACGTCGTACATGTCCTTGCTCGCCTGGATCAGGCGCGCAGAGGCGTTATAGGCTTGCTGGAACGTTGTCATATTGACCAGTTCCTCGTCCATGTTCACGCCTTCGGCCGAGGTGCGGCGGCTGTCCGCCTCCTTGGCCAGAGCGCTTGCCGTTTCGCTGCGGGTCTTGGCGGCCAAGGCCTTGCCGCCGACCTCGCCGGCGAAGTCCGCCGCATAGGACGACAGGGTCTTGGTTCCGCCGGCATTGCCGCCCGCTGCTGCGAAGGCGATGTTCGTCTTGCCCACATCACCGAGCGCCAGGCCGCCGCGCCCATCGTTCTTGCTCAGCGCCGGCGTCCCCGCCGCCGCCGACAGGTTCAGTTGCGCCAAGGCCAGCTTGCCGGGATCCTGCTGGATGTCGCTGCGCACCGTATAGGCGCCCGCCCGCGTCGACCCGGTCGCGCCCAGCCCGAACAGTTGCGACATTGAAACGCCGGACGGATCCTGGGTCGTATTGTCCTTCACGACGCTCATCGACGTCGCAGACGGGTCGTAAGCCTTGAATGACAGCTTGCCCGCGGCATCCAGGCTGAAGGCGCCATAGCGGCCGACGCCGGTGATGGGATCGTTCAGCGCGCCCAGCATCTCGCCCATCGTTCCCGTCCCGGCGGGCACGGACACGGTGATGTCACGAAGACGGGCGCCGGACGGACCGGCAAAGCGTAAGGTCAGGCTTTCGCCCGGATCGAACCCATGCTGAGACGTCAGGGTCAGGCCCGTCTCGTAGAAGGTCGGCGTCGTCGTGGCGACCAAGTCGTTCAGGCCGAACCAGTGCGAGAATCCACGCCCGCCCTTGGCGCTGGGCGACGTCGCATCGTCGGCGATGGCCACGCCGTTTCCCCCCGCCCCGTCCAGGCGCAGTTGGCCGTCCGAGAAGCTCGCCGTCGCCGTGCCGCCCAGTTGGGCGTTCAGCACGCTGAGGAAGGTGGTCGGATCCGCGGCGGCGCCGTTGATCGTCATCGTGCCGCCGGAAAAGACGATCCGGGCCGAGGCCTGCACCACGCCCGACGCATTGACCGTCGAGATGGTGGTCGCGCCGGTGAAGCCGGTCAGGGCGTTCTCCAACGACTGGCCGGTGTTGCGCCCCGTCAAGGCGGTCGGTGCAGGAACGCTGCTGTTTGCGTTGTGGGCGCGGTTCAGTTCGTCCGCGAGTTTGGCCGTCAACTCACCCAGGCGCGCGGCGGCCGCCGGCGCATCGACATCGCGCATCTCGACCAGACCCCGGATCTGACCGGACGACACGCCGTCCAACAGCGGCCAGCGTGTGCCGCTGGGCTCGGTGATCATGATGTCGGAGAAGGCCGTCATGGCGTCCACCGTGCCGGCCGCCTGGTACGACAGCGTCGCCGCCCCCTCGCCCACCAGGGTCGTGCCTGTGTTGGTGCGCAGGGTGACGCCGCCGTTGGAGCGGGCCTCGACCTTCACATCCATATATTTGGACAGTTCGTTGATCAGGCCGAGCTGGGCGTTCTGGGCGCCCGTCACATCCTCGTTCGTCACCGTGCCGGCGGCGATGGTTTTGTTCAGCTTGGCGATCTGCTCCAGCAGCGGATTGACCGTTTCGACCGCGCTCAGCAGCCGGCCGTCCGCCTCCTGACGCGCCGACTGGATCTGGGACGCGATGCCGGCGGCCTGATTGAAGATCGCCTGGGTCTTGTAGATGGTATCCTGACGCCCGGCCGAGGACGTCGGGCTTTCGGCCAGTGTCGCATAGGTGGCGAACAGCTTGTCGACCTGGGCGAAGAAGTTGGTGTCGCTGCTGGGATCGCCGAACTGGTTCTGGATCTGGTCGTACAATTCATAGCGCACGGTCTGGCGTGCGGCGTCCGACCCGGCGCTGAGGCTGGCGGCCTGAAGGAAACGGTCTGTCGCCAGACGCACCCGCGTGACGTCGACACCCGAACCGTAGCCGTTGGTGACGGCGGCCGACTGATCGGCGACCTTGCGGATGTATCCGGGCGTATCGACGTTGGCGATATTGTCGGCGGTGACGCGCAACTGCGACTGGGCGGTCTTCAGCCCCGACGTCGCAACGTTCATGATCGAGTTCAGCGACATTGACGCGTCTCCCCCGCCCTACCCGGCAACCGCTGCATCGCGACGCGCAGTTCTTGCCCAGCCACGCGCCGCGCCCGCTCGAACAAAGCGTTGTTTTTCCACAGGATCATTGATCGGGCGGCCGTCATGATGGGAAAGACGCGCAAAGGTCGGGCCAATCGGATTGCGGGCATCGCTCGGGTCACTTGTCGGCGCCGCGAAGCCGGGCAAAAAGTGGCGAGAGCGCGGCAATAACGACCGCCGCGCCTCAGACCTCCAGACCCCGACCCTGTTCTTTGCATTGTTTTTGCTGGCTTATTTTCTTGGCCCGGCCCTTGCGTCGAGGGTGTCGAACTCTTGGGCGCAGCAGGCGCCGTCGTCGCCCCTCACGAAAGCCGCCGCGCTTCCATGTCCACCGCTTCCGCCCTGCTCGCGCCTGCCGCTCTGGTTTCGACCGGAACGTCGGCTGCCGCCCTGGGCGCAGAGTCAGCCGATGCGGGCCTGTTCTCCAGCAAGGTCGCCGACGCGCTGAACATTGGCGTCCACGGCGCGCCTGTCGAACGGATGACGCCCGGCCGCCTGACGGGCGCTCGGTCGCTGGGCGTCATCATGGCCCAGCCCATCGCGGCCGAGCTGGACGCCAACATGCCGACCCCGACGACAGACATCGTCCCCACAATCTCGGGCGAGATCGCAGACTCCAAAGCGCAGCCTTCCCTTGCCGACGAGCAGCAGATTGCGACAGAGACGGCCGCGAATGACGACGATAGCTCTGGCATCGTCGCCGCAACGTCGTTTGTCGCCGCGCAACCGACACCGGCCGTTCTGGTCGCTCAGTCGCTCGTCGTCGCGGGCTCGCCGGCCGTTTCCGAGGATGCGGCGACAGTCCTTGTCGAACCGAAAGCTCGCCAAGACGTGACGTCAGTCGAAGTCGTTGCGCCCGAGGCCGCAACGTCCACGCCGATGGTCGCTACGACTCCCCGTTCCGGAACGGATGTGGCGGACAAACCTGCGTCATCACCTGGCGAACAGGAAGTCGAAGCGCGGAACATCTCGCCTGGCGCGGCCGCCCAAAAGGTTCTTTCCGAACTCAGCGAAATCCTGACGACCGAGGCGCCGGTCACTTCTCCCGCCGTGACAACGACCGCGGCTGAAATCGGGACTGAAAAGGCCCTAACCGCCTCCGCTCAGACAGCGGCGAAGGCGAGCGATAGTTCGAAGCCTGCGCTTATCCCTTTGTCCGACGCTGCGTCTCGTTTGATCGACGCGCCGGCACCGGCGCCTGCCACGTCGGCCAGTGCTAACCAGAACGCCGCCGCCAACACCGACAAACCGGCCGCACCCTCGCCCATCGCACAGTCCCTTGCGGCCTCTCAAATCCCCGTCGCTCATGTCCAAATCGCCGTAGCCTCAGCGACGGTCAGGCCGTCGATCATCGTCCCGGCCGACGTCGTCGCAGCCCTCACCGAAGCGGCGTCTTTCGATGCAGCCAAACCGGCTGCGGCGTCCGAACAGCCGGCAGAGGCTGCCCCGGCCGATACGCCGAAGCCGCCGACCTCGCTTCAGGCCGCTGCACCCCTGCGCGGCAACCTCCATGGCGCGCTGGACCAGACCGGAGAAACCGCCGTTCCTGCGGCTCAAACGGCGACGACCGAAGACGCCACCCCTTCCAGCACCGCGATGCAAGTCGCCGCCAAGCCGGCGTCGCCATCCGCCAAGGCAGTCGAGGCCACGACCGGCGGTGTCGCTACGCCGGAGCCAGCGTCGCCCGAAGCCCCGACCGCAAGCCCCGCGCCGGTCGATGCGCAGACTGCCCAGCAGGCCGCCGTGTCCAGCCATGCTCAGGGCCTGTCCACCCTGTCACGCGCCACCGTCGAGACCACCGCCCAACTCGCTGCGCAGATGGCCCGCAAGCTCGAAGGCCGTTCGACCCGGTTCGACATGGTGCTGACGCCCGAAGATTTGGGCCGCGTCGATGTCAGCCTTGAGATCGGCAAGGACGGACAACTGTCCGCTCGCCTGGCCTTCGACAATCCCGCCGCCGCCGCCGATCTGAAGGGTCGCGCCGACGAACTGCGTCGCCAGCTTCAGGAGGCCGGCTTCCAGGTCGCAGGCGACGCACTCGACTTCTCGCAACGCGATCCATCTGCGGGCGGCGGCGCCTTCGAGCGCCAACAACAGCGCAACGCCCTGTTCGCCGGCGGCTCTCGCCTCGCGGCCCAGGCCGACATGCCCATCGTCCCGGCGCCCGGCGCCTGGATCAACCATTCCCTGACGCCTGACCGCGTCGATCTGAAGGTCTGACTCCATGGTCGACGCCGTCACAACCTCCGCCGCAGCGGGCCGCATCACCGGCGGCACCAAGGCCTTGGCCTCGAACTTCGAGACCTTCCTGACCCTGCTGACCACACAGATGAAGAACCAGGATCCGCTGTCGCCGCTAGACTCCAATCAGTTCACGGCCCAGCTGACCCAGATGGCCGGCGTGGAGCAGCAACTGCTGACCAACGACCTGCTGACCAGCCTGTTGGCCGCCCAGGCCGGCGGTGGTCTGGACAACGCCGCCAACTACATCGGCAAGAGCGTCACCGCCGCCTGGACCGCCACCGAGTTCAACGACGGCAAGGCCACCTGGGCCTACGAATTGGGCGCCGACGCGGACAAGGCCACCTTGCAGGTCGTCGACAGCAAGGGCGTCGTGGTCTGGGAGGGCGCCGCGCCCGACAAGAAGTCCGGCCTGCACACCTTCTCCTGGGACGGCAAGCTGAAGGAAGGCGGCACGGCTGAAGACGGCGGCGTCTACACGCTGAAGGTCGCCGCCACCGACGCTGCCGGCGCCAAGGTTGACGCCCAGGCCCTGATCCAGGGCCGGGTCACTGGCGTCGAGATGTACAACGGCGCGCCGTATCTCGTGATTGGCGACTCCATCCTTCCGCTTTCGACCGTGATCTCGCTGAACGAGATCAAGGCCCAGGCGGCCAACGATACCGACGATACGGAGAATCCGAACGTCCCGACCGAGGAGGCGGCCGCATGATGCGATCCGCCGCCTTCCCGATGACCTCTATTTAAGGAGCGTTCTTCCATGAGCCTCAACAGTGCAATGCTGGCCGGCGTGTCCGGCCTGGCCGCCAACTCCGCCGCCCTGGCGGCGATCTCCCAGAACATCGCCAACGTGAATACCGTCGGCTACAAGCGCACGGCCAGCGAGTTCCAGACCCTGGTCAACAGCCAGACCGCATCGGGCGGCAGCTACTCGGCCGGCGGCGTCACCACCAACACCCGCTCCTATGTCAGCCAGGAAGGTCAGCTTCAGCGCACGACCTCCAGCACCGACCTCGCCGTCAACGGTCAAGGCTTCTTCGTCACCACGACCCAGGCCGAGAACGTCGGCGCAACCGACACCCGCCTGTTCACCCGCGCCGGCGCCTTCACCGTCGACAAGCAGGGCTATCTGAAGAACAGCGCCGGCCTGTATCTTCAAGGCTGGCCAGTGGACTCCAACGGCGAGATCTCGACCGATCCGTCCGATCTGTCGCGCCTGCGCTCGATCAACATCGGCTCGGTCGGCGGCACCGCCGAACCGACCACTCGCGTCCAGATCAACGCCAACCTGCGTTCGAGCCAGGAATCGTCCTCCGCGGCCAGCGCCCAGTCCTACAAGGGCGTGTCCGATACGGCGACGCCGGCCGTGACCCACGACGTGTCGGTCCGCTACACCCGCACCGGCGCCAACAGCCATGATCTGGTGATCAAGTCCGGTTCGCAGAGGGTCGACGCCTCGGCGACTTTCGACCCGACCACCGGCGCCATCACCGGGCTGACGATCAACGGCGCGAACGCCGGCTCGGCGACCGCGATCGGCACGCCGCCGACCCAGATCCAGTTCACGCCGGCCAGCGGCCCCGCCTATACGCTCAACCTTTCGGACGTCGGCCTGGGCAACGAAGACGTCGCCAAGACGAAGTACGACCCGTCGGTCAACTCCATGGCGATGTACAACGCCGACGACGACAACCCAGTCGGAGTGAAGCCCGACTTCAAGATGAACATTCCGGTTTCGGACTCCAAGGGCGGCCAGCGCAACCTGGAACTTCGCTTCCTGAAGAGCGACGAACCGAACATCTGGTATGCGGAAATCGTGTCCGTGCCGGCTAGCGACGTGATCGCGGGCGCACCCTACGCCAACGGCCAGATCAAGACCGGCAAGATCGCCTTTACCCCGTCGGGTCGCCTGGACGTCGACACGATGAAGGCCTGGCCCGCAGGCACGGGCCTGTTCGACGACCCGACCATGGCGACGCTGAACTTCGGCAAGTCCGATCCCAACAACCTGACCATTCCGGCAGGTCAGGTCGCCTGGGCTGACGGTCTGGGCATCGCCGCCCAAGCCGTCACGCTGGACCTCAACACCTCGGCCGGCGGCCTCAGCCAGTTGAACACCGCCTCGGTGGTGCAATCCACGGTCACCAACGGCACGGCGTTCGGCAATCTGAGCGAGATCAAGATCGACGAAGCCGGCTTCGTCACCGCCATCTTCGACAATGGCGTCATGCGTCGCATCGCCCAGGTCGCGGTCGCCACCTTCCCCAGCCCCGACAGCCTGCGTGAAGTGTCCGGCAACGCCTACGCCGTCAGCCTCCAGTCGGGCACCTTTAACCTGAAGGCGGCGGGAACGGGCGGCGCGGGCGAGATCGCGGCCAAGCAGCTGGAGTCCTCAACCGTCGATCTGTCGGCCGAGTTCACCGGCCTGATCACCACCCAGCGCGCCTATTCCGCCTCGTCCAAAATCATCACCACGGCCGATGAAATGCTGGCCGAGCTGATCAACATCAAACGCTGATCGGCGAGTAAGTAAGCGTTAGTCTCGATGAATCGTCGCGCAAGCAAGGTTTACAGAGTCGTTCAGGGAGGGGCGGAAGTTATCCGTTCCTTCACCACGACCCTTAAACGGACCTTAGTCGGGGACGCCTACCTTCATGACACTACGGTGTTGGTGAAAGAGGCATAAGCCCATGTTGCAAGAGCGACGCCTTAATAGCAAAGGCGAACAATACGTGGTCGGACCGACTGGCACGCCCCTGACCCTCAACGACTTGCCGCCGTCCAACACGGACCGGTGGGTGATCCGGCGCAAGGCCGAGGTCGTCGCCGCCGTTCGCGGCGGCCTGCTCAGCCTCGACGACGCCCTGGCGAAATATCGCCTGACGGCCGAAGAGTTCCTGGCCTGGCAGAAGGCCATCGACAAATGGGGCATGCAGGGTCTGCGCACGACGCGGATCCAGAGCTACCGCTCCTGAGGGTTTCCCCGAAGACGTTAAGGGCCGCATCCGGCGACGGGTGCGGCCCTTTTCTTTTGCGGGCCTCGAAATCGCACCGGTTCCGCACTAAATGGCCGCGATGACCTTGGTCGAAGATTTCTGCCCCGTTCCCGACATCGCCCGCACCGACATGGATGCGGCGATCGAGAGCGCGCGGGCGGCGGTCGGCTTGCCGGTCGGCGCGCGCGTGGTGGCCGCCATGTCCGGCGGTGTGGATTCCACCGTCGTCGCGGCCCTGCTGCACAAGGCCGGCTATGACGTCGTCGGCGTGACGCTTCAGCTGTACGACCACGGCGCGGCGTTAAAGAAGAAGGGCGCCTGCTGCGCGGGCCAGGACATTCACGACGCCCGTCTGGCCGCCGACATGATCGGCATTCCGCACTACGTCTTGGACTATGAGAGCCGGTTCAAGGATGCGGTCATCGACCAGTTCGCCGACAGCTATCTGAAGGGCCAGACGCCGGTCCCCTGCATCCGCTGTAATCAGACCGTTAAGTTCCGCGACCTGCTGGACGTGGCGCGCGACCTGGGCGCCGAGGCGATGGCCACGGGTCACTACGTCCGCCGCGCCGTCGCCGGAAACCGCTCGCAGATGCGCAAGGCGATCGACCATTCGCGAGACCAGTCTTACTTCCTGTTCGCCACGACCCAAGACCAGCTGGACTATCTGCGCTTCCCCCTGGCCGATCTGGAAAAGCCCCAGGTGCGCGGCGTCGCCGCCGAACTGGGCCTGAAGATCGCCGCCAAGCCGGACAGCCAGGATATCTGTTTCGTACCTTCCGGCGACTATCGCACCCTGATCGACCGCCTGCGTCCGCAAGGGCGTGAGGCCGGCGAGATCGTGCATATGGACGGTCGGGTGCTGGGCCGGCACGCGGGCATCACGGACTATACGATCGGCCAACGCCGCGGCCTCAACGTCGCCGTGGGCGAACCGCTGTTCGTGACCCGGCTGGAGCCCGAAACCCGTCGCGTCATCGTCGGCCCGCGTGAAGCCCTGCTGACCGCCTCTCTGACTTTGGAAGAAACCAACTGGCTGGGCGACGAGGCCACCATCGTCGAGGCGGCCGAGACCAACATCCCCGTCCTGGCCCGCGTCCGCTCGACGCGCCAGCCCTCGCCAGCGCGCCTCGCGATGATCGACGGCGACATCCGCATCGTCTTCGACGAAGGCGAGGAAGGCGTGGCCCCCGGCCAGGCTTGCGCCCTGTATCATCCCGTGGACACCGAACGCGTCCTGGGCGGCGGCTTCATCCGCGACACGACAGCGGTCGTCGTCTAACGACGATCCATTAAATCGAAGACAGTTTGCATCCGACGTGGTGTTCTGTCGCCTCCTACGGTCATCCCACCGACGAGAGGCTCCGATGCGCACCACCGCCTGCCTGGTATCCGTACTGGCCCTAATGGCCGCCCTTCCCGCCGCAGCAATGGCGCAGGCCGCCGCGCCCGCGGCGACAAGCCCGGCGACGCCGACCTATACGGCGGCCCAGTTTTTCGACACCGTCTCATATGGTCTGGGCTATGGCGGGGCCAAGGCGTTCTCGCCGGACGGCAAGTCCGTGCTGATCCGGTCGGACAAGACGGGGGTCTTCAATGCCTACGCCCTGCCCGTCGCCGGCGGCGATCCGATCCCGCTGACCAATTCGACCACGAGCGCGGTCAATCCCGTCAGCTATTTCCCCTCCGACGCACGCATCCTTTTCACCCAGGACGGTGGCGGCGACGAGCTGAGCCATCTGTTCGTGCGGACGCCGGACGGCGCGATCACCGACCTGACGCCTGGCGACAAGGTCAAGGCCGACTTCCTGAGCTGGAGCCAGGACGGCAAGACGTTCTTCGTCACTTCGAACGCACGCGACGCCTCGGCCTTCGATGTCATCGCCTATGATGCGACCACCTATGCGCATCGGACGGTGTTCGAGAACACCGGCGGTTTCTCACCTGCCGCCCTGTCGCCGGATGGCCGGTGGCTGGTGCTGGACAAGGCGCTGACCAGCGCCAACAACGACCTTTATCTGGTCGATCTGACTGCACCGGGCGAGCCCAAGCTGCTGACCCCGCACGAAGGCAATGTCGCCTATACCGCCTTCGACTTCACGCCAGACTCGAAAGCCGTGCTGATCGGCACGGACCAGAACGGCGAGTTTCAGCAGGCCATTCGCCACGATCTGGCGAGCGGCGCGAACACGCCGCTTATCCAGGCGGATTGGGATGTCAGCTTCGTCTTCTATTCGCCGAGCGGCCGATACCGCGTCTCCGGCCTGAACGCCGACGCCAAGACCGAACTGACCCTGCTGGACGCGACGACCAGTCAGCCTGTCGCCATGACCGGCCTGCCTGACGGCGATATCGGCAATGTCCGGTTCAGCGAGGACGAGAAGACCATCGCCTTCACCGTCTCGTCCGACACCTCGCCGGCCGACGTCTTCGTCGCCGACCTGACGACGGGTCAGGCCAGACGCCTGACCCACACCCTGAACCCCGCAATCGACGAAAACGCGCTCGTCGAGGCCACCATCGTGCGATACCCTGGCGAGGGCGGCGTCATGATCCCCGCTGTGCTTTACAAGCCCAAGGGCGCGTCCGCCGCAAATCCCGCCCCGGCCATCGTGCTGGTCCACGGCGGTCCCGGCGGCCAGACCCGACGCGGCTATTCGGCCATGGTCCAGCACCTGGTGAACCATGGCTATGCTGTGTTGGGCGCCAACAACCGGGGCTCCTCCGGCTACGGCAAGACCTTCTTCCATCTGGACGACAAGAAGCACGGCGAGGCGGATCTGCGCGACATCGTCGCCGGCGGCGACTGGCTGAGACAGCAGGACTGGGTCGCCGACGATCAGGTCGCAGTGATGGGCGGATCCTATGGCGGATACATCACCGCCGCCGCCCTCGCCTTCCATCCTGACGCCTTTGCGGCGGGGGTGGACATTTTCGGCGTAACCAACTGGGTTCGGACGCTTGAGTCCATTCCGCCATGGTGGGGCGCCCAGCGCATCGCCCTTTATGACGAGATGGGTGATCCAGCCACCGACGCCGAGCGCCACCGCCGCATCTCGCCCCTGTTCCACACCGAAGGGATCAACAAGCCCCTCTTGGTCGTGCAGGGTGAGAACGACCCGCGCGTGCTGAAGGTCGAAAGCGACGAACTGGTCGCCGCCGTCCGCGCCAATGGCGTGCCGGTTGACTATGTCGTCTTCCCAAACGAAGGGCACGGCTTCACCCGCCGCGACAATCGCATCACAGCCCAAGACGCCTATCTGACCTTCCTCGACAAATACGTGAGGAAATAGCTTTCACGAGGACGGAGCGCGTTGCCCGACGTGCTCCGTCTGTTCGATTGTGGAGACGATGTGGAATTGTCGTGGACCCGCATCGGAGATTTGACGCGTCCTCGGACATCAAAGATGCACCGGGCTGTTGCACGGCTGTAAACTGCGCATCGCAATGACGGCGTAATCCCCGCCCCGACTAAGCAGGGGATAAAAATGCATCGTCAGACCAAACTGCGCCTTCAGCTGCTGCTGGGGACCGCCCTTCTCGCCGCGCCCGTTTCCGCCTTCGCCCAAACCGCGCCGGTCCAGACCGCGCCGACGGCCGCTAGCGCCGAGCCGGCCGGCCTCGACGACATCGTCGTGACCGCGACCAAGCGCGAAACCAACCTGCAAGACACGCCGATTTCGATCTCGGTCGTCAACGCCGAGGCCCTGGCTGATCGCCACGTGCAGAGCTTGATGGACCTGGCCGACGGCAGCGTCCCCAGCCTGCGCATCGCCACCTTCGAGGCCCGTCAGTCCGCCCTGACCATCGGCATCCGCGGCATCGTGCCGAACGACGCCAACCAGCCAGCCCGCGAGCAGGGCGTCGGCGTCTATGTCGACGGCGTCTATCTGGCCCGCCAGCACGGCCTCGCCGCCGCCCTGCTCGACATCGAGCGCGTCGAAGTCCTGAAGGGTCCGCAAGGCACCCTGTTCGGCCGCAACACCGAAGGCGGCGCCCTGTCGCTGGTGACCAAGAAGCCCACGGGCGTGTTCGGCATGCGCGCCATCGCCGGCGTCGGCAATCTGGAGTCCTACAACTCCGAACTGCACGTCGATTTCCCCGCCCTCGGCGACTTCGCCTTCAAGGTCGACGGCATCATTTCCGTCCAGGGCCCGGTGACCGAGAACATCCTGCCGGGCCAGACCGGCTTTGGCGAATATGACCGTCGCGGCCTTCGCTTCCAGACGCGCTGGACGCCCGCCGAAAACTTCACCGCCACCCTGGCGGCGGACATCAGCAAGGACAAGAACACCCCGTTTTACAGCCAGCTGCTGAACTTCAACCCGAACGGCCTGACCGTCGTGCCGTTCACCTCGGCTACGGTTCCCTCGGGCAGCATCCGCGCTTTGTCGCCCCTGGTCCAGGTCGAGGGCTCCAACCGCATGACGCAGGCCGACATCGGCGTGCCTCAGCAGTTCAGCGTCGACGATACGCGCGGCATGGACTTGCACCTGTCGTATCGCCCTACCGACTCGTTGGAAATCCGTTCGATCACGGCCTATCGCGATCTGGACGTCGAACAGTACGACAACATCGCCGGCGCCCACCGTCCGCCGGTCGTCGGTCCGAACGGCCGCTTCAGCCGCTATTCGCTGGCCGGCTTCTGGCAGCATCAGTTCAGCCAGGAACTGCAGGCCGTCGGTTCGCTGGGCGACAGCATCGACTATGTCGGCGGCGTCTTCTACTTCAAGGAAACGGTGTCCGACGACGCCGCCACGCCCTCGACGAACCAGTGGAACGCCGACGGCACGGGCTACACCATTCTGGACCCCACCCCGACGATCCGCGGCTTCCGCTCGCTGGACCGCAAGTCCACCGCACACTCGGAATCCAAGGCCATCTACGGACAAGCCACCTGGACCCCGGCTAGCATGGACGCCCTGCACCTGACGGTCGGCGGCCGCTACACCTGGGACGACAAGGACGGCAAGCTGGAGGTCGTCAACAACGCCCCCACCAACCTGACCTTCAGCTCCAAGGTCGATCGCTTCGACCCGCTGGTCACCCTGGCCTATGACGTCAGCAACAACATCAACGTCTACGGCAAGTATTCGACCGGCTACCGCGCCGGCGGCGCCTCCTCGCGCTCGCTGACCTACCGCTCGTTCGATCCCGAAGAGGTCAAGGCCTACGAAATCGGCCTGAAGAGCGACCTGTTCGACCGTCGCGTCCGCTTCAACGCGGCCGTCTACGCCATGGACCGCACCGACAGCCAGATCGACTTCAGCCTGGTCACCGTCCAGGGCGCCTCGACCCGCAACACGCTGGAAACGATCAACGCCCCGGGCACCACCAAAATCCGCGGCGTGGAGCTGGAGGGTCAGTTCCGGGCGACCGACAACCTGACTCTGTCGGCTTCTTACGCCTATACGGACGCCAAGGTGCCGGACACGGTCAACCCATTCAACGGCCAGGTGCAGCAGGTCTTCATCGCCTATACGCCTGAGAACGCCGGCAGCGTCGCGGCCGACTGGAACTCGCCCTTCATGGGCGCGACCCTGAAGGCGCACATCGACGCCAACTACGCCGATGCGGCCCACAGCTTCGAGCAGTTCGCGATCAAGGCCGACTCGTCCTTCGTCGTGAACGCCCGCGTCGCCATCGCCGACATCACGACCCGCGACGGCGGTCCGCTGCTGGAGGTGGCCCTGTGGTCGCGCAACCTGCTGGACGAGACCTACGTCTATCGCCGCGATCCGTCGAACCGGAACACCCTGGGCGACTACGGCAACTTCAACAATCCGCGCACCTTCGGCATCGAGTTGCGCGCCTCCTACTAAGCGTTCCTCCTGAATGACCGACTGGCCCCCTTCCGCCTTGGCGGGAGGGGGTTTTTCTTCGTCTGCGTGAAGGCTTTGCGACGGCGATATGAAACTTCACCGCAGCCGTCCGGTTTTGCTGGACGACGCGACGATCTGGCGCGATGGCGGCTTTCGGAGACGCCATGAGCAGCCTGATCCTGATCGCCGATGACGCCGCCGAGGGCGTCGAAATCCTGGACGCGGCCCTGCGCCGGGACGGCTTTCGCACCGTCGTCGCCGAGGACGGCCAGCAGGCGGCCGATATGCACGCGTCTTTGAAACCCGATCTCGCCCTGCTCAGCGTCCGCCTGCCCGTGCGCGACGGCTGGGACGTGCTGGGCGAACTGCGTCGACGCGGTGAGACGCCGGTCATCATGGTCGGCGACCGGGACGAGGCCGCCGACAAGCTGCAGGCGCTGCGGATCGGGGCGGACGACTATATCGCCAAGCCGTTCAAGCCGGCCGAGGTCACGGCCTCGATCCAGACCATCCTGCGACGCAGCGGCGGCGGCGGCCGGGCCGCCAAGACCCTTCGCGTCGGTCCGCTGGAGGTGCAGTTGGAAAATTATCTGGCGGCGATCCTGACGCCGTCGGGCAAGCGCCGTCTGGACCTGACCCTGACGGAATTCCGCATTTTGGCCCACATGGCCCGCACGCCCCTGCGCGTCTTCAGCCGCAGCGAGATCATGCAGGCCTGCTTCCCCAATCAGGCGGTTCTGGAACGCACCATCGACAGCCACGTCAGCCATCTGCGCCGCAAGCTGGACGCCGCCGACGCGGCCGGTCTGGTGACCAATGTCCGCGGCGTCGGATACCGGCTCGAAGCCGAGGTCTGATCGCGCCTAGGCCGCTAGGGCATAGACCCTCAGCCGATGGCCGTCCGTATCGCCCGCTACGAAGCTGCGGACCGGCGCGGCGTCCATCGGCGGCGTCAGAATGCGCGCGCCACGATCCCACCAGTCGATATGCGCCTGATCCACCGCCTCGGCGCCCTCCAGCGGGAAGTCGACCTCGCAAACCTCGCGCCGATCGCCGGCACGCCGCAGCAACCCTAGCGCCCGGCCCGACGTCAGCTTGAACAAGGCCCGGTCCGGTCCCGCCATCACCGGCCGACAACCCAGCAGACTGGCATAGAAGCGCGCGCTGACTTCCGGATCCTCAACGGCCAGAAGAATGTCCTCGATCTCGCTCATCAGCCCGGCCCCTTGTGTTTCCAACACTTCGAACCCTAGCCTTCGCTGCTGCCAGTTTCCGTCAGCAGCCGTCGCCCGACCGCGATCTTTCATGCGCCTCGCGCCAGGTCTTCATCAGCGCCTGTCGACGCGTTGGATAACGCGCCTCCATTACCTCCGCCTCGACGATGCGATCGGTGCGGAAACTGCGGAAATCACCGCGCAGTTCGCACCAGGCGATCAGCAATCGCACCCGATCGAAGAAAGCCAGAGCGAACGGCCAGACGACACGCTCCGACGCCGACCCCGCCTCGTCGCGGTAACACAGCTTCAGCCGCCGCTCGGTGCGGATCGCTTTCCTGAGCAAGGCCGGATCGACCCGATCCGCCGGGAATGGCTCGCCTGGCACGACCAGCAGGGCCGACGTGTCCATCTCGTCGCGCAGATCGGGCGGCAACACCGCGGAAATCCGTCCCAGCGCCGCCAGCGCCGCATCGCGCATGCGCGGATCGGGGCGGTCCGCCACCCAACGCGACCCCAGCACCAGGGCCTCGATCTCTTCCGGTGTAAACATCAGCGGCGGCAGCATGAAGCCCGGCTTCAACACATAGCCGACCCCCGCCTCCCCTTCGATCGTCGCCCCTTGCGCCTGCAGGCTGGCGACGTCGCGGTAGAGCGTCCGCAGACTGACGCCCATCTCCTCGGCCAACACCTGCCCGCTCACGGCCGACGATGCCGCCGCAGCACATTCAACAGATCGAGGAGGCGTTCGGAGCGTGACACATTGCGATCCTAGCAGCCCTGCTGCCAGAAAGCGTCAGTAGGAATGGGCCTAGGCCGCTTCCTTGGGCATCAAATCGCCGACTGTCGGCCGGTTCTCCGCGCGGGTCAGGGCGATATCTCTGGGTTTGACGATTTCGCCGCAGCAGCCACACGCGATGCGCGGGGTCAGAGAATGGCCGCAGGTCTTGTGGACCATGTCGATGCCGCTGTCGGCGTCGCCATAGACGTGCTTGTTCCCCCAGCCGTGCAGGGTGACCAGAACGCCGTACAGATCCTTGCCCTTGGCGGTCAGGACATATTCGTTGCGCGGCGGGCGTTCGGAATACAGGCGCGGCTCCAGCACGCCGTGCTGGACCAGGCTTTTGAGCCGTGCGGCCAGGACGTTGCGCGCCACGCCCAGATTGTCCTGCCACTGTTCGAACCGGCTGACCCCGTTGAAGGCGTCGCGAATGACCAGCAGGGTCCAGGGATCGCCGATTACCTCAAGAGTGGCGGCGATGGAGCAGCTTTGGCGGCTGTAGTCGGCGGTGCGTCCCATAGGTGCGAAAGTGACGCCGCGTCAGGCATTTGGCAAGGGTTGCAAATCAGAACGCTCCAGGTCAGTCTTGTTTAGCAACGGACGTGCGCGCCTCCCGGTTCGCCGCGTTGTTCCTTGGACTTTGGCGGGAGATCTTCATCAGGTCTTCCGCCGCTTCTTCGCCTGACGCAGGATTGCGCAATGACGCCGCCCATTTCCCTCGACGCCGCCCTTGCCTTCCAGGTTCTCGATGACGGCGGTTTGTCCGCACGCGTGCCGGGTCATTTCTCGAATGGCCCATCGAGCATGGCGCCGGAGAAGGGCTTTCCGTTCGGCGGGCTGCTGGCGGCCCTGTGCGCCCAATCGATGCGACAGGGACTGGCGCTGACCGCGCCCCTTCGAACCCTGTCGGTCCAATATCTGTCAGCGGCAAGGTTCGGCGAACAGGTCGCCTTTCGCCCTCGCCTGCTGCGGGGCGGCCGCAATGTTCTGTATGCCGCGGTCGAGGCCGAGCAGGACGGGCGAATGACCCACCACGCCACCGGCACCTATGGGCTGGACGCCGCGCAGGCACCGCTGACGCCGTTGCAGGCGTCGCCGCCGCCGCTGGACAGGCTGAACCCGAAGGCCACCATACGCGGGCCGATGTCGCCGCACTTCGCCCAGCATGTCGAGTATCGCTTCGACGGTGGCCCCAACATCCTGGGCGGCAATGAGGGCAAGCCGGTGATCGAGCGCACCTGGATGCGGATGGCCGACGCCCGGCCCTTGGACGAGGTGGGCCTGTGCTACCTGCTGGATGCTCTGTATCCGCCCGCCTGGACCGCGTCCAAGACCCCGGCCGCCATGACCACCGTCGATCTACGCATCGACATCCTGACCGATCCTACGCCGCAGAGCGCGCCGGACGGCTGGGCCTTCTTCGAGTTCAGGATGCTGGACCTCGGCCTGGGCTGGACGGTGGACGAGGCGATCGCCTGGGGCGCTGATGGACCGCCGCTGGCCCTGTCGCGCCAACGCCGCAAGCTGCTGCCGCAACGTCCCGCCTGAAGTCAGCCCTCATTCATCATTATCGACGACTATTCCAAATCTCTGGAGTGTCGCCATGCGTCGTCGAAATCGCCTCGTTTCCGTATCCCAAGTCGTCGTCGTGCTGGGCGGTTGTCTGATGCTGCAGGGCTGCCTTGTCGGCGCCGTCGTCGGCGGGACCGCTGCGGTCGTCGGCGGCACGGCGAAAGCCACCGGCGCGGTCGTCGGCGCCGGCTTTGACGCCGTCACCACCTCGGACGAGGAAACCAAACTGCGTCGCGAGCGTGAACAGCGCGACTATGAACGCGAACAACGCCGCTGCGAACAGCGCCAGCGTCAGGGCAAACGCTGCTAGATCACAGACTTAGAACGCACCGCTCGTTGATCGTCGGCCGCGCCACCTGAATTCGGCAAAGGCCCGGCCATTCGGGTTTCAGCGTCTTGGCGAACCACAGGCACAGGTTTTCCAGACTGGGCAGCTCCAGTCCCTCGTGCTCGTTCAGCATGCCGTGATCCAGCGTCTCGGCCGCCGCCTTCAGCGCGCGGTCCAGCGCGCCCAGGTCCGCGACCCAGCCGTGTTCGACGTCCAGGACCTCGGACCGCACCGTCGCTTCGACCGTGAAGGAATGGCCGTGAACGCGGCGATAGATGCTGCCCTCGGGCTCGTTCGGGAAGTGGTGAGCGGCGTCGAAGGTCGCCTGTTTGGTGATCTCGAAGACAGGCATTAGCGGACGCCGATGTATTTGTGGGTCTGGACGCTTAAGCGCCACTGTGGGTGGGTCAGGCAGTATTCGATGGCGGCGGCGGTATTCTCGACCTGATCCGGCCCGTCCATCGGCTGAAGCCAGAACCGTTCGAAATCCAGATGCTCGAACCGATCCGGCATGGCCTTGGGCTGGGGAAAGACCAGTTTCAGCTCGGCCCCGCGTGCCTGCACCACATCCGCATCAGCCTTTGGACTGATGCAGATCCAGTCGACGCCGTCCGGCGCTGCGATCGTACCGTTCGACTCGATCGCGATCTCGAACCCGCGCGCATGCAGCGCGTCGATCAGCGGGCCATCCAGCTGCAGCAAGGGCTCTCCGCCGGTGCAGACCACCAGTTTCGGATCGCCTTCACGCCCGCGCCACATCGCCGCGACGTGATCGGCCAGCAGGTCCGGCGTGGCGAACTTGCCGCCCCCGTCGCCGTCGACGCCCACGAAGTCGGTGTCGCAGAAGGTACAGACGGCGCTGGCCCGATCCTGCTCGCGCCCGCTCCACAGATTGCAGCCGGCGAACCGCAGGAAGACCGCCGGCCGCCCCGCCTGTCCGCCCTCGCCCTGAACCGTCAGGAACACTTCCTTGGCCGAATAGGTCATCGCTCCGACGCCCATTCGTCATAACCGGCCGCGCGCAGTTCGCAGGCCGGGCAAGACCCGCAGCCATAGCCCCAGGCGTGTCGATGCGTCCGGTCGCCCTGATAGCAGGTGTGGCTATCCTCGATGATCAGTTCGATCAGCGTGTCGCCGCCGATCCTGTCCGCAAGTTCCCAAGTCTGGGCCTTGGTCAAACACATCAGGGGCGTGTCGATGACGACCGGCTTGTCCAGCCCCAGCGACAGCGCCCGCGCCATCGCCTCCATCGTCTCGTGGCGGCAATCCGGATACCCAGAATAATCCGTCTCGCACATGCCGCCGACCAGAACTTCCAGTCCTCGCCGATCCGCCAGCGCCGCGGCTGCGACCAGAAAGATCAGATTGCGGCCCGGCACGAATGTGGTCGGCAGGCCGCGCGCGTCCATTTCAATCTTGCGGTCGGCGGTCAGGGCGCTCTCGGCGATCCGGCCGTATCCGGTCAGGTCCACCACATGGTCATCGCCAAGGCGATCGGTCCACTGCGGCAGGGCCGCCTTCATTCCGTCGCGCACCGCCTGACGCGCCTCCATCTCCACCAGATGGCGCTGGCCATAGTCGAACCCGACCGTCTCCACCCGCTCGAACCGCTCCAGCGCCCAGGCCAGGCAGGTCGCGCTGTCCTGCCCGCCGGAGAACAGAACCAGGGCCGATGTAGGGGTCTTTTCCAGGATGACGCTCATGACGAATCTGCGGTCGGCCGGTCGGCCGCGCGCATGCACAAAGAGATGGAGACCCAGATGGGTCGGGCGGGCCTCATACACCAGACCCCGCCCGTGAGCAAAGAAGGCGGATTTGCGTCTTGGATGACGCCGCTTAACTAATCCGCAAGCGATTTGGGCTTTTACTCAAAATGAGTAGGAGTTCCAGGCAGTATGCCGACCATCGAGACCCTTTCCGAGCGTCCAAAGCCGGTTGCGCCGACGACTCTCGGCTGCGAGGTTCTGGCGCGTTTTGAATGCGAACCAGATACGCTGGTCATTCCCGTGGTCGATGGCGATCGCCCCGTCGGCCTAGTCGAACGCACCGCCTTCCTTCAGAAAATCGCCGCCCGCTTCGGCCACGCCCTTTACGATCTGCGCCCCATCACCTTCGCCATGGACCCCGAGCCGGCCGTGGTCGAGGCCGGCGTCCGCATCGACGCATTTTGCGACATCATGCTGAAGGGCGGTCCGGCCGCCCTGCTGCGCGGATTCATCGTCACGAAGAACGGCGCCTATTGGGGTGTGGGCACCGCCGCCACGCTGTTGCAGGCCGTCAACACGCGTCAGCGCGAGCAGAACGCCGAACTGGCCGAACAGGCCGCGATCCTCAGCGACACCCGCGCCCAGGCCATCGCCGCGGCCCGCGCCAAGAGCCAGTTCCTTGCCATTATGAGCCACGAACTGCGCACGCCGATGAACGGCGTGCTGGCCGTCGCCGAACTGCTTCGTCGCCAGCCGTTGAATACGGCGGCTCAGGCGCACGTCCAGACCATCGTGGACTCGTCCGAGACCCTGCTGCGCATCCTCCAGGACGCCGTCGACCTGTCCAAGGCCGAGGCCGGCGAACTGGAGCTGAAGACCGAGCCGACCGCTCTGCGCGCCGTTATGGACGACATCCAGTCGATGTGGGAGCCGCGCGCCTCGCAGGACGGCGTGACCCTGCTCGTCGGCTATGAAGGCGACACCGAACTGGCGGCCGTCATCGACGGCATGCGCCTGAAGCAGGTGTTCAACAACCTGATCGGCAATGCGCTGAAGTTCGCACGCAACGGCGTGGTCGAGGCGGGCCTCAAGGCTTGGGTCGAGGGCGACCGCATTCGTATGGAAGCCCGCATTCGCGACGACGGCCCGGGCGTCGAGCCGGAACGCGTCGATTCCATCTTCGAACCCTTCGTCCACGGTTCCGGCCCCGACGGCGCCGGCCTGGGCCTGTCGATCTGTCGTCAGGTCATCGACCGGATGGGCGGCCGGATTTGGGCCGAAAACAACAAGGGACGCGGCGCGACCTTCGCCTTCGATCTGACGGCGCCCCGGGCCGTGGTCGAGGCGGAAGCGCAATCGAACGTGTCGGACCTGTCGGGCCTCGACCTGAAATCCGCGCCGCACATCCTGATCGTCGACGACAACGCCACCAACCGCGTCGTCGCCCAGGCGCTGTGCGAGATGTTCGGCTGCAGCTCCGAACTGGCCGAGGACGGCCTGGAGGCGCTTCAGGCCGTTCAGGAAAGCCGCTACGACCTGGTCCTGATGGACATCAAGATGCCCCGGATGGACGGCGTTCAGGCGACGCAGGCCATTCGCGCCCTGCCCGGCGCCGTCGGCCGCGTGCCGATCGTGGCCCTGACCGCGAATGCGGACCCCGAAGACGCCAAACACTATCTCTCGATCGGCATGGCCGCCGTCGTCGAAAAGCCCATCAAGCCCGAACGCCTGCGTATGGCGATGAACGCCGCCATCTCCGCCGCTCACGAAAGCGCACAAGAGCAGGATCAATCCGGTCGCGCCGTCGCCTGATCCTCAGTCCGGACGAACGTCCAGCGCCTCTTCGTCCTCTTCGTCATAGCCGACCAGTCGCAGCGCCCTCGCCTTTTGCCCGTTGATCTCGGCCCAGCGCAGCAAACCCTCCTCGCGGCCGTGGGTGATCCAGATTTCCTCTGGCCGGATCTCGGTGAAGGTCGCGGTCAGTTCGTTCCAGTCAGCATGATCCGACACGACCAAAGGCAGTTCGACGCCGCGCTGGCGCGCCCGCGCCTTCACCCCCATCCACCCTGAAGCGAAGGCCGTGACCGGATCGGCGAACCGACGCGCCCATCGATCCTGGATGGCGGATGGCGGTGCGATAGCGACCTCGCCGCCCAGCGCATTCTTCGGCAGATCACGGGTCGGGGCCAGCGGGCCCAGATCGACCCCTTCCCTCTCGTACAAGGCGTTCAGCCGCTCCAGCGCCCCGTGGACATAGATGGTGCGGTCCCATCCAGCCTCGCGCAGCAGACGGATGATCCGCTGCGCCTTGCCCAGCGCATAGGCGCCAACCAAATGCGCCCGCTCGGGAAACTGCCCCAGCGACCGCACCAGCCGCCCGACTTCCTCCTCCGCCGGCGGATGGCTGAAGACCGGCAGGCCGAACGTCGCCTCCGAGATGAAGACGTGGCAGGGCACAGGCTCGAACGGCGCACAGGTCGGATCGCGGCGGCGCTTATAGTCGCCGGACACGACCATGATCAGCCCCTTCCAGCGCACCTCGACCTGGGCAGAACCCAGCACATGGCCGGCGGGCGCCAATCTGAGATCGACCCCATTGATCGCGGTCGCCTCGCCGTATTCCACCGATTGGGGTTGCAGCGTGAAATCCGCGCCATAACGCTCAGCCATGATCGCCAGGGTTTGGCGCGTCGCGAGCACCGCCCCGTGACCAGCGCGCGCGTGGTCGGCATGGCCGTGCGTGATGACGGCGCGATCCACTGGCCGAACCGGGTCGATGTAGAAATCTCCCGGCGGACAGTAGAGGCCGGCGGGCGTGGGATGCAGCAGGTCTTCGGGGCGGATCATCTTGCGGTAACGCTCTCGACGCCGTCGGGTCGCCGCCCCATAGAGGATGCCCCTGAAAATCGGCGCAACAGGTTCAGTCCGCACGATGCACGAGAGTTTTCTGACCACCATCCTGCCGCAACTGGCCGCCGGCGCCGCCCACACCGGCGCCTTGGGCTTCACCTTCGACGGCCTGCACGATGGCCAGCCCCGTATTCGCGTGCCGTGGCGTGAGGATCTGGTCGGCGATCCCGACAGCGGCGTCTTCGCGGGCGGGCTGGTGACGACCTTGCTGGATCATATTGGCGGCCTGGCTGTGTGGACTGCGATGGACGCCTTCCAGCCCATCGCCACACTGGATTTGCGCGTCGACTACATGCGCGCCGCAAGGCCGCGTCAGGACCTGCTGGCCCAGGGCCTGTGCTACCGTCTGACGCCCAGCATCGCCTTCGTGCGCGCCTGGGCTTTCGAGGACGATCCCGCCGATCCGGTCGCCGCGGCGCAAGCCGCTTATATCCTCAACCAGACCCGCGAGCGGGCGCCCCATGCAAAAGGAGCGGCGGCATGACCGACATCCTGAACCGCATGCCCTACGCTCGCTTTCTTGGCCTTCAGACCTTGGTCAGCGGCGACGAAGTTACCGTCATCATGCCCTTCGACGACAAGCTGATCGGCAATCCGATGCTGCCCGCCCTGCACGGCGGATCGACGGCCGCCCTTCTGGAAATGACGGCGATGGCTCAGGTTGCGCTAAGCTTTCCGGGTCCGCGACTGCCCCGCCCGATCAATGTCACGGTCGCCTATCTGCGCACCGGCAGACCGATCAACGTCTTCGCGCGTGCTCGCATTAGCCGGGCGGGTCGTCGCGTCGCCCATGTGCACGCGGAGGCCTGGCAGGAAGAACGTCAACAGCCTATTGCGTCCCTTACCGCCCACTTCCTGCTGGACAACCAGGACTGATCACCGCGCCCTAGCGCGCTGATTCGCGCCGACTTCTTGCTCTCATTGGGTTTTAACGCCGAGCTTACGGCGGCGCTTCAACGCGCGATTGTTGATATGGTAAAGATTGCTCTACCAAACAGGGTTAAGACGTGATAACCATACGGTTCTTGTAAACCTGTCTTTGAGGGGCTTTCATGGACCGCACTGAAGTCGTCACCAGCGTTGCTGGCGATCTGCATGCTACCGAACTCGCGATCGACGCCGCGATCACCCAGGCGACCACGCTGGTTCAATCCTTCATCGGCGCTCGCGCCGCTCTGTCGCTGTCGCCGGTTTCCGGCACGATGTCGCAAGCTAAGGCCATGGAAACGATCGCCGCCCTCTCGGCCGCGCGTGAATCCATCGTCGCTTGCCACGCCGAACTGCAAAAAGATCACCGCCGCCTTGGCTTCGGCACCTACGCCGCCGGCCCGGTCGCCAAGCCCGACGATTGGCTGGACCCGAAATCGGCCCTGACGCCGACGCACCTGCATCGCGTCGCGTGAATTCTTGGTAAGCTTGGCTTACCGAGATTTCAGTTTGAACTGACTTCGGTCATTATCGCCCCCGTGCATTTCTGCGCGGGGGCGATTTGTCATGCTCAACATCGCTTATGCCATCGTCGGCGCCGTATTCATGGTCGGCATGGCGTTGTTCGCCTTTTTGAAGGGCAACTCGGCCGAGCGGATCGGCGCGGGCGCCTATCTGTTCGCATGGTTTGCAACTATTGTGATGCAGGAGAACAGCGGATTTCGCGGCGTGCCTCTGGGCATGTTCCTGATCGATCTCGTCCTTTTGATCGTCTTCGTAGGCATCAGCTGGCGTTATCGACAGTCGTGGCCCGTGTGGGCCAGCGGCCTGCAACTGATCGCAGTGATGTCCCATGTCATGAGCCTGACCGGACAGCGCGTGATGGTCGGATCGCTTTATACAGTCGTGAACATGATCGGTTATCTGATCATAGGCTGCATCATCATCGGCACATTCTATGCTTGGCAAGAGCGCCGCGCGGCAGCGTTGATAGGTAGAAATTCCTAATATCCGATCGTATGCTGGCGGCGAATCGGTCGCTGGAAGTCCATGCCGCTATCCCACGCCAAGCTTTGGAAGGCCGTCGACGCCCTGGCGCGACGTGAAGGGCTAACGCCGTCCGGCTTGGCGCGCCGCGCCGGTCTGGACGCAACCAGTTTCAATCCGTCAAAGCGCTTCGGGCCAGGCGATCCGCCGCGTCCGCGCTGGCCATCGACCGAGAGCATGACGCTGGTGCTTCAGGCGACGGGCCTGTCGCTGTCGGAGTTTGCGGTGCTGGCAGAGGACGCCCCGGAGGCGCCGGCCAGCGTGCCTTTGCTGGGTCTGGCCAAGGCGGGTCAGGATGGGTTCTTCGACGACGCTGGCCTGCCGGTCGGCGAAGGCTGGGATCAGACCGACCTGCCGCGCGCCAAAGACACCTTGTTCAGCCTTCAGATCACCGGCGATTCGATGTCGCCCCTCTATCGCGAAGGCGACCGCGTCATCGTCGATCAGGAAGCGACGCAGGTGCGGCGGGGCGACCGCGTCGTCGCCCGCCTGACCAGCGGAGAAACCGTGGCCAAGGAGGTCACCAGCCTGACCAGCCGCGCCGTCACCCTGGCCTCGATCAATCCCGACTATCCGCCAAGGGTCGTGCCCCGGCGCGAGATCGAATGGATGGCCCGCATCCTCTGGGTCAGCCAGTAAAGCGCACAGCAAAAACCCCGCCCGGCGAACCGGACGGGGCTTTGGATGCTTAGCGAACTGAATTCAGTTGGCCGTGACGTAGTGGGCGTTCACCCAACCGCCGCCCGCGATCTGCACCCACTCGCCTTGCGAACCGATGGCCGTGAAGGGCTGACCGGCCGACAGCGTGCCGGCTTGTCGATAGTTGGTGCCGGGGCCGCTGCGGATGCGCAGGTTCGACGAAGCACGGTATTGGGCGCCGCTGGAGGCCGAAGCAGCACGGGCGCGCTGCTGGTTGCAGCCGATATAGGAACCGGCGGCGGCGCCAGCGCCCGCACCGACGATGGTGCCGGCCGTACGCTCATTGCGAGCGAGGTTCGAGCCCACCACACCGCCGACCACGGCGCCGATCAGAGCGCCTGCACGTTGGCGACCGCCAGGGGCGTCACAGTTGGTCACGCCGTTGGCCTGGGCCTGGGCGGACATCGGGGCGGCGGTCACCATGGCGGCCAAGGCGGCAGCGGTGGCCAGACCGGTCTTGAAAATCTTGTTCGACATAACTCTTCTCCTGTCAGCGCGTTTGCCGATGAGGGGAGAATGCACGGACGAACCTGAAGGCTCCCGGAGCTTCGCCGTTATTTTCCGTTCATCTTGGCTATGCGCGCGGACTGGCGGCGGGCGACAAATCGTCTGGCGATATCGATGTCGCGTTCGATGAAGTGTCTGCGGCGCACGAACTGGAAATCCAGCACGCGGGCCCACAGATGGAGCATGCGGTCGTTTGTCACGAAAACCGTCACCGCCTCGACGGACGGCGGCGGCCCCCAGGCCTCAGCCAGCTTCGCCAGATGCTGGACCGTGGCGTCGTCGGTCATGGGTTCGCATTCGACGATCCAGTCCCAGCTGCAGAGCTCAGGCCTTTGCTTGATCAGATCGACCGTCGCTTTCAGCACGCGGTCGGCTGACCCGGCCGAGACCAGGTCGAGCATCAGGACCCTGTTCGCCTCGTCGATCTCGTAACGCAACCTCGCCTCCCCAGGCTACGTCCCTTTAGGAGGGCATCACGCAACAACCATGACGCAAGGTCAAGGTTGCGCCAGTTCTCCGTTCGCGCCCGCCTCGATCAGGGCGATCGTCTGCGGCAGGCCGTAGATAGCGGCGAACGAACCAAAGCGCGGCCCTTGGCTGGCGCCCAGCAGCACCTCGTAGAGCGCGCCGAACCAGGCTCGCAGCGGCTCGAACGCATGCGCCTTGCCGACGGCATAGACCTCGTTCTGGATCAGTTCGCCATCGGTGGTGTCGACCGGCAGCGCCTTCAGTCGTTCGGCCAGGTCCAGTAGCGCCGCCTTCTCCTTGTCGTCCGGCAGGCGATAGGACTTCGAGGGCTTCACGAAGTCCTCGTAGTAGTTCAGCGCGTGGTCCATCAGCCGGTCCAGCAGGGGCTCGTTCTGCGGCGTGGCGTCAGGCAGGTATTTGGCGAAGTAGGCCCACAGTTGGTCCTTGGTCGAGGCGTTGGCCACGCCGACCAGGTTCAGCAGCAGGGCGAAGGACACCGGCGACGTGTGGGTTGGCGGATCGCCCGCATGGATCGACCAGACGGCGTTGTCGATCCGCTTGGCCGGCTCCTGGGTCTTGTAGCTTTCGATGAAGGCCAGATAGTCGTCGATGGCGCGCGGAATGACGTTGAAGTGCAGGCTCTTGGCCGACTTCGGCGACTGGAACATATACCATGACAGGCTCTCGGGCGTGCCGTAGCGCAACCACTCGTCCATCGTCAGGCCGTTACCCTTGGACTTGGAGATCTTCTTGCCCTCGATGTCGAGGAAGAGCTCGTAGTTGAAGCCTTCGGGCGGGGCGCCGCCCAGGGCGCGGCAGACCTTGGAGCTTTCGCGCACGCTCTCGATCAGGTCCTTGCCCGACATCTCGTAGTCGATGTCCAGCGCGACCCAGCGCATGGCCCAGTCGGGCTTCCATTGCAGCTTCACATGGCCGCCCGTGACCGGCACCTCGGTGCGGTTGCCCGGCTCGCCGGCGGGGTCTTCGAAGGTGATCGTGCCCTTTTCGACGTTGCGCGCCAGGGTCGGGACCTGGAGCACATGGCCGGTGATCGGGCTGATGGGCAGGAAGGGCGAATAGGTGGCGCGGCGCTCTTCGCCCAGGGTCGGCAGCATGATGGCCTGGACCGCGTCGAACCGCTCCAGCAGGGTCAGCAGCGTCGCGTCGAACCGGCCCGACCTGTAGGTCTCGGTCGAGGACATGAACTCATAGTCGAAGCCGAAGCTGTCGAGGAAGGCGCGCAGGCGGGCGTTGTTGTGCGCGCCGAAGCTGTCGTGGGTGCCGAAGGGATCGCGCACTCTGGTCAGGGACAGATGCAGGTCCTCGCGCAGCATCTCCGGCTTGGGCACGCCTTCCGGCACCTTGCGCAGGCCGTCCATGTCGTCGGAGAAGGCGATCAGGCGCGTGGGCCAGTGGTCGCCGGTCAGGGCGCGGAAGGCGTTGCGCACCATGGTGGTGCGGGCGACCTCGCCGAAGGTGCCCATGTGCGGCAGGCCCGATGGGCCATAGCCGGTCTCCAGGATCACCGGGCGCTGCAAGGCGGGAAAGGCCGCCAGGGCTTCATCCGCCTTGCCGGCGTCGATCAGGGCGCGCGCTTCGGCTCGTTCGGTCTCGCCCAGCCGTTTCTTCAGAACGTGGGCCAGCAGGTTGCGGGCTTGTTCGAAGGGCCAGGACTTGGCCTCGCGGGCGAGGGTTTCGAGGTTCTGAAGCATGGCGGCGGTTTGCAGTCTGCATCCCGCCCGGTCAACCGCGATCAGGCTTTGGCGGCGATTACGATGATCTCGACCTTATAGTGGGGCGACGCGAGCCGACTTTCGCCCGTGGCGCGGGCCGGCGGGTTGGCGATGTCGACCCAGGCGTCCCAGACGCCGTTCATCGCCTCAAAGTCGGCGATGTCCGCCAGCCATATCTGGGCCATCAGGATCCGGGACTTGTCGCTGCCGGCCTCGGCCAGCAGGGCTTCGATCTCCGCCAGCGCCGTTCGGGTCTGCGTCGCCACGTCGTCGCCGGGTTCGCCGACCTGGCCCGACAGATAGATGGTGTCGCTGTGGACGACGGCCTCGCTCATGCGGGCGCCGGGCTGGATGCGGGTGATCATGGGCGGGGGTCCTTTGAAAACGCCCCTCACCTATCGCCGCAGGAACCCGGCTGTCGAGCGGCTAGCGGCGGTTGAACCGCGAGACGGTCAGACCGACGACCAGGGCGCCGGCGCCGACGATCAAGGCGTCCTCGATCAGGCCGCTCTTGGTCTGGCCGATGCGAGCCATGGCCTTCTTGCGGCCCGAGAGGGTCAGATAGGCCAGCGGCACGGCCGTGCCGACCGCCAGGCCTGCGCCCAGCTTCTCCTTGCCGCGCGGGGCGAGAGCAGCGCCGGCGATGCCCGCGCTCATGACCCGCGCCAATAGGCCGAGGAAGACGGTGCGGTCGGGCGCGGTCTTCATCTTGTCGCCCAGCAGTTCGCCGACACCCATGGCCAGGGCGCCGAACTTGAACAGCGGCCGGTTCAGCAGGAAGACGCGGCCGGGCAAGGGCTTGTGCGCCAGTTCGGCGGTGGCGAGGGCCGCCATCGGGGTCATGGAACGGGCGCTGGCGACGGCGCCGATGAGGGCGGACGGGAGGAGGTCGAGGGCTTTCATGCCGCCACAACACCCGACCGGGCCGGAAGTTTCAGCCCGTTTCAGCCCGTTTCAGGCGCGGGCCGCCAGGACGTTGCGGATCGCCAGGCTGGAGTGGATGCGCGACACGCCCGGCAGGCGCGACAGCACGTCCTTGTGGATCACCTCATAGGCGGCGATGTCGGGCGCGACGGCGCGGACGATGTAGTCGGCCTCGCCCGCCATCAGATAGCAGTCGCGGATTTCCGGGTGGTTGCGGACGGCCGCCTCGAACCGGCGCATGTGGTCGTCGGTCTGCTTCTCCAGCGTGATCTCGACATAGGCGACGACGCCGTCGTGGCTGTCGTTGGCCAAGACGGCGGCATAGCCTCGGATCACCCCGCGCTCTTCCAGCCGCCGCACGCGCCGCAGGCAGGCGGAGGGCGACAGACCGACGGCGGAGGCCAGGTCCGCATTGCTGATGCGCCCATCGGCGCGGAGCCGTTGAAGGAGGCGTTGGTCGAGGGGATCAAGCAAGGACACAAGTTTCCGCCGTTCAGCCGCAGATTATTGCGTCAAGCTTCTATCAGTGACCGATCCTTGCGCAAACAGGCAGGATCGTCGATCCATGCGGCGCTAGCTTGCGACGAATAACAACATTGGGCTTGGGAACGTCACATGCGGGTTCTGGTGCTTGGGTCGGGCGTCATCGGCGTCACCACCGCCTGGTTTCTCAGCCAGGCCGGGCATGAGGTCACGGTCGTCGATCGGCAGGCCGGTCCGGCGCTGGAGACCAGCTTCGCCAACGCCGCGCAGATTTCGCCGGGCTATTCCGCGCCCTGGGCTGCGCCGTCGATCCCGGTCAAGGCGATGAAGTGGCTGCTGATGCGCCACGCGCCGCTGATCGTGCGGCCGCGTCTGGACATGGCCATGGTGCGCTGGACCATCGCCATGCTGCGCAACTGCACCCACGACCGCTATGCGCTGAACAAGAGCCGGATGGTGCGTCTGGCCGAATACAGCCGCGACCAGATCGACCTGCTGCGCCGCGAGACCGGCATCGCCTATGACGGTCGCCAGCAGGGCACGCTGCAGCTGTTCCGCACGGAAAAGCAGCTGGCCGACGTGCACAAGGACGTCGATGTGCTGAAGGCCGCCGGCGTGCCGTGCGAAGTTCTGGACCGCGCGGGCTGTATCGCGGCCGAGCCGGGCCTGGCCGCCTCCGACGTCGATTTCGTCGGGGGTCTGCGTCTGCCGCACGACGAGACGGGCGACTGCTTCCTGTTCACCAACGCCCTGGCCAAGCTGGCGGCGGAGCGCGGCGTGGTCTTTCATACCGGGACCGAGATCCAGTCGATCACGATGACGGACGGTCGTGCGACCGGCGCCCTGACCAGCAAGGGCGCCATGACGGCCGATCTGGTGATCCTGGCGCTCGGTTCCTATTCGCCGATGATGGCCAAGCCGCTTGGGCTGGATCTGCCGGTCTATCCGGTAAAGGGCTATTCGATCACGGCCAAGATCGTGAACGAAGACCGGGCGCCCGTCTCCACCGTCATGGACGAGAGCTACAAGGTGGCGATCACGCGCCTGGGCGACCGTATCCGCGTGGGCGGCATGGCCGAGCTGTCGGGATACAACAACACCCTGCCCGCCGTCCGTCGCGAAACCCTGGCCCATTCGGTCGGCAGCCTGTTCCCCGGCGGCGGCGACCTGGCGGGCGCCAGCTATTGGTCGGGCCTGCGTCCGATGACGCCGGACGGCACGCCGGTGATCGGCGCGACCAAGGTTCCGGGGCTCTATCTGAACACCGGCCACGGCACCCTGGGTTGGACCATGGCGTGCGGCTCGGCGCGGGTTCTGGCCGACATGGTCGACGGCAAGGCGCCCGAGATCGAGACCCGCGACCTGTCGCTGAACCGCTATGGCGCCTGGGCCGGGGCGTTTGCGCCGGGCTTCAGCTGAGATCAGACGGCGGCGGGGAATTTTACCGTCTAAAGAGTCTAATTCGTCTAATCTCGCGACGGAGGAGCCTTTGGCCGCGGACGGGAATTCACCGTCTAAAGTGTCTAATTCGTCTAATCCGGCGCCATCATCCGGGTGAGGCGCGGGCGGGATTTGGTCGTCCCTTCCGCCTGAACTTACGCTGTCAAAGATCGCCGGCCAGTCTAACACACGGCCGGAGCGTGGTCGGTTAGACGCCGCTCGGGCGCGAAAACCCGTTGGAAATCAAACAGCGGCGCGCCGACGATGCGATGGCAGAGCGTCGCGGCGTGGCGCGGCGCGTCGGAGCGCCCTATAGAGCGCGCGATGAAGACCGCCGATTTCGATTTCGACCTGCCCGAAGACCGTATTGCGTTGCGCCCGGCCGATCCGCGCGATTCCGCACGGCTGCTGGTGGTGAAAGGCGGCGCGCTGGAAGACCGGGTCATTCGCGATCTGCCGGACTTCCTGCAGCCGGGCGACGCCCTGGTGTTCAACGATACGCGGGTCATTCCCGCCCGTCTGTCGGGCGTGCGTCAGCGGATCGGGGCCGAGGGCGAAACCCTGACGGTCGAGGTGGAGGCGACGCTGCATCACCGCGACGCGCCCGACGTCTGGTCCGCCTTCATGAAGCCCGGCAAGCGGATCAAGTCGGGGGATCGGATCCGGTTCGGAAACGCAAGCGACGCCGCCTGCGACCTGGGGCGACTGGACGCGACGGTGACGGCAAAGGGTGAAGACGGCCTGATCACCCTGACCTTCGACCTGGCGGGACCGGCGCTGGACGATGCGATCCGCGATGTCGGCGTCATGCCCCTGCCGCCCTATATCGCCGCCAAACGGCCCGAGGACGACCGTGACCGGTCAGACTATCAGACCGTGTTCGCCGAGCATGACGGGTCGGTTGCGGCGCCGACGGCGGGGCTGCATTTCACCCCGGCCCTGCTGGACGCCATCCGCGCCAAGGGTGTCTCGACCCATGCGGTGACGTTGCATGTCGGGGCCGGCACCTTCCTGCCGGTCAAGGCCGACGATCTTGCCGACCACAAGATGCACAGCGAATGGGGCGAGGTGTCGCCTGAAACCGCCGCCGCCCTGAACGCCGTCCATGCAAAGGGCGGGCGCGTCGTCTGCGTCGGCACCACCTCCCTGCGGCTGCTGGAAAGCGCGACGGCCGAGGACGGCGAGATCAAACCCTTCCACGGCGACACGGCCATTTTCATCACGCCGGGCTATCGGTTCCGGGCGGTCGATGTGCTGATGACCAACTTCCACCTGCCGAAATCGACGCTGTTCATGCTGGTCAGCGCCTTTGCGGGCACGGCGACGATGAAGGCGGCCTATGCCCATGCGGTCGCCGACGGCTATCGCTTCTATTCCTACGGCGACGGATCGCTGCTGTTCCGCGACTGATCGCTTGTCAGGGCCAGAGGCGGCCCGAGCGCCAGGCCTCGCCGTCGCGGTCGAACCGCAGTCGGTCATGCAGGCGGAACGGGCGATCGCGCCAGAACTCGACCGAGCGCGGCACGACGCGCCATCCGGTCCAGTGGGACGGGCGCGGCACCTCCTGACCATCGAAGCGCGAGGTTTCGCGGCCCACGGCCTCTTCCAGCACCGTGCGGTCCGACAGGGGGCGGGACTGGTCCGAAGCCCAGGCGCCGATGCGGCTTTCGCGCGCGCGGCTGGCGAAATAGGCGTCGGCCTCGGCCGGCGTGACCGGCTCGACCGCGCCGCGCACCCGCACCTGGCGGCGCAGGGATTTCCAGTGGAAGGTCAGGGCGGCGGCCGCGCAACCGGCCAGTTCGACGCCCTTGGCGCTCTCGCTGTTCGAATAGAAGGTGAAGCCTCGCGCATCGACGTCCTTCAGCAGGACAATCCGCGCATCGGGCAGGCCTTCGGCGTCGACGGTCGACAGGGTCATGGCGTTCGGATCGTTCGGCTCGTGCGCCCTCGCGTCGGCCAGCCATTCGACGAACAGGCCGAGAGGTTCAGGCCGGTCGAAGATGGTCTCGTCGCCATTGGCGGCCAGGGCGGCGGCATAGTCGCGGGCGTATTCCTCACGCGACGGGCTGGGCGGGATCACGGATGCGGTCATGAGGGTGATGTAGTCCGTGCGGGCGCGGCTGGAAATGATCGCGGTCAAAAACGGGCGTCTCGTCGTCAGGGTTAACCGCCCATTGACCCTGATGGGCGAACGGTGACGGCATGAGCGCGCCTGTTTCGATTTCAGATGTGTCCGGCGTCCGCGAGGCCCTGTCGATCCTGGGCCTGGAAACGGATGTGCGCGGCGATGTCGATGCGTCGACGCTGAAGGCCGCCTTCCGCACGGCGGTGAAGGCGGCGCGGCCGGATCAGGCCGGCGGAGACGCCGAGCGGTTCCGGCGCGTGATTGCGGCCTATCGGCTGATCCAGGCGCATCAGCCCCCTCGCCCCGCCCTGTCCGCGCCCACCGCGCGGCCCGCGCCGGCGCCGGTTCTGGTGCTGTCGCCGATGCAGGCCCTGGCTGGGGGGCAGGTCGAGGTCCGGCTGGGCGCGCGCACGGTGCGGGTCACGACGCCCAAGGGCCTGCGCAGCGGCGATCATCTGCGGCTGAGACGCGGGGCGGCGGACGGGAGCGATCTCTATCTGTCGGTGTTGATCCGACCCGAGGACGGGCTGTCGGTCGTCGGCGACGACCTGTTCATGACCTGGGCCGTCGAGCGTCGCCTGATGGCCGACGGCGGGCGGGTGGAGATCGAGACCCCTGTCGGCACGCGCTCGGCCTGGATCACAGCCGACATGGCCGCGCCGGTGCGGGTGCGGTTGAAGGACCTGGGCCTGCCCGCGCGTGGATCGCGGCCGGCGGGGCATCTGTTCGTCACGCTGGAGCCGTCGTCCGATGTTCCCTCGGCGGCAGAGGACCTGCTGGTGCGGTTCACGCGGGTCTGGACGCAGGAGCGTCTGGCGGCCTAAGTCGGGGCCATGTCGCACAATACCTTCGGCCATCTGTTTCGCGTGACCACCTGGGGCGAGAGCCACGGGCCGGCGATCGGCTGCGTCGTTGACGGATGCCCGCCGATGATCCCGCTGACCGAGGCGGACCTTCAGCCTTGGCTGGACCAGAGAAAGCCGGGCGGCAGCCGTTTCGTGACCCAGCGCAAGGAAAGCGACACGGCGCGCATCCTGTCGGGCGTGTTCGACGACGGCGACGGGCCGGTGACGACGGGCACGCCAATCTCGATCCTGATCGAGAACGAAGACCAGCGGTCAAAGGACTATGGCGAGATCGCCCGCGCCTATCGGCCGGGGCACGCCGACTATGCCTATCAGGCCAAATACGGGGTGCGCGACCACCGGGGCGGCGGTCGATCCTCGGCGCGCGAGACGGCCAGCCGCGTGGCCGCCGGGGCCGTGGCGCGCAAGGTGCTGGGCGACGGGATCAGGATCCGCGCCGGCGTGGTGCAGATCGGCCCCCACCGGATTGCGCCGGACAAGATCGATTTCGACGCCGTCCACACCAATCCGCTGTTCGCCGCCTCGGCCGAGGTCGTGGGCGACTGGGAGGCTTATCTGGACGGCATCCGCAAGGCGGGATCGTCGGTTGGCGCGGTCGTCGCACTGGAGGTCACGGGCGTTCCGGCGGGCTGGGGCGCGCCCCTGTACGGCAAGCTGGATTCAGAACTGGCTGCGGCCCTGATGTCGATCAATGCGGCCAAGGGGGTCGAGATCGGGGCGGGCTTCGAGGCCGCCGAACTGACCGGCGAACAGAACGCCGACGAGATGCGGCTGGACCTGAACAAGCAGCCGGTCTTCCTGTCGAACAAGGCCGGCGGGGTGCTGGGTGGGATTTCGACGGGCCAGCCGGTGACGGCGCGGGTTGCGTTCAAGCCGACCTCCTCCATCCTGACCCTGCGCCAGACGATCACCCGCGACGGCGAAGAGACGGACCTGCGCACCAAGGGCCGTCACGACCCGTGCGTCGCCCTGCGCGCCGTGCCGGTGGTCGAGGCCACGGCCGCCTGCGTGCTGGCCGACGCCTATCTGAGGCACCGCGCCCAGGTCGGCTGATCAGGGTCTTGGTCGGGCCGGGCGCGGGTCCGCGCGATCGGTCTCGCGCTCGGCGGCGGCTCGGTCTGACGCGCCTCGCACCGCATCAGGGCCATCAGGGCCGACAGGCCTGTCGTCATCACGATCATCGCTCGATTCCTGCAATTGCGAATCGTTTGCAGGTTTGCGCATGTCGAGGGCGCGTGCAAGACAAGGGACCGGTGGCGCCCAACTCAGGAGATCAACCGTGCGTGAAGATGGAAAGCTGGACTATCTCGAACTGCCCGCCGCCAACCTGCCCGCGACCAAGCAATTCTACAGCCAGGCGTTCGGCTGGACCTTCGTGGATTACGGCCCGACCTATGCCGCCTTCGATCAGGGTCTGGACGGCGGGTTCGACGCCGATCAGACCGATCAGACCAATACCCCCCTGCCCATCCTGTACGCCCATGACCTGGAAGCCATGCTGGCCAAGGTCGAGGCGGCCGGCGGGCGGATCGTGAAACCGATCTACAGTTTCCCCGGCGGTCGCCGCTTCCACTTCGCAGATCCGGCCGGCACCGAAATGGCCGTCTGGTCCGAGGGCTGAGCCCTATTTGACGTCGATCGACTGGCCGATGCGTTCGGCCAGGTCCCGGTCCGCGCCCTCGACGCTGGCGATCCAGACGTGGATCTCCTTGGGGTCCGTGGCGCGCTGGAACAGGTGCTCCATCGCCAGACGACGGCTGCCTTCGGTCACGACGATCGAGTCGCGGCCGCCGGCGCGGACCGTCTCGCCGTCATAGATCGGAAACTGCGACGACGGACCGGCGTAGATCATCAGCAGGGTCTGGTCGCCGCGCTGGACGCGATAGATGCTGGCGGTCGCGCCCGCGCGCGCCGGGCTGATGGTCAGGCCGGCGGGCAGCTGGATGCTGAACGGCAGAGCGGCGATGGCGGCGGCGTTCAAGGCCGCCGGGGCGGGTGCGGCGGCCGGCGGGGTTGCGGCAGGCGCGGTCGTTGTCGGTTGAGGCGTGGTCGCCTGAGGCGCCGTTGTGGTCGGACCTGGCGTTTGCGGACGTGGCGCGGTCGCCGGGCGCGTCGTGGCCGCCGGGCTTTGGCCGATCGGCGGCTGGGCCTGGGTCGTGCGCGGTGCGGATGACGCGGCGGGCGCCGGACGCGGCGATGCCGCGGGGGTTTGGCCGATTGGAGGCAAGGCTTGGCTCGTCGCCCGGGCCGGGGCCTGGGTCGGAGCTGCCGTGGAGGCGGCGGGCGGGGTCGCGGAAGGCGGGGCGCTGTTCAAGTCCCGCGTCAGGTTGGAACCGGCGCGCTGCGGCGGAGGCGTCGTCGCCTGTCCGGAAATCATGAGGGCGGCGGCAAGGGCGATCATGGGCATGGCCGGACCATCGCGCGGCCGGAGCGCGACCGCAAGCGCGACCTCACGCCTTGGGCAGCGCGACCCAGAAGGTGGCGCCCTCGCCCGGCGCCGAGATCACGCCGATCGAGCCGCCCTGCAACTCGACCAACCGCTTGGCCAGGGCCAGGCCGACGCCGTGCCCCTCGACCGCCGAACGCTCAAGCCCCAGGCGGTTGAAGGGCTCGAACAACTGCGCCTGCTTCTGAAGCGACAGGCCGGGGCCGAAATCGCTGACCTCGATGCGGACGCAGTCGTCCTGACGAAGCGCACGCAGGACGACACGACCGCCGGACCCGCCGTATTTCAGCGCATTGCTGGTCAGGTTGGTGATGATCTGGGCCAGACGCTGAGAGTCCGCGACCGCGATCAAGCCATCGCCCTCGCACACCACCTCGACGGCGACCCGGTCGGCGTCGGGCCACAGCAGGCACGTGCGGCGCACGTCTTCCAGCAGCCCTGGAATGTCGGTCGGCCGCAGATCGACCCGGACGGCCCCGGATTCGGCGCGGGCCACATCCAGCAGATCGTGGGCCAGGGTTTCGACCTGACGCGCGGTCTTGACCAGCATGTCGGACATTTCGGCCTGCTGAGCCGAGACCGGCCCCAGGTGGCCCTGCCGCCACAGGTCGCCAATGCCGATGATGCCGGCGACCGGGCTCTTGATCTCGTGGGCGACGTTGGCGAGCAGGCGGGACTTGGCCTCCGAGGCCTTTTCGGCGCGTTCGCGACCGACGCGCGCGCGCTCCGCCAGAAGATCGCGCTCTTCCAGCAACGAGGCCACCAGCAGGACGGGCATATAGCCGATCAGCACCAGCATCTGGGCCATCAGAACCTGGTGGGTCAGGTCGCCCTGAGCATAGGGGCCGTTTCCGATCATGGCGCTGCCGACCAGCAGCACGCTCATGACGACCAGGGTGAAGGCGGCGCCCGCGACGCCGAGCCGTACCGCGATGGCCAGCAGGAGCGGCAGCAGGACGAAGCCCATCGGCACGTCGCCCGTGAAGGCGACAAAGTAAAAGACGGGAACAAGGCCGATCAGAACGACGGCCTCGATCAGCTTCCTGGGTTTCAGCAGACGCGCGAACATCGCAGGCGTCAGCGACATTCCTAGCGAACCCAATACAGCGATGCCCAAGGCGTGACCCAGCCACCAGGTCTGGAACCCCTGCCAAACGATGTCGCCCTGGCCCATCAGCGACAAGATCAGGGTGCTGCACAGGGCGGCGGGGATCGGCGCCAGGACAGCCGCGAAGAACAGGAAGCTGACCGCGCCGTTCAGGCTGGAAAGGTTGAGCGTGGGCGAGAACCGGCGGGCCAGCAGCACAGCCCCGACGATCTCGATCATGTTGGCGATCGTGAAGGCCAGCGCCAGCGGCGGCTTATTGCCGGCGATGATCTCGCCAATCAGGATGCTGACGGTCAGGACGCCGGCGAAGGTGAGGTCGCTGGTGCGGCCACGGCTGGTGCGCAGCCAGACGGCGACGGCGACCCCGCTGGCGCCCCACAGGCCCGCCACCAGTCCGGCCGAACGGGCATAGGCGATCGCCAGGGCGACCAGGATGGCGACGACGACGCCCGTCAGCACTGGAATCAGGGGATTGGGGCCGTCCGAGCCGTCGGTGCCGACGGGGCCGGGCCGATGGCCAGCCGCCATCACGCCCTTGCCGGGGGCGCTGTGGGGGGCATCGATGTTGAGCGCGCGGCTCAGGATCATGGACAGGTTCCGACCAATCAGAGGTCGGAATAGGACGACACGGTTCCTAATATCCCCTGAAGTCAGGCCTGCAATTTTTCATTGAAACGCCTGACGGCCTCGGCGGCGCCGTCGGGATGGTTCCAGACCCCGCCGCTGACCGCCACGAAGTCAGCGCCAGCCTGGGCAAGCTCTGCGGCGTTATCGACCGTGATCCCGCCGATGGCGACGCAGGGCGTCTCGACCGTCTCTTGCCACACCGTCAGGATGTCCAGCGGCGGACGATGGACCGTTTCCTTTGTGTCGGTGGGATAGAAGGCGCCGAAGGCGACGTAGTCGGCGCCGCCCTCTGCGGCGTCCCAGGCCAGGTCGCGGTCGTCGTGGCAGGTGACGCCGATCATGGCGTCTGGCCCCATGATACGCCGCGCCTCGGCCAGCGAGCCGTCTTCCTGACCGATGTGAACGCCATCGCAGCCGGTGGCCCGCGCCAGATCGGGCCGGTCGTTCAGCAGGACCGCGACATCATGACGCCGCGCAATGGGAGCCAACACCTCGACCGCCGTGCGGATAGCGGCCTCGTCGGCGGGCTTCAGCCGGATCTGCAAGGCCGCGACGTCGCCGGCGGCCAAGGCCTGATCGAGGGTTTGCGCAAAGGCGTTCAGGTCGGCGATCGCGGGCGGCGTGATCAGATACAGCCGGCAGGGCGGACGCTCGGGGACGGTGGGTGTTCGGGCCATGTCCGTCATTGCCTGCCCCCGCGACGATCCGTCAACGGCCCAAGGCCGGACGAAGCCGTGCGAACGACTTGCAATCGCCTTATGGACTGCTATAGCGAACCATTCTCAGTCAGTGAAACGTGTAGCGCCTCGTGTACGTCTGCAACTGTAACGGTCTTCGCCAGCGTGATGTCGCCCAGGCCATCGAGGCCGGCGCCTGCCGTCCGCGTGACATCTTCGCGCGCAACCAGTGCCAGGCCCAGTGCGCCAAATGCGTCTGCGAGATGCGTCAGATGATTCAGGAAAGCCGCGAAGCGTTCGCACTCGCAGCCGAATAGTTTGCTTCGCCTGCGGCCGACAGTCACTCGCACTCTCAATGCAGTGATAAAAACTCGCAAATAAACAAAGCCCGTTTTACTGTGTTATGGCTGCGCTCGACAGACGGCGATAGCGCCGTGGCGAGACCAAGGACCATGGCCATGAAGGGCGACCCCGCAATCCTGCGCACGCTGAACGCAGTGCTGACCAACGAGCTGACGGCCGTGAATCAGTATTTCCTGCATGCCCGCATGTTCGAAAGCTGGGGCCTCGCGCACCTGGGCAACGTCATCTACGAAGAATCGATCGGCGAGATGAAGCACGCCGACATGCTGATCAAACGCATCCTCTTCTTGGATGGGCTGCCCAATCTGCAAGACCTGCACAAGCTGAAGGTCGGCGAGGATCCGATCGAATGCCTGGGCGCCGATCTGCAACTGGAACTGGACAGCCGCGCGACGACCGCCGCCGCCGTGACCCAGTGCGAGGAAACCCGCGACTACGTCAGCCGTGACCTGCTGATGAAGATCCTGGCCGACACCGAAGAGCACATCGACTTCCTGGAAAACCAGCACAAGCTGATCGAGCTGATGGGCGCGCAAAACTATCTGCAATCGGCGATGAAAGAGATCGTCACCGACGGCGCGGCGACCGGCAACTAAGCTCTGCCTTCTGACGGAACTCCAATCCGCTCCGGCCATTAGCCTGTCAGGGCCAAGCTGGAGCGGACCATGACCGATATCGACGACGCCATCGACGACGTGCGCGACGCCGCCATGGACTTGCTGAACAGCGAGGGCCGCAGCGCCGGCCATGTGGTCGCCGGGATCGCCCTGACCGTCGGCTTCGCCCTGTTGGCCCACACCATCGCCTCGGGCGCGTTGAAGCCCCGTCGCAACCTGAAACAGGTGCGCGACAAGGAGCTGCCGATCACCGAAAAGCCCAAGGGGGCCTTCAGCCTGATCCTGCCGGCGGTGTTTTCGGCGACGACCCTGTCGGCCGTACGCGTCTGGAACGCGCCTCCGCAAAAGGAACGGACCCGCGCCATGGGCCTATGGCTCGCGGCCCAGACGGTGAACGCCGTCTGGCTTGGCCTGCGTCCGTCCTCAATGGCGCGTCAGGTGGTCGCCGCCATGTCGTCGGCCGGTCTGGCCGCCGCCTTCGCCCACGAGGCGCGCAAGCTGGACGAAGGGGCCGGCAAGATGGCGGCGCCGCTAGGATCAGGCGTGCGGTTCGGAAACTTCCTGCACCGCAAGGCCGACGACGCCTCGGGCGGACGCACCCTGCATTAGGTTGCGTCGCCTTGCCCTTTATCGGGGCTTCCTCTAGGGATCGCGCCCTATTCGCCTCGCCCCGAACGGTGCGAGGGCGCAACTCCATTTCCGATGTGACCCCATGAAGATCAACGGCAACACCATCAAGCCCGGCATGGTCCTGCAGCACAATGGCGGCCTGTGGGTCGTCACCAAGGCCAGCCACGTCAAGCCCGGCAAGGGCGGCGCCTTCGCCAACGTCGAGGCCAAGAACCTGGAGACCGGCAACAAGCTGAACGAACGCTTCCGTTCGGAAGACAAGGTCGAGCGCGTGACGCTGGAACAGAAGGACTTCTCCTATCTGTTCGACAACGGCGACAGCCTGGTCTTCATGGACGACACCACCTACGAGCAGATCGAACTGCAAAAGGACTGGGTCGGCGAAGAGCGCATCCCCTATCTGCAAGAAGGCATGAAGGTCGTCATCGAGATGCATGAAGAGCGTCCGATCGGCTTGGAACTGCCCGATCAGGTCGTGCTGGAAGTCGCCGAGACCGAGCCGACCGTGAAGGGCCAGACCGCCTCGTCGTCCTACAAGCCCGCGCTGGCGTCCAACGGCGTGCGCATCATGATCCCGCCCTATATGTCGGCCGGCGAGCGTATCGTCGTCGACACGACCAGCGGCGAATACGTCCGCCGCGCGGACTAACAGACCACCACGCTAAAGCGGCCCCTCGCGGGGCCGTTCCTTTCTGAACTTCTCCGACTGTCCGGCTGCGGCTTTGAAGGACTTTCGGACCAGGAGATTCCTCGATGGCCCTCGCCTCCGCCCTGCTCCAAGTCATGACCGATGCGGTGCGCAAGACCGCCCGCCCGATGCTGCGTGACTTCGGCGAAGTCTCCCAGCTTCAGGTGTCGAGGAAGGGCCCCGGCGATTTCGTCACGGCCGCCGACCTGAAGGCCGAAGACACGCTCTACGAACTGCTGATGAAGGCTCGCCCCGGCTACGGCTTCCTGGGCGAGGAACGCGGCATGATCGAGGGGACGGACAAGTCCCACACTTGGATCGTCGATCCGATCGACGGCACCACCAACTTCATGCACGCCATGCCCCACTTCGCCATCACGGTGGGGCTGGAGCGCCGCGCGCCCGACGGGTCGAGCGAGATCGTCGCCGGCGTGACCTACAACCCCGTCATGAACGAGCTGTTTTGGGCCGAAAAGGGCAAGGGCTGCTATCTGAACGACCAGCGCATCCGCGTCGCCGGCCGTCGCGATCTGTCCGAAAGCCTGATCGCCACCGGACTGCCCTTCATCGGCAAGTCGGGTCACGCCCAGTCGATCAAGGATCTGCACGCCGTCGGCCAGCGCGTCGCCGGCATCCGCCGTCTGGGCTCGGCCGCCCTGGACTTCGCCTGGGTAGCGGCCGGTCGCTACGACGCCTATTATGAGCGCAATCTGAAGCCCTGGGACGTGGCGGCGGGCATCCTGTTCGTCACCGAGGCCGGCGGCCGGGTCACGACCATCGAGAACGACGGCGATCCCAAGACGGGCAAGTCGATCCTGGCGTCGAACACCGAACTGCATCCGCACCTGCGCAAGGTGCTTCAGGGCTCCTGAAGCTCGCTTCTGTCTCTTCCCCGCTTGGGGGAAGTGGCGCGGCGCTTCGTCAGCGCCGTGACGAAGGGGATCTTGCCTGATCGCCAGCGGCCGGTGGGGCGTCAAGAACCCCTCCACCGCTTCGCGGTCCCCCTCCGCACATGTGGGGACGAGACGGTCATCGGCCTGTCGCGCCCCTGCCCTATCCAAGGCGGATGATCCGTTTCATCCTGTGCGGCCTCGTCCTTCTGACCGGAACGCCAGCCTTGGGTCAGCCCCTGATCATCGCCCATCGCGGCGCCTCCGGCGAACGGCCCGAGCACACGCGCGCGGCCTATGAGTTGGCGATCGAACAGGGCGCGGACGTGATCGAGCCGGATCTGGTGCTGACCAGGGATGGCGTCTTCGTCGATCGGCATGAGAACGAGATTGGCGGCACGACCGACGTGGGCGACCGGCCCGAGTTCGCGGGCCGTCGTACGACCAAGACCATCGACGGGGTCGAGACCACCGGCTGGTTCACCGAAGACTTCACCCTGGCCGAATTGAAGACGCTGAGGGCGAGGGAGCGGTTGCCCGCCATTCGACCAGGCAGCGCCGCCCATGACGGACAGGAGCCGATCCTGACCTTCGATGAGGTCGTCGCCATCGCGCGCGAGGCCTCGGCGCGGACCGGACGGACGATCGCCGTGGCGCCGGAGCTGAAACACCCGACCTATTTCGCCGCGATTGGCCTGCCGATGGAGGACGGTTTCGTCACCGAAATGGAGCGGCTGGGTCTGACGGGCGCCGAGGCCCCGATCATCATCCAGTGTTTCGACGTCGGGCCGCTGGAGCGGTTGGCGACGCGCATCGATGCGCCGCTGGCTCAACTCGTGGCCGCCAAGGGCGGACCGGCGGACCGGGCGGACGTAACCTATGCCCAGATGATCACGCCCGAGGGGCAAAAGGCCATCTCCGCCTACGCCGACTGGGTCGCGCCGGAGATGACCCTGGTCCTGCCGCGCGACGTCGAAGGCCGCACGACCGCGCCGAGCACCCTGGTCGCAGACGCTCATGCGGCGGGCCTGAAGGTCGTGGTCTGGACCCTGCGGGCCGAGAACGCCTTCCTGCCGGTCGAGCGACGCAGAGGCGACGACCCGGCCGGGCACGGCGACATGGCCGGCTATGCCGCAGCCTTCGCCGCAGCTGGGGTCGATGCGCTGTTCAGCGACTTCCCGGCCCTGGCGCGGACCACGGCGCCCTAGTTGCGGAACTGAAGTTCGGCGAGGCGGGCGTAGAGGCCGCCCTGGGCGACGAGTTGCTCGTGGGTGCCCTCTTCGACGACGCGGCCGTCGTCCATGACGACGATGCGGTCGGCGCGCAGGACGGTGGCGAGGCGGTGGGCGATGACCAGGGTGGTGCGCTCCTCCATCGCCTGATCGAGGGCGACCTGGACCAGGCGTTCGCTTTCGGCGTCCAGCGCGCTGGTGGCCTCGTCCAGCAGCAGGATGGGGGCGTCGCGGACCAAGGCGCGGGCGATGGCCAGGCGCTGGCGCTGGCCGCCCGACAGGCTCTTGCCGCGCTCGCCGAGCGGGGTGTCGAACCCTTCCGGCAGGGCGTCGATGAAGCCGAGCGCCTGGGCCTTTTCAGCGACGGCGCGGGCCTCTTCCAGGGTGGTGTTCTCGCGGCCGAAGCGAATGTTCTCCAAGGCCGAGCCCGAGAACAGCGGCGTTTCCTGCGACACCCAGGCGAAGCGGTCGCGCACGGCGACGGGATCGGCCTGGCGCACATCGACGCCGTCGACCGAGACCATGCCGGTCTGCGGATCATAGAAGCGCAGCAGCAGGCGGAAGACCGTGGACTTGCCGGCGCCGGACGGGCCGACCAGGGCGACCGTCTCGCCGGGGCGTACGGTCAGGCTGAAGCCCTTCAAGGCCGGAAGGTCGGGACGGCCCGGATAGGCGAAGCCGACGGCCGACATCGACACCTCGCCGCGCGGGGGCGTCGGCAGGGCCGTGGCCTGAGGCGGCGGGGCGATGCCGGCGACGGCGCGCATCAGCTCCTCGATCCGCTCCATGGCGCCGGCGGCCTTTTGCACGTCGCCCCAGCTTTCGCCGAGCGCGCCCACGGCGCCCGCGGCGAAGACTGATAGAAGGACGAACTGAAGTAGGGCGCCGGGCGTCATGGCGCCCCTAACCACGTCCTGGGCGCCCAGCCACAGCACAAGTGTCACGCCGCCGAACATGACGACGATGATTAGGGCGGTCATCCAGGCGCGGGCCTGCATCCGGGTCAGCGAGGCGTTGAAGGCGTCCTCGACCGCCGCGCCGAAACGGGTGATGGCGCTCTGTTCGCGGCCGAAGGCCTGGACCGTCTCGATGGCGTCCACGCTTTCGCCTGCGAAGCCGACGGCGTTGGCGAAGCGGTCCTGGGACGCCACGGTCAGTTTGCGCACCTTGCGGCCGAAGATGAAGATCGGCCCCAAAAGGAAGGGCACGATCAGCAGGACGAAGCCGGTCAGCTTGGGGCTGACGAAGAACAACAAGGCCACGCCGCCGATCAGGGTCAGGAAGTTGCGCAGCGCATAAGAAATCGACGTCGTCATCAACGTCTCGACCAGGGCGATGTCCGTGGTCAGGCGCGACAGCACCTCGCCGGTGCGCATATGGGCGTAGAAGGAGGGGTCCAGCGTTAGAATGCGGCCGAACAGGCCCTTTCGCACATCGGCGATGACGCGCTCGCCCGTGCGGGTGACGAAATAGTAGCGGGCGGCGGTCGCCAGCCCCAGGAACAGGGCGTTGGCGCCCAGCAGCAGGAACCAGATGTTCAGATTGGCGCCGCCGGCCTCGAACCCATGGTCGATGGCCCCGCGCGCCAGGGCGGTCAGGCCCAGCGAGGCGGCGGTGGACAGCAGCAGCCAGAACACCGCCATCAGGGCATGACCCTTGTGGCGCATGGCGAAGGGAATCAGTCGCGCGAGCGGGCGGATGTCGCGGCGCTTGGCGCGCTTGGCGCCCGCTTCGGACATCTGGTCGGCCAGAAGGGCGCCGGCGCTTGGCCGGCCCTCCAGCGACGCCATGCCCGAGGCGCGGTTGGCGGAAGGGGCGGAGGCGGCGGCTTGATCGGTCATTTCGCCCGCCTCTTGCCCCGGAACGCCCCCCGGTGTAAACGCCGCCCCTCATTCCCGCCGGGCCTTTCCCTTAAAAAGGATTTGGTGGCGGGTTTCTCATTTCACGCGCACGGACGGTCGGCATCGTCACCGCGCAGAGACCGGACGACGACCATGAAGGCGGATACCCATCCCGACTACCACTTCATCACCGTGGTGATGACCGACGGCAGCACCTACCAGACCCGTTCGACCTACGGGAAGGAAGGCGACAAGCTGGCCCTCGACATCGATCCGTCGACGCACCCGGCCTGGACGGGCGGCAACGCCCAGCTGATGGACCGCGGCGGTCGCGTCTCGCGCTTCAACAACAAGTTCGCCGGCTTCATCAAGAAGTAAGCGCGTCCTGGCTGCGACATCTCGCAGCAATCGGAACACCAAGAGCGTCGGTCGCAAGGCCGGCGCTTTTTGTTTGGTCGGAACACCGATAATGTGGGGGCGTTCGGGTACCAGGGGCGTCGGCCACGCTGGCCGAAGCGATCGAAGAAGCGGAAGACTATGAATAGACGGCAACTGGGTCTGGGCGTCGCGACGGCGGCCGTGACCCTTGGCTCGGCGGCGCGCGCGCAGCAGGTCTTCGTGCAACGCGGACCGGAGGCGACCGCCTTCTACAACAGCTTCAACGATCAGATTTCGCGTCTGCCCGAGACGCAGCAGGCGGATGTGCGCGCCTTCTACGAAATGAACGGCTGGCGGCCGGTGTGGAACGCCGACCGTGTGCGCGCCCTGAACACCGTCGCGGCCGGCGCCAATCGCCATGGTCTGGCGGGCTCTGACTATTTCGACTTTGTGGGACTGGCGGCCGATCCGGCGAGTGCGGACCTGCGGACCACGGCGGCGGCGTTGGCCTATGCGCGCGTCCTGGCCGAGGGCAAGGTGCGGCCCGAGACGGTCGAAGATTTGTGGGAGATGCAGAAGAACCGCGTGGACCTGCCGCGCGGTCTCAGCGACGCCCTGACCCGCAATGTGCTGGGCCAGTGGTATGACGGCCTGGCGCCCACCGACATCGGCTATCAGAATCTGTCGGCCGGCTATGTCCGCTATCGCCGTCTGGCGGCGCAGGGCGGCTGGCCCCGCTTCATCCAGGGCGCGACCATAGAGCCCGGCAACAGCGATCGTCGCATCCCCGCCCTGATCGACCGCCTGACGGCCGAGGGCGACCTGTCGGCCGCCGACGGCGCGCGGCTGAAGTCGCAGGGCCTGGTTTACAACGCCGAACTGCAACGTGCGGTGCAGAGCTTCCAGAACCGCCATGGACTGGGCGCCGACGGGCGGATCGGCGCGGGCACCCAGCGCTCGCTGGGCGCCTCGGCCGAGGACCGTGCGCGTCAGATCGCGCTGAACCTGGAGCGCCGTCGCTGGCTGAAGCGCGAGGTCGCGCCCGAGCGGATCGAGGTCAACACCGCCGCCGCCATTATGGTCTATTGGAAGGACGGCAAGCCGGTTCACTCCAACCGCGTCGTGGTCGGCTCGGCCGAGAACCAGACGCCCAGTCTGGAGAAGCCGTTCGCCTCGGTCGTGGCCAATCCGCCCTGGTATGTGCCGGCTGGCATCGCGCGCCGCGAAATCCTGCCCAAGGGGCCGGGGTATCTGGCCGCCAACGACATGTATGTGAAGGATGGCACGGTCATCCAGCGCGCCGGTCCGCGCTCGGCCCTGGGGTATGTGAAGTTCGAGCTGCGCGACAGCTACGCCATCTTCCTGCACGACACGCCGTCCAAGGCTGCCTTCAACCTGTCCACACGTCAGCGCAGCCACGGCTGCGTGCGGGTGCAGAATGCGGTGGAGTTCGCCCGCCTGCTGCTGTCGCCCGATCCGACGAAGCTGGCCCAGTTCGACACGGCCCAGGATACACGTGAGACGACGCGCGTGACCACCGGACGCGAAATCTCGGTGCGTCTGCTGTATTGGACGGCCTTCGTGGACGGTCAGGGTCGCGTGGCGTTCCGCGAGGACGTTTATGGCCGCGACGACAAGCTGGCGCAGGCGCTGGGCATCGGCGTGAATCTGCCCAAGCCCATCGACGATGGCCGGGCGGACGCCAACGACGTCGGGCCGTAAAGGGGGCGATCAGCCCCTGAAGGCCGCCTCAAGCATGCCCATCTGGCTGAGCACCGGGTTCTCCGGGGCCTGATCCTGATCGTCGGCATACATGCGGCGATCCAGATACAGGGTGCGGTCGAACAGCTTTTCCGACCGCACGAGGTATTCGATCAGGGCGATCGGCAACTCGGCGTGGCTGGGCTCGGCGTCGATGCGGCGCTCGTTCAGGCGATAGCGCGGCTCGCAGGCGGTTTCCGGCGACATGTCGTCTTCGCGCACGGCGCGCTGGACCAGAAGCCAGGAGGCGATCTGCATCAGGCGGGTGGTCAGCTTCATGCTCTCGGCCGCGTAGGCCAGGGCGGCGGCGCGCGACAGCATCTTGGAATCGCGACGGCCCTCGCCGTCCAGATAGGCGGCGGTCTCCTCGACCAGTTCCATGCCTTCGCGGAAGGTGCGATCGAACAGCTCCGACCGGGCGAAATCGCGAACGGTGCGGCTGCGGTCAGCGGGGGACGGAGCGGAGGTCATTTGAGCATTGATCATCAGAGAAGGTCGGGTCCGTCCTGCAATCGGCCCCTGGCGGCGCCGTTCGCACGAAAGATGCAACGCTCATGCCATGCCAGCGGATCATTCGCGATCACGAACCGAAGTTGAACAGGGCGTCAGCGGCGTTTTTCTTGGAGCGTTTCGTCTCGATCGCGGCGCGCGAGCGCGCGATCTCGGCCTCAAGTGCGGCGATCCGCTCCTGCAAATCCTCGACGGCGTAAACATCCAGATCTTCGCGTGACAGGGCCCGCAGCGGTTCACCGCGTTGCGGGCGGGGTTCAAGATCTTCGAACATCGTCGCCTTCCTTTCGCGCTGTCATGGCCAAGGCGGTCCACGGTCCCTATCTGAACGCCCGGATACGAACGAATGCAAGGCGAGTGCGATGCGCGTGATCGAAATCGAAGGCGGCTCCGGACCGGCCGAGGCCCTGAAGATCGCCGAACGGCCCGATCCCGTGGCGGGGCCGGGTCAGGTGCTGATCCGGGTGCGGGCGGCGGGTGTGAACAGGCCGGACCTGCTGCAACGCACCGGCGCCTACCCCCCTCCCCCCGGTGCGTCGGACGTTCTGGGGCTTGAAATCGCCGGCGAGATCGAGGCCGTTGGAGAGGGCGTCACGCGCTGGACGGTCGGCGACCGGGTCTGCGCCCTGCTGGGCGGCGGCGGCTATGCGGAGTTGGCCGTGGTCGATGCGCGTCATGTCCTGCCGATCCCCGAGGATCTGGATTACGTGCAGGCGGCCGTGCTGCCGGAAACCGTCTTTACCGTCTTCGCCAATGTGTTCGAAGGCGGCGCGTTGAAGGCCGGCGAGACTTTGCTGATCCACGGGGCGACCAGCGGCATCGGCGTCACGGCCATCCAGATGGCCAAGGCCGCCGGCGCCCGAGTGATCGCCACCTCGCGCGGGGCGGACAAGGCCGCAGCCGCCAAGGCGCTGGGCGCGGACATCAGCCTGGACGCCAAGAGCGATGATCTGGAGGCGCAGATCCGCGAGGCGGGCGGCGCGGATGTGGTTCTGGACATGGTGGGGCGCGATTACGCCGCCCTGAACCTGAACAGTCTGAATGCGGGCGGGCGCTGGGTGGTCATCGCCTCCCTGACCGGCCCCAAGGTCGAGATGGATCTGCAGCGGATCATGCTGAAGCGATTGACCCTGACCGGATCGACGCTGCGCAGCCGCCCGGCGGACGAAAAGGCGCGTCTAACCGCGGCTGTCGAGGCGACCGCCTGGCCGTGGGTCGCATCCGGCAAGGTGAAGCCGCCAGTTCAGGCGGTGTTCGCGTTGGAGCAGGCGGCCGATGCGCACGCCGAACTGGAAGCCGGCGGGCACATCGGCAAGATCGTGCTGAGCGTCTAGTAGCGCCCGCCGCGCACGGGGCGCAGCGACGAGATGTTGTCGTTGAAGCCGCCGTTCAGGAAGCGGACATCGCCTTCGACGATGCGGCAGCGGCCCCGGAACTCGGCGTCGGTGCAGACTTCCCAGCGGCCTTCGACGCGCATCGAACTGATGCGGTCGTTGAATGGGGTGCGGCCCAGGTTGCGGTCTTCGCTGGTGAACTCACGCGAAGCGCCGCGGAAGTTGGCGTTCTCATAGACGGTGATCGAGGACCGACCCCAGCCACCGCCATTGCCGCCGCCCCAGCCCGGGCCGCCGTTGCCGGGTCCCCAGCCGCCGCCGGGGCGACCGGGCTGGCTGTCTTCATAGTCGCCACGGAAACGCCCGCAGACCAGCAGGCCGTTGTCGTTGTTGATCTCCTCGCCGCCGCAGCGGTTCAGCTCGATCGACGTGCCGCGCATCCGGCCACGCATGTCGCGGCAATCGGCATAGAGACGACCGCGATTCACATAGGCTTCCGAGCACGACTGGGTATAGCCGCCGCGCGGGGCGACGCGTTGCTGTGCATAGTCCTGGCCCGAGGCCATCGCTGCGGCCAGAGCCGCGCCAAGCAGAATGGACATGGTGGTTCTCCTCTCCCGAAGCTGAAAAGCTTCATTACCGCGAAGGTTGCGTCAGGGCGGATGAACCGTTGCTGTATGGGATTGTCGGTCAGCGTTTTCTTTTGTGTCGAATAGGCCTATATCGGCATCATACGCGCCCGGTCGAAAGGCCGGGCGCCGTCGTATCCAACGCCAGCCGAAGCCTCATTCGGCGGCTCAACAACACCGGGACGAACGCCCCATGAGCGACATTTTGATGCCCAAGGCCACTGCGGTCTGGCTGGTCGACAACACCTCTCTCAGCTTCGAGCAGATCGCCGACTTCTGCGGCCTGCACCCGCTGGAAGTTCGCGGCATCGCCGACGGCGACGTGGCGCGCGACATCCGTGGCGTCGATCCCGTCACCGGCGGCCAGCTGACGCGCGAAGAACTGGACAAGGCACAGGGCGACGAAAACTATCGCATGAAGGCGATCGTCAGCCGCCACGCCGAACTGCTGAAGTCGGCAAAGCCAGCGCCGAAATACACGCCGGTGTCGCGTCGCCAGGACCGCCCCGACGCCATCGCCTGGTTCGTGCGCAACCACCCCGAGGTGACGGACGCCCAGATCGCCAAGATGCTTGGCACGACCAAGTCCACCATCGAGAGTGTGCGCAACCGCACGCACTGGAACAGCGCCAATATCAAGCCGGTCGACCCGGTGACGCTGGGCCTGGTCGGCCAGCTGGCGTTGGACGAAATCGTCAAGAAGGCCGCCGACAAGAAGGCCAAGGACGACCTGAAGAACGGCGGCGGCACGATCCAGCCCGTCGAACAGGTCGAGGCCGAGCCCGAGTTCGTGCCGGAAGCCCGCCAACGTCCCGGCGCCGAGCCGACGGCGGAATCGGTGTTCGGCACCAAGGACTGATCCACCTTCGCGCAACGAAAACGGCCCCGGAGAGCGATCTCCGGGGCCGTCGTCGTTTTTCAGGGAGGCGGACGCTAGGTCGCGCGCGCCTCCAGACTGGTGATTTCTTCCTTCAGCCGAAGCTTCTTCTGCTTCAGCGCCCTGACCTGCAACGGATCCGTGGACGGGCGGGTAAGCTCCTTCTGGATGGTCTCATCCAGGGTGCGATGACGATTACCCAGTTCGCGAATACGAGCCTCGATGGTCATGGCTTGCGCCTCCTTTGGTTAGGGACCAGTAGAGTGAGCGCCCGGTTTGGCGCGCTGTGTAATCACTTTCCAGTGACAGCCCGTCGCCCCGGACCCGAAGGAGGCTGACCCCCAAAATGGACGATGATGTGAACGGAGCCATACGGAACCCGCCCGCCAGACTGGTGGTCGGAATTTCAGGGGCTTCCGGCGCCGTCTATGGCGCCCGGGTGCTGGACGCGCTGAACGATGTGGGCGTCGAAAGCCATCTGGTCGTGACCAAGGCCGCCCTGCTCACATTGTCGCAGGAGACCGATCTGTCGCCCGACGAACTGACGGCCAAGGCGTCGGTGGTCCACAAGCTGGGCGACGTGGGGGCGACGATCGCCTCTGGCTCGTTCCGCACCCTGGGCATGATCGTGGCGCCCTGCTCGATCAAGACGATGAGCGAGATCGCGACCGGCGTGACCTCGACCCTGCTGACGCGTGCGGCGGACGTGACGCTGAAGGAGCGGCGACCGCTGGTGCTGATGGTGCGCGAAACGCCGTTCCACCTGGGCCATCTGCGCACCATGACGGCCTTAGCCGAAATGGGCGCGATCATCGCCCCGCCCCTGCCCGCGCTTTACGCCCGGCCGAGCTCGATCATGGAGATGGTCGATCAGTCGGTGGGTCGGACGCTGGATCTGTTCGGCCTGGATTGGGGCGCGGTGCGGCGCTGGGAAGGCCTGAAGTCATGAGGCTGTGGGACTGGGCGGTCGCCGCCTATGGCGCGCCGGGGGTCGGCGAGGCGTGTCTGGCGCTGCAGGACAGCCACGACCAGAACGTGCCTGTGCTGCTGTGGTCCGCCTGGGTCGCGGCGACGGGACGAAAGCCCGACGAAGAGACAATCGAGGCGGCCTGCGACACCGCCCGGGCCTGGGAGAGCGTCGTGGTCGCCCCGCTACGTTCGGTGCGGCGGATCCTGAAGGCGCCGGTGCCCGATATCGACGATGGCCCGCGTGAGAGCATGCGCAACCGCATAAAGGCGCTGGAGCTGGAGGCGGAGCGGCACTTGCTGGACGCGCTGGAGGCGTTGGCGCCCGAACCCAGCGGGCCGGCCCGCCCGATCATCGACGGCCTGGCAGCCACCGCCCGGATGTGGGCGGATGTGACACCGCGCCCGGCCCTGATCCGGCTCGCAGACGCCCTTCCGGCCTGAGATCAGCGTGGCTATAAGCGGCCTGAGACGAGCGGCGTGGAGATGACACGATGAACGACGACACGCCTGCGATCACCGAGGAAATGGCCGAACTTCAGGCGCGGGTGAACCATCTGCGCCAGGAACACGCCGACCTTGACGCCTCGATCGAGGCCCTGGGTCAGGCCGCCATTCCCGATCAGCTGATGATCGCCCGGCTGAAGCGCAAGAAGCTGGCGCTGAAGGACGAGATCGTGAAGCTGGAAGACCGCATCCTGCCCGATATCATCGCCTGATCTGGCCGGCCGGGTGGCAGGTTCCGCCCTGCGACCATCCGCCGCCCTGCCCTAGCCCCAAAGTCGCCAAAGCCAGCAGGCATAAGCCGCCCTCCCACGGAACGCCGTGCGCTGTCGGGGCGCCGCTTCCTTCATTCCAGAGCGTAGAGACGCTGGAGAGGCCGCCGAATGCGACGCCTGCTATCCAACGCGCCGATGGCGCGGTGCAAGACCCTGTTGATCCACTCCGGCCAGACGGCCGCCTTCGCCGCCGTGGCCGTTTTCGCCGCCGCCGCCGCGCCAAATGCTGCGCGCGAGGCCGCCTTGCCGCCGCCGACCCAGATCGCCGCGCCGGTGTCGCCGCCCCTGAAGGCCGAGGTTGAGAAGGCGGGTCCGATCACGCGCCAGATCGCCTTCACCGCCCCGGTGCGCGGCTATGCGATCAACTCGCCGTTCGGCCTGCGCAAACTGGCCATCGAAGCCAAGGCGCGCGCGCACAAGGGCGTCGACATCGCCGCGCCCAAAGGCACGACCGTCTTCACCGCCGCCGAGGGCGAGGTCATCCGCACGGGGTACGACCCCGAGGGCTATGGCAACTTCATCGAGGTGCGCCACCCCAACGGCATGAGCACCCTGTACGGCCACCTCAGCCGGATCGATGTGGCCAACGGCGATGCGATCGCGCCCGGTCAGCGCATCGGTCTGGTCGGCTCCACCGGCTATTCTACCGGCCCGCACCTTCATTTCGAGGTCCGTCGCGGCGGCGCCCAGGTCAATCCGACCAAGGTGGTCGATCGCCATTTCGAAGTGACGGTGAAGGCCAAGGCCTGACGCGCATTGCGTTGCGACGGGCGTCGCAAACGTCCTAGTGTCCCCTCTCGTTCTGGGAGGGATGAACATGAACAAGATCGTCGCCGCCGTCGTCGCGGGCCTTTTGGCCGCCACGCCCATCGCCGCCTCAGCGCAGGACTATGGGCGCTACAGCGACGCCGCCGCACAGACCGAGCTGTCGCGCCTGGCGGATGTGCAGATGGCGGTCATGGTGCCGATGCGCGACGGCGTGGGGCTGGCCACCAATGTCTATCGCCCCAAGAACGCGTCCGGCCCGTTGCCGACCGTTTTCGTCCGCACGCCCTATAACGAGCTGGCCTACAACGCCCGCACCACGCGCTCGGCCCTGAGCTGGGTCAGCAAGGGCTATGCCTTCGTCATCCAGAACGAACGGGGACGGTATTTCTCGGGCGGGGACTATCAGATCCTGGGCTATCCCCAGACCGACGGCTATGACGCCCTGACGTGGATCGCGGCCCAGCCCTGGTCGAACGGCAAGGTCGGCACCCTGGGCTGTTCGTCCTCCGCAGAATGGCAGTTGGCCCTGGCGGCCCAGAACCACCCGGCCCACGCCGCCATGGTGCCCCAGGCCTCGGGCGCCGGCATCGGCAAGGTCGGCCGGTTCCAGGAACAGGGCAACTGGTACACAGGGGGCGTGCCGCGCAACCTGTTCTTCGTTTGGCTGTACGGCGTGGACAATCCACAGCGCGCCCAGATCCCGATGGATCTCGATCAGGAAACCCGCGCCCGGATCGTCCGCTACAACGACCTGGACGCCAAGAAGCCGGATGTGAACTGGCCCAGCCAGATCCGGCATCTGCCGGTCAACGAGATGCTGAAGGACCTGGGCGAGCCGGCCGGCACGTTCGAGGAACTGATCGCGCGCACCCCATCCGATCCGGCCTGGCGTCAGGGCGGCCTGTATCACGACGACATGGGCTGGGGTGTGCCGTCCCTGTGGTTCAACAGCTGGTATGACGTCTCCATCGGGCCGAACATGGAGCTGTTCAACCACGCCCGGTCCACGACCCAGGATCGCGAGGCGGCCGAGAACCAGTACGTCGTGGTCGGCCCCAACAATCACTGCGCTTTTGGCGGCTTGGGGCCGAACTACAAGTCGGGCGACCGCCCGCTGGGCGACGCCACCTTCGACAGCGACGCCCTGGTGCACGCCTGGTTCGATCGCTGGCTGAAAGGCGAACGGCGCGCCTTCCCCGAGAGCACGCCGCACGTGCAGTATTTCAACATGGGCGAAAACGCCTGGCGCACGGCCGCGCAGTGGCCGCCGGCCGGGGTCAAGACGGTGCGGATGTATCTGCGCTCGGGCGGCGGGGCCAACAGCTTGAATGGCGACGGCCTGCTGAGCCTTCAGGCGCCGCCCGCCGGCGAGCCGGCCGACCGCTATCGCTATGATCCCATGAACCCGGTCCAGACCATCGGCGGCGGCGATTGCTGCAACGGCGGCCTGGTCACGGCCGGGGCCTTCGATCAGCGACCGATCGAGGCGCGCAACGACGTGCTGGTCTATACGTCGGAGGCGCTGACCGAGCCGATGCAGGTCACCGGCTTCATCGATGCGGTGCTGAAGGTATCGTCCTCTGCGCCCGACACCGATTTCGCGGTCAAGCTGGTGGACGTGGCGCCGGACGGCACGGCCTATATCCTGGGCGACACCATCATGCGGGCGCGCTATCGCAACGGCTATGACCATCCAGCGCCCCTGACGCCGGGCCAGGTGGCGACCGTGCAGCCCACGCCGTTGACCATCAGCAACACCTTCCAGCCCGGTCACCGCATCCGGGTCGAAGTCACCAGCTCCAACTTCCCCAAGTTCGTGCGCAACCTGAACACGGGCGGACTGAACGAGACCGAGAGCCAGGGTGTGGTCGCCGACAACGCCGTCCATCACGCGGGCGACGACGCGTCCTACATCGATCTGCCTGTGGTGAAATAGGCGCCCCTGCGCCGAAGTCGCTGGCGTCCCCTGTCGTCGGATTCTAGGCTGACGACAGGGATTTGGGAGGCGACATGGCGGCGTTGACGCTGGATGGGGTGAACAAGCGGTACGGCGATTTCCACGCCGTGCGCGATCTGAGTTTTCAGGTCGAGAAGGGGTCGATCTGCGGCTTTCTGGGACCGAACGGGGCGGGCAAAACCTCGACCCTGCGAATGATCCTGGGGTTGCAGCCAGCGACGTCGGGACGGATCGAAATCCTGGGCGCCGACGACGGGCGTAAGGTGCGCGACCGGATCGGTTTCCTGCCCGAGGAACGCGGCCTCTATAAAAAGATGACGCCGGTCGAGGCCATCGCCTTCTTCGGCGCGCTGAAAGGCCTGCCGGTCGCCGAAGGCCGCAAGCGCGCCAAGACCCTGCTGGAGCAGCAGGGGCTCGGCGAGGCGCAGAAAAAGAAGATGAAGGAGCTGTCCAAGGGGATGGCGCAGAAGGTGCAGCTGATCGCCTCGGTCGTGCACCATCCCGAGTTCGTCATCCTGGACGAGCCCTTCTCCGGTCTGGACCCGATGAACCAGCAGGGCCTGGAAGCGATGATTCGCGGGCTGGCCGCGAACGGGGCCACGGTGCTGTTCTCCACCCACGTGATGCAGCATGCCGAGCGGCTGTGCGACAAGGTCGTGCTGCTGGCGCGTGGCAAGAAGGCGTTCGAGGGGACGGTGGACCAGGCCAAGGCCACCTCGCCGCGCTTCCTAAATCTGGACGGCGCGATCAGCGCGGACGCCGCCGCCGCCCTGCCCGGCGTGGCGGGCGTCGAGACCCTGTCCGACGTCGATGGTGTGCGTCGTCTGAAGATCGCCCTGGCGCCCGGCGCCGGGGGTCAGGACACGTTGAAGACGGCTTTCCTAGACGGCCTGGACGTGCGCGGCTTCGCACTGAAGGAGCCGACGCTGCACGACGCCTTCATCGGCCTGACCGGCGACCATCCCGACCAACCCGTCGCATCCGTGGAGGCTGTCCGATGAACCGCACCCTGCTGATCGCGCGACGCGAATATGTCGCCTACGCCAAGACCGTCGGCTTCTGGCTGTCGCTTCTGGCCTTCCCGCTGTTCGCCGTGCTGGGCGGCGGCATTCCGGCGCTGATCAAGGCCTCCGAGCCGATCAAATCGGTGGCGGTGATCGAGGAAGGCCCCAATGCGACGGGTCTAGCCGCCGCCGTTCGCGCCTCTCTGCAAGCGGATGTGGATCGTCAGAACCAGCGCCTGCGCGAAGCCGCCGAAAAGGGACAGGCGGGCGCCGGGCGCGCCGTCGCCTCCATCACCGGCCCCAAGATCCGTCTGGTTGACACGTCGCCTGCCATCGCCGACGCCGTCGGCCCGGCCCGTGACGAGGCGATCCGCCAGGCGCTGGACAAGCAGACCTCGAACGCCAGGCGCCTCGACGCCGTGGTCTTCCTGAGCCGCACGGATGGCAAGCCCGCCGCCCAGGTCTGGACCGCGCGCGCCACTGACAACGACGTCTCCGGCTTCATCCGAAATGCCCTGCGTGATGCCCGACGCACCGAACTTCTGACCGCCGCCGGGGTCGCCCCGGCCGTGGCGCAGGAGGTTCAGACCTTCCGACCGGAGGTGAAGTCCTTCTCGCCCAGCGCCGCCAGCGGGGGCGAGGTGTCGATGCGTGACCGAATCCCGTCCTTCATCGGCCTGGGCGTCGGATTCCTCCTGTGGTCGCTGGTCATCACAGGGGCCTCCATCCTGCTGAACAGCGTGATGGAGGAGAAGTCGAACAAGATCCTGGAGGTGCTGCTGTCCTCGGCCTCGGCGACCGAAATCCTGACGGGCAAGGTGCTGGGCGTGGCGCTGCTGACCCTGACGGTCATGGGGGTCTGGGGCGGGATCGGGGCCTTCACCCTGATTTCGGCCTCGCCCGAGACGGCGGCGACGGTCGGACAGGTGCTGCTGCACGACGGCCTGATCTTCTATTTCATCGCCTATATGGTCGGCGGCTACCTGATGTATGCGGTGCTGTTCGCGGCCATCGGCGCCTTCTGCGAGACGCCGCGCGACGCCCAGACCCTGATGGGGCCGATCATGATGATCCTGGTCGTGCCGATCCTGGTGATGCAGATGGCCCTGACCAGCCCGGATGCGCCGGTGGTCAAGGTTCTGTCCTGGATCCCCTTCTTCACCCCCTTCCTGATGAGCGCCCGCGCGCCCAGCGATCCACCGCTGGTGGAGGTGATTCTGACGCTGATCGGCATGTTCGCGACCGCCGCCTTCATGGTGTGGATCGCCGGGCGGGCCTTCCGCGCCGGCGCGCTGTCAGACGTAAAGCTGAGCTGGAAGAGCTTCGGCCGGGCGATCACCGGGCGGGCGTAGGCGGCACGATTGTCTCCTCCCTGTCGCGTCGCGATGGGGAGGTGGCGCGGCGCTTCTTCTGTGGGACTTCATGAGTCCTCCACCACGCTCCGCAGAAACGAAACGCAAAGAAAAAGGCCGCTTCCCGAAGGAAGCGGCCTTAAATCTTTCGGCCTTCGCCGGGGTCTTAACGACCGCCGGGAACGCGCGGCTTCGGCGCGGGCAGCAGGCCCTCGCGCTGCATGCGCTTGCGCGCCAGCTTGCGGGCGCGACGGATGGCTTCGGCCTTTTGACGGGCGCGCTTTTCCGAGGGCTTCTCGAAGTGCACGTGGCGCTTCATTTCACGGAAGCTGCCCTCGCGCTGCATCTTCTTCTTCAGGGCTTTGAGCGCTTGGTCGACGTTGTTGTCGCGAACGAAAATCTGAACCAGGTTAAACTCTCCTTTGGCCGCCCGCCGCGTCCTGTGAGGGAGACGGGCGAACAAAATAAAATCGTCTTCCGACAGCCGGGCTTTCGGATGAAGGCGCGCTGATACACGAGCCGCCCCCTTCTGTCCAGATCGTCGCGACCATTCTTCAAGGCTCGAAACGCCATGACGACCGGCGTATGATCGCCCTTATGACCGAGACGACAGACTGGGCCGACCGGACCGAACAGACCGTGCTGGACGCCGCCATCGCCCGCGCGCCCGCGCTGGGTTGGAACGCGCGTCTGGTGCGCGAAGCCTGCGAGGCGTGCGGCCTGTCGCAGGGCGACGAGGAACTGCTGCTGCCCAACGGCGCGCGCGATCTGGCGGCCCTGCTGTCGCGCCGCCACGATGCGCGAGCGCTGGCGGCTCTGGGTGAGATCGACGCCAACTCGCTGAAGATTCGCGAGCGAATCGCTCGCGCCGTGTCCGAGCGGATGGAGGCGGGCGCCGCCGACCTGGAGGCCACGCGTCGCTGCGCCGCCTTCCTGGCCCTGCCCGTCAACGCCGACCTGGGGCTGAAACTGGCCTGGGAGAGCGCGGATCATCTGTGGCGCTGGGCCGGGGACGAGGCGACCGACTGGAATCACTATTCGAAGCGGACGATCCTGTCGGGCATCCTGATCCCCGCCCTGACCATGCGCTGGTTCGACGGACGCGAAGCGGCGGAGGCCTTCGTCGCCCGCCGGATCGAAAACGTCATGGCCTTCGAGAAGTGGAAGGCGGGCAAGGACTTCGACGCGCCGTTCCGAAAGGTCAGCGATGCGCTGAGCCGCATGCGGTATGGGGCGAAAGCCTAGACCTCGGCGGAGCGAAGCTCGGCGCGATTGTCGCGCAGCGCCTGATCGCGACCAGATTGGTGTCCAAGTTGGTAGACCCCGACGCCTAGGATCAGAACTGCAACACCAAGTATGGCGCCTGCCAGCACGCGTGAGCGGCCAGCTCCGTCTGAAGTTCTTTGGTCTGCTCGCGGGCCATCGGCAGAGACCGATGAACCGATCAGGGCCATTGCCATCGCCATTAAGAACAGAACCATCGGGGTGTTCATATTCAGACGCTCTTGGTAATTGCAGATCGATTGTCACGCTCAGCGGCGTCTTTTCCCAGGCGCCCACCGAGGTCCACGCCGGCGACAATCAAGGCCAAAGCGGCCGCGGCTAAAGACACGCCGAGCGCGCCGACACGCGATGATCGGCGGCCATTCAGTGCGCTGATCACTCCAGCAGTGGAGGTGACCAGCAGAAGCGCGAGTGACAAGATGAGCGACAGCGACATGCATCGACCATGACCTAAGTTGCGTTCAGCGCAACTCAAATATCAGCTGGCACCCAGCACCCGGTTCACATGCGCCATCTTGCGGCCGGGGCGGGCCTCGGCCTTGCCGTAGAGGTGCAGGCGTTCGTCGGACTTGGCCGACAGCTTGCGCCAGTCCTCGACTTCGTTGCCCAGCAGGTTTGTCATTTCGATGCGGGCGTGGGCCGTCGTGGGGCCGAGCGGCCAGCCGGCAACGGCGCGGATATGCTGTTCAAACTGGTCGCAGACGCAGCCGTCTTGGGTCCAATGGCCGGTGTTGTGAACGCGCGGAGCGATCTCGTTGACCAGAAGCACGTCATCTCCGAGGTCGAACAGTTCGACGCCCAGAACGCCGACGAAATCCAGCCCGTCCAGGATCGCCTCGGCGATGGCGCGGGCGCGGACTTGCGTCTTCTCGTCCACGACGGCGGGGGCCAGGGTGGTGCGCAGGACGCCGCCCTCGTGCCGGTTCTCGCCTAGCGGATAGACCGCCATATGGCCGTCCCAGTCGCGGGCGGCGATGACCGACAGTTCGCGCACGAAGGTCGCCTTGGCCTCCAGGATGGCCGGACGACCGCCCAGGCTTTCCAGGGCGGCGGGCGCGTCCTCGATGGCGTGGATCCAGACCTGGCCCTTGCCGTCATAGCCTTCGCGACGGGTCTTCAGCAGGGCGGGCAGGCCCAGTTCGGTCAGGCCGACGACCAGGTCGTCCAGCGTGTCGACGACGGCGAAGGCGACCGTCGGGGCGCCGACGGCGTTCAGGAAGGTCTTTTCGTCCACCCGGTCCTGCGACACGCGTAACGCCGTCGGTCCCGGCGCGACTAGAGGGCCGGCCTCGGCCAGACGCTCGATGGATTCGGCCGGCACGTTCTCGAACTCGAAGGTGACGACATCGGCGGCGCGACCCAGCGCCGACAGGGCCTTGGGGTCGTCATAGGCGGCGACGATCTGGCGCGCCGAGACCCGGCCGGCCGGGCTGTCGGCCTCGGGGTCCAAGATCACGACGTCGAAGCCCAGGCGCGAGGCGGCCTGGCTCAGCATCCGGCCCAGCTGGCCTCCGCCGATGATGCCGAGGGTCGAACCGGGGGGAAGCGGAAGATCAGGCACTCAGTCCTCGACGGTTTCTGCGACGGATTCGGTCTGGGCGGCGCGGAAGGCGGCCAGCCGTCCAGCCAGCCCCTCGTCGGACAGGGCCAGTATCTGGGCGGCCAGGATGCCGGCGTTGGCGGCGCCCGCCTCGCCGATGGCCAGGGTGGCGACCGGAACGCCCGCTGGCATCTGCACGATCGACAGCAGGCTATCCATGCCCTTCAGCGCCTTGGATTGGACCGGCACGCCCAGCACCGGCAGTTCGGTCATGGAGGCGGCCATGCCCGGCAGGTGGGCGGCGCCCCCTGCCCCAGCGATGATGACCTTGTATCCGGCGGCCTTAGCGCCCGTGGCGAAATCGACCAGGCGTTGGGGCGTGCGGTGGGCGCTGACGACCTTGGCGTCCCAGGCGACGCCCAGTTGATCCAGGCGATCGGCGGCCAGCTTCATGGTCGGCCAGTCGGACCGGCTGCCCATTATGATCGCCACCGGGGTTTCGGAAGTCGCCATGTCTGCAAGGCCCCTCGCGGAAAGGCGCCGGTTACAGCACGCGGGTGACGCCCGCAACCGCAACACCGTGATTTCAGCCGCGTCGGCCCGTAATGTCGGCCTTCAATGTCGGCGGATCACGCTCTACCATCGTTCGACCGCGCGACGCAGACTGAGTCGCGCCTTCGGAGCCATCCCTGCGCCGTGACCGACGTGGCCGAACACGACCTGACCGCCGAGATCGCGCGCCTGCGCGTCGAGCTGGAAGCGTGGAAAACGCGCGCCGCCGCCGCCGAGGCCGCCGCAGACCATGACGTGCTGACGCCCGCCCTGAACCGGCGCGGCTTCATCACGGCCATGCAGCGGACCATGGCCTATTGTCAGCGGCACGGGGTGCCGGCGGTGCTGCTGTATCTGGACATGGATGGGTTCAAGAGCGTCAACGACCGGCTGGGCCACGCCGCCGGCGATGCGGCCCTGGTCGCGGTGGCGGAGCTGTTCCTGGCCAATCTGCGCGAGTCGGACGCGGTGGGCCGGCTGGGCGGCGACGAGTTCGCCTTGCTGATGTTGCACGCAGGCTATGAAGAGGGCCGGGCCAAGGCGCGTCAGCTGGCCGAGGCGCTGAAGACCGAAGGCTTCGTCTGGGACGGCCAGAAAACCGAACTGGGCGGCTCGTTCGGCGTTCGCGCCTGGGACGGCCATACCGACGCCGAGGTCTGGTTGACCGAGGCCGACGCCGCCATGTGGGTGAGGAAGAAGGGGCGCTGAGGCCCCTTCCCGCCCCTGCCGCTTAAAGCGGCAGTTTCAGCTGAATGCCGCCCATGTGGCTGTCGGCGTGGTCGCCGAAGCGGCCGCGATAGCCGACCGTCACCTTGACCGGGCCGACCGCCCCCTCGACGCCGGCCGAGGCCAGGAACTGACCGCCGAACGGATCGTCGATCTCGCGCGACAGTACTTGGGCCGAGTTGTTGTAGAGACCGACGCGCACCGGATCGGAGCTGTCGTCCAGGGCGTCGCGGTAGCCGCCTTCGGCGAACAGGCCGAAGCCGCCCATTTCCGCCTCGGCGCGCAGGGCGACCTCGCCGGTCAGAGCCTTCACAGTGCGATCGCCGTACTGATACTGGGCGCCGACGCCCTGTTCGTAATAGCCGTCCACGTCGCTGGACACGTAGGCGAGGGCCGCGCGGGGCGACAGGGCGACGCCGCCCATGTCGAACCACATGCCGCCTTGCAGACGCGCGCCGCTGCTGAGCGCCCGGGTTTCGGCGGTGTGGACGATCGGCGCCAGGCTGGTGGTGCGTTCGATGTCGTCGATGTTGTCGCGCGCCACGCCGACGGCGGCGTTGACGAAGACATCGCCCGAGCGCCAGCCGCCATAGACGTCCAGGCCGAAGCTTTCGACGTTGAACTGCAGCGCGTGGCTTTCGACGTCGGTGTTGCGCGCCGTGCCGGCCAGACCAAAGCGCCAGTTGGCCGAGGGGCCGGCCTCAAGCGCGATACGGGCGCCCCAGCCGTCGCTCGACGAGCTGGTGACCGAGCCGCGCGCGTCGGTGTCGACGCTGTCGATCAGGGCAGAGGTGGTGACGGACACGCCGGCCTCCCACGCTTGACGGCCCGACAGGGCCTCGCCGGCGGCGTCCAGGGCGTCCTCGCGGTGACGATAGGCCGTCTCGCCCTGCAAGGTCGATTGAGCGCCGATGTCGCCATAGTAGAGGTAGTCGGTCGCCAACTGGGCGATGATCCGGTGGCCCGCCGCGGTCGGGTGGACGCCGTCAAAGTAGAAGTAGCTGTCCGGGTTCGTGCAGACCGTCACGCCGTTGAAGCAGGGCTGGGTGATGTTGGTGATGCCGAACAGGCCCGGATTGCCGGCCAGGGTGTCACCGATCTTGAACAGGTCCATCATGATGATGTTGCTGCCTGGGCGGGCGGCGGCCGTGGCGGTCAGATTGGTCTGAAGCGCCGTGTTGAAGGTGGTGACGGCGAAGTCGGCCAGGGGCGCGGCGGTCGTGCCGCGGAACTGAGGCGTCAGGCTGAGCTTGGGCAGGTTGGTGACCAGGATGGTCCCGGCCCCCGCGCCCGCCACGGTGTTGACCAGGCTGTTGATGTTGGCGGCGGCCGTGGTTGCGACCGGAGTGATGGCGGCGACCGGGCTGGCGGAAGCGCCGGCTGCGGGCAGACCCTGGAAGATGTCGTTGGCGCCGCCCAGGACGCTGACCAGATCCGTCGAGCTGAATCGGCCGCCCGCGGCGGTGTAGCGCGACAGCTGGTTCAGCATGCCGAACGGCACGCCGGCCGAGGCGTCGGTGCGCGAGCCGCCGAAGGCGTAGTTGATGCTGCCCGTGACCGAGCCGTTGAAGTTGGCGGCGTTGAAGCCCAGCAGTTCGACGAAGGTCGGACCGTTCGAGAAGCGGCGCGCATAGGGCGGCGACGGCGGCTGGGTCCCGCCCGAGATCAGAAACAGGTTGCCGTTGTCGCTGAGGCTGTCGCCGAAGACGACGAGACGGTTGTAGGTCTGGGCCGAGGCCGAGCCGGCAAAGGCGCAGGCGGCGAGCGCCAGAGCGGCGACGGCGCCGCCGGTGATGAAGCGTGACATGAAATTCCTCCCGCAGCCGTCGTTGCGCGGCCGTTCGACGTGAGGATGCGCCAGTTCGCGCAGAGCGCAAGATGCCGCGAGGTCAGCTTTGAGAAGATATTTGCAAGCGACGTATCACTGCAACGTGCGGAACTTCAGCGTGCCTGGCACCGTCTTGAGTTCGCGCAGCGCCTCCGGGTCGTAGTCGCGGTCCACGTCGGTGATGACATAGCCCGTGCGCTCGTCCGTTTTCAGGTGCTGGCCGAGGATGTTCAGGCCCGCCGACGCCAGGGCGCGGTTCAGTTCGGCCAGCACGCCCGGCTGGTTCCGGTGGATGTGCAGGATTCGGTGGGCGCCCGAAACCTCTGAGAGCTGGACGTTGGGCAGGTTGACGCTGAAGGTCGTGTCGCCCCGGTTCAGATAGCCCAGCAGACGTTCGGCCGCGAACTCGGCGATGGCCTCCTGCGCCTCTTCGGTCGAGCCGCCGATGTGCGGCGTCAGGATCATGTTGGGCAGACCCTGAAGCGGGCTCTCGAAGGGGTCGGCGTTGGTGCGCGGTTCTTCGGGGAAGACATCGACGGCGGCGCCGGCGACCCGGCCCGAGCCGATCGCCTGGGACAGGGCGCCGACATCGACCACATGGCCGCGCGCCAGATTCAGGAACAACGCGCCTTCCTTCATTCGGCCGAACTGGGCCGCACCGAAGATGTCAGCGTTCTCCTTGCGGCCATCGACATGCAGGGTGACCACGTCGCTTTCGGCCAGCAGCGCGTCCAGCGAGCGCATGCGGCGCGCATTGCCAAGGGCCAGGCGCTCGGACAGGTCATAGAACAGCACCCGCATGCCCAGGTTTTCGGCCAACACCGACAACTGGCTGCCGATCGCGCCGTAGCCGACGATACCCAGGGTCTTGCCACGCAGCTCCTTTGAGCCGGTGGCGGACTTGTTCCACTTGCCGACGTGCATTGCGGCGGACTTGTCCGCCACGTCGCGCATCAGGACGATCATCAGGCCGATGGCCAGTTCGACCACCGAACGGGTGTTCGAATAGGGGGCGTTGAACACCGCCACGCCGTGATCCGAAGCCGCATCCAGGTCGATCTGGTTGGTGCCGATGCAGAAGGCGGCGACGGCCATCAGTCGATCGGCCTGTTCCAGCACGCGGCGGCTGACCGAGGTCTTGGAACGGATGCCCAGGACATGGACACCCTTGATGGCGGCGATCAGATCGTCCTCGTCCAGCGCGCCCTTCTGGGTTTCAACCGAATAGCCCGCCTCCTCAAGCCGCTCGACGGCGGCGGGGTGGATGTTTTCCAGGAGCAGCATCTTCATGCGGCTGCGCGGGAAGGACCAACGGCCGACAAGGCCTTCGGCATGCAGCACCTCGTCGAGCGACGCGGCCTCGGCGTCGGCGACCTGGACCACCGGCGCGCGGCGCACGACCTCGGTGAAGGCGTAGAAGGCGTCGGCGGCCCCTGCGATCTTGACCTCAGCGTCGTTCCATCCATCGCCGACCATGACGACGCGGCCCGACAGGTTCAGGCCGTGAATGGCGGTCGGCTTGCCGTTGGCGTGCGACAGCGGGTTGGCGTCGTCCACGCCGACCACGCGGTCGTCGGCGTCATAGATCAGATCGTTGCACAGCACGCGATCGGGAGAGACGCCCAGCTCTTCGGCGACTGGCGCAATCACCTCGCGGAAGCCGCCGGAGAGGATGACGACCTTGCCCTTGTTCTGCTGGAAGAAGTTCAGGTTGCGCCGCACAGACGCCGTCAGGTGGTCCGACGCGCTCTGGGCCAGGGCGGCGACATGGGCGCGGGTCACCGGCAGCAGAGCCAGCCGGCGGCGCAAAGCCTCGCCGAACTCGATCTCTCCGGCCATGGCCTGATCCGTCAGGGCGGCGATCTGGGCGCGAGTTTCGACTGCTCCCGGCGCATCCGCCAGGGCGATGTCGGCCAGGGCTTCCAGGGTCTCGAAATCGACCAGGGTCGAATCGAAGTCGAAGATAAGTGTGGGGCGCGCGCTCATGGGCGGCGTCTTAGCGGCCTTCGCGCCTGCGGCAAAGCCGAGCGGTGCTGCTCACTGTGGGCAGATGCGCTAAAAGTTTGCCGCCCGCCGCGAGTTTCACCGGGCGGGCGGCACGAAAATGTCAGAAGCGCGCGATGCGACGCACGTGGCTGTCGGGACGACGGCTTTCGAGCACGGCTGCGCCGACGGCTGCGGCGATGGTCGCCACCGCCAGCAGCGCGCCGCCTTCGCGGGCGTGGTCACGCGCATATTGACCGGCGTCGTCAGCATAGCGGCGCGCCGTCTTGCCATGCTTCTTCAGCGCCTTCTTGCCGTCTTTACGGGCCGAACGGAACCAGTCGTCGGCGCGGTCGCGGAAATCGTAGGCGCTGTCTGCGGCGCGGTGGCGGGCGTCGCGCGAAAGGGCGCCGGCGCGTTCACCGACATCCTCGGCGCGGTGGCGGAAGGCGTCGACGGCGTCGTGGAAACGGTCGCGCAGTTCGGACGTATCGACCCAGCCGCGCGGGTCGATACGCGACTTGATGCGCTGGTAACGGGTAGGGCCGCTGCGTTGCGTCAGATAGACGACGGCGACAGCGCCGAGCGCGACCGCGAGGAGGCTGCCGGCGGTGATGCCGGGGTGTTTGCGAATCTCTTCGATCGGATCGATGTCGCGGATCATCGGCGGAACCTCTTCCAGTTATTGGCGTCATGAACGGAGCGACGGCTCCGCTTGAGCCAAAAGAGCGATCCGCGCCGAAATCGGTTCCGTCGCCCTCCCCCAAGACCCGGCGGATTAGCCCCCTTATCAAGCCGCCTGCGGGCGCCTACATAGCCGCGATCCCCAAATGACGCCCCAAAGGACCTCGCCGTGACCGATCACGCGCCCAACACTCCCGTTTCCGACGATCTGGCCGCCGCTTTCCAGATCGAAGGCTGGCCCGTGCGCGGTCGCCTAGTTCGCCTGGGCGCGACCATCGACAAGATCCTGGCCGCCCACGCCTATCCCGAGCCGGTCGCCGCCCTGCTTGGCGAGGCCTGCGCTCTGGCGGCCCTGATCGGCTCCAGCCTGAAGTTTGAGGGCCGCCTGCTGGTCCAGGCCCAGGGCGACGGCCCCGTGCGCTATGTCGTCGCCGACTATGGCACCGACGGATCGCTGCGCGGCTATTGCCGCTACGACGAGGCCGAGGTGGCCGAGGCGTCTCAGGGCTTCGCCCGTCCCGGCGCCCGCTCGCTGCTGGGCCAAGGCGTCTTTATTATGACGCTGGATCGGGGCCCGGACTTTGAGCGCACCCAAGGGATCACGCCGATCGAAGGCGAGAGCCTGTCGCTGGCCGCCGAACATTATTTCCAGCAGTCGGAACAGGTGCCGACCAAGGTGCGTCTGGCCGTCGGCCAGGTTCAGACCGAGGCCGGATCGCAATGGCGCGCCGGCGGCGCGATGATCCAAATCATCGCCGGCGACGAGGCCCGCGGCTCGACCGAAGAAGTCTGGGACCGCACGCGGGCCCTGTTCGGCACGCTGGGCGATGACGAGCTGGTCGATCCGACGATCTCGCCCGAGACGCTGCTGTTCCGCCTGTTCCACGAGGACGGCGTGCGGCTGGAGGGCGCGCGAGAACTGACGGCCGTGTGCCGTTGCTCGCGCGAACGGATTACCTCGGTCCTGGCCTCTTTCGATCCGGCCGAGCGCGCCGAAATGCTGGAAGACGACGGCAAGATCCGCGTCACCTGCGAATACTGCGCCACGGTCTATGCGCTGGACCCCGACGAAGTGGTCGCAGAGCAGATTTGAATTGCAAAGGGCGGCTCCAAAAGCCGCCCTTTCCTATCTCAGCCTTCCAAATCCAGCGAATAGCCCGCCGAGCGGACCGTGCGGATGGGATTGGCGCTTTCGTCGGCGATGGCCAGGGCCTTGCGCAGGCGACCGACGTGGACGTCGACGGTGCGGGCCTCGACATAGACGTCCGAGCCCCAGACGGCGTCCAGCAGCTGCTCGCGGCTGAACACCCGCCCGGGGTGCTGCATGAAGTGGTCCAGCAAGCGGAACTCGGTCGGGCCCAGATGGACCTCCTTGCCGTTGCGCTTCACCCGGTGCGAGACGCGATCCACGACGATGTCGCCATGGTTCAATCGGTCGTCGGCCAGACCCGGGCGGATGCGGCGCAGAACGGCGCGGATGCGCGCGATCAGCTCGACCATCGAAAAGGGCTTGGTCAGATAGTCGTCGGCACCGGTGTCCAGGCCGCGAACCCGGTCGCTCTCCTCGCCGCGCGCCGTCAGCATGATGATCGGCAGGTTGCGGGTCTCGGCCTTGCCGCGAATGCGACGGCAGACCTCGATGCCCGACAGCTTGGGCAGCATCCAGTCCAGCAGCACCAGATCGGGCAGACGCTCGTCGATCTGGAGCATACCCTCCTCGCCATCGGCGGCGACGGCGACGTCGTAGCCTTCCTTTTCGAGATTGTACTGAAGAAGGGTCGCCAGCGCGTCCTCGTCTTCCATCACAAGGATATAGGGCTGCACGTCGGGTCTCCGGTCTCGGGTCAGTGCGTCGAAAGGTTCGGCGTCGGATCGGAATCCTCAGCCGTGGGCTGGGCGCGCGGGCGTTCGCCCACGATGTCCTCGCCCGTGATTTCGTAGTGGACGGTTTCGGCGATGTTGGTCGCGTGGTCGCCGATCCGCTCCAGGTTCTTGGCCATGAAGAGCAGATGGGTGCAGGCGCCGATCGTGCGCGGATCGCCCATCATATAGGTCAGCAGTTCGCGGAACAGGGCGTTGTAGTGCTCGTCGACCTCGTCGTCGGTCTGCCAGACGGCGACGGCCCGATCGAGTTCCGAGGCCGTATAGGCGTCCAGCACATCGCGCAGGCGGGTCGAGACCAGCCTTCCCATCCGCTCGATCGAACGGGTCAGGGGCTGCATCGGCTGGGCTTCGGCCAGGATCAGCGCGCGTTTGGCGATGTTCTTGGCCAGATCGCCGGTGCGCTCCAGATCGGTTGCGATCTTCATGGCGCCCAGGGTGCGGCGCAGGTCGCTGGCGACCGGCTGGCGCAGGGCGATCAGGCGGATCGCCTTCTTCTCGATATCGCGGTGCAGGGCGTCCAGCTTCAAATCGCGCTCGACCACGGCGCGGGCCAGGGCGATGTCGCGCCGGGCGACGGAGTCGATGGCGTCCGCGACCTGGGCCTCGGCCAGACCGCCCATGCGGGCGATCTCGGCCGTGATCTGGTTCAGTTCGTCGCCATAGGCTTTGACGGTGTGCTGGTTCATCGGATTAGCCGAAGCGTCCCGTGATGTAGTCGAGCGTGCGCCGTTCACGCGGATTCTGGAAGATGTCTTCCGTATCCCCGGTCTCCACCAGACGGCCCATGTGGAAGAAGGCGGTGCGTTGCGACACGCGCGCGGCCTGGGCCATCGAGTGGGTGACGATGACGATGCAGAACCGCTCGCGCAGTTCGTCGATCAGCTCCTCGATCCGCGCCGTGGCGATGGGGTCCAGCGCCGAACAGGGCTCGTCCATCAGGATGACCTCGGGGTTCACGGCGATGGCGCGGGCGATGACCAGACGCTGCTGCTGGCCGCCTGACAGGCCCATGGCCGACGATTGCAGGCGGTCGGCGACCTCGTCCCACAGGCCGGCGCGCTTCAGCGCCTTTTCGACGACCTCGTCCATCTCGGCCTTGGACGACACCAGGCCGTGGATCTTGGGCCCATAGGCGACGTTTTCGTAGATCGATTTCGGGAAGGGGTTCGGACGCTGGAACACCATGCCGACGCGGGCGCGCAGCAGCACCGGGTCGATGGAGCGGTCGTTGATGTCCTCGCCGTCCATGGCGATGCGGCCCGTGACCTTGGCTCCGGCGATGGTGTCGTTCATGCGGTTCATGGTCCGCAGGAAGGTGGACTTGCCGCAGCCCGACGGGCCGATCAGGGCCGTGACGGTCTTGTCCGGAATATCCAGCGAGACGTCGTAGAGCGCCTGTTTGCCCTCATAGAAGACTGAGACGTCGCGCGCCGCGATCTTGATCGGACCGACGGGCGGGCTGTCGACCACGGCGGGGCCCGACCGGGGCGTGGCGTCCTCGATGCGCGGTTCGGCGGCTGCGCCCTTGGACGGAGCGATTTCGGGCAGGACCTGACCGCCCATGCGCGGCGCTTCGGTCGGATCGACCGAGCCGGCGCCGGTCTGGTCCTCGGCGGAGCGGAAAATACGGAATTTCATTCTCTTACCACCGACGCTCGAAGCGCCGCCTCAGGATTATGGCCGCCGCGTTCATGATGATCATGAAGACCAGCAGGACGATGATCGCCGCAGCGGTGCGTTCGTGGAAGGCCCGCTCCGAGGCGTTCTCCCAGATGTAGATCAGCGAGGGCAGCGCGCCGACAGGCTGGTCGATGGCGTGCGGCACGCCCGGCACGAAGCTGACCATGCCGATCAGCAGCAGCGGCGCGGTCTCGCCCAGGGCGTGGGCCATCGAGATGATGGCGCCGGTCATGACGCCGGGCATGGCCAGCGGCAGGACGTGGCTGAACACCGTCTGGGTCTTGGATGCGCCCATGGCCAGGGCGGCCTCGCGGATCGACGGGGGCACGGCTTTCAGCGCCGAACGGGTGGCGATGACCAGGGTCGGCAGGGCCATCAGCGCCAGGACCAGGCCGCCGACGATCGGACTGGCCCGCGGCAGATGCATCCAGTTGATGAACAGGGCCAGACCCAGCAGGCCGTAGACGATCGACGGCACGGCCGCGAGGTTGTTGATGTTGACCTCGATGATGTCGGTCAGCTTGTTCTTGGGCGCGAACTCTTCCAGCCAGATGGCCGCGCCGACGCCCAGCGGAATGGCGATCAGGGCCGTGACCATCAGCATCAGGGCCGAACCGACCACGGCGCCCAGGACGCCCGCCAGTTCCGGCTGCGTCGAATCGCCGTTGGTGAACAGGGCGGTGTTGAAGTGCGAGCCGATCACGCCTTCGGTCTGCATCCGGTCCAGCCAGGCGATCTGCTGGTCGGTCAGGCGGCGCTGATCCTCGGGCGTCTCCCTGGAGATTTCGCCCTTCAGATACAGATCGGCGTCATCGGACAGCGGCACGGCCATGGGCACGGTCTCGCCGATGACTTCGCTGCGCTTGGCGACCAAGTCGGCGGCGACGAACTTCAGCTCCGACGAGAACAACCGCTTCATCTGCGCGGCTTTGGTCCCCGCCGCGTCGTCCTGAATGCCCATGCGGGCCAGCTGCTGCTCGGCGGCCAGTTGCTCAAAGTTTGAGCCCTGCGGATAGGCGCGGTCCACGCGCGCCGGGTCCATGAAGACCGGCACGGTAACGGTGTGGGTGTAGAAGGCGGTGTGGCCCTGCTCGACGATGCGGACCAGCAGCACGGCCAGGAACAGCATGGCGGCGGCGATGGCCAGGCGGCCATACCATTTGAAACGCGTTTCCTTGGCGTGGCGACGCTTCAGACCGGCCCGCAAGCGGTCGAGACGTCCCTTGGCGGCCGCGCCGTCGATCTGATCGGGGGTCGCGTCAGTCATATTGTTCCCGATAGGTCTGCACGATCCGGTGGGCGATGATGTTCAGCATCAGGGTGACCAGGAACAGGGTCAGGCCCAGGCCGAAGGCGGACAGGGTCTTGGCGCTGTTGAACTCCTGGTCGCCGGTCAGCAGGGTCACGATCTGCACGGTGACGGTGGTGACGGTGTCCAGCGGATTGAAGGTCAGGTTGGCGGCCAGGCCCGCAGCCATGGTCACGATCATGGTCTCGCCGATGGCGCGCGACACGGCCAGCAGCAGGGCGCCGGCGATGCCCGGCAGCGCGGCGGGCAGAAGAACCCGCTTCACCGTCTCGGACTTAGTCGCGCCCATGGCGAACGAGCCGTCACGCAGCGACTGAGGCACGGCGTTCAGAATATCGTCGGACAGGGACGACACGAACGGGATCAGCATGATGCCCATCACCGCGCCGGCCGTCAGGGCCATCTGGTTCTGAACCAGAGCCAGGTATTGACCCAGCCCGTCCAGCGGTCCGCCGATCAGGAAGAGGCCGATCTCGTTGAAGAAGACCCGCAGCAACGGCCCAACCGTCAGGGCGGCGAAGAAGCCGTAAACGACGGTCGGCACGCCGGCGAGGATCTCCAGCAGCGGCTTAATCACCGCGCGGGTCGTGCGGCCGGCGTATTCCGACAGATAGATGGCCGACAGCAGGCCGATCGGCGCAGCGACGCACATGGCGATGACCATGATCAGCAGGGTGCCGGCGAACAGCGGCACAGCCCCGAAGGCGCCCGAGGACCCGACCTGATCGGCGCGGATGGCGATCTGCGGGCTCCATTGGGTGCCAAACAGGAAGTCGAGAACCGGCACCTTCTGGAAGAATCGGAAGCTGTCGAAGGCCAGGGAGGCGATGATGCCCAGGGTCGTCAGGACGGCAATGGCCGAGCAGACGAACAGGGCGCCGTAGATCCAGCCCTCGACCCGGTTGCGGGCGCGCGTCTGAGGCTTGATCTGCGTCAGGGCGAACAGGCCGCCCAGGATGGCGGCCAGGATGGCGGCGACACCGCCGCCCCACGACAGGGTGCGTTCGATGCGAACCATGCGGCGCGCCTCGACCGGCAGCTGTTCGGCCAGCGGGCGTTCCCAGATCTGCAGCGCGGCCTCTCCGCGACCCACGCGGTGGGCGTCGGCGAAGAAGGCGTCGCGGCGGAACGGCTCCAGCGCCGCGACCGCATCAGGCGTACCGACCGCGGTCAACTGACGCTGAAGCGGGGCGGCGAAGACCGAGGCCAGGATCAAGACCAGCAGAGCCGGCGCGGCGACCCAGATCAGGGCATAGGCGCCGTGCTGGCCGGGGCGGGAATGGGGCTTTGCGCCGATCGCACGACGACGCGCCAACGTACGTCCGCCCAAGAAGGCGGCCGCACTCAAGGCGACGAGGATCAGCAAATAAATCCAGATCATTCAGAAGTCCGAAGCGCCGTGCGCGAATCGACGACGGTCCTGAACATCGGGACCAACGCGGCGCGACTACTGCCCGCGAATGGTCAGCGGATTACGACGGGTCGATGACAGTTGGGTGACAGCGACCGTCCGTCGCGGCCTCAGCGTCGCTCTACCGGCTGGGGAAACCAAGCGGTGAAGGCGGCGCCCATGCCGGGCGCGCTTTCGACCACCAGGCCGCCCTGGTGACGGTTGATGATGTGTTTGACGATGGCCAGGCCCAGCCCCGTCCCCTGCCGCTCGCCGCTCTTTTGACCCTCGACCCGGTAGAAGCGCTCGGTCAGGCGGGGCAGGTGTTCGCGCGCCATGCCGGGCCCATGATCGCGCACCGTGACGGCGGCATAGGAGACGCCGGCCGTGCGGTCCGGCGTGACCAGCGGCAGTCGTGTCGCGCCAGGCATGCGCGAGGCCCAGGCCTCGTCGAACGACAGATCCGAACGGACCGAGATTTCGACCGTGCCGTTACGTGACGAATATTTGACGGCGTTGTCGAGCAGGTTCTGCACCACCTGCAATATCTCGTCCCGATCGCCGCTGATCGACGCCCTCGCCTCGCCCTGATCCAGGGCGATGGCGATCTCCTTTTCGCGCGTCAGAACGCTGATGGCGTCGACCACGTCAGAGGCGGCGCGGTCCAGATCGACGCGGCCAGAGGGCGGAATATGTTCGTTCAGCTCGATCCGGCTGAGTGACAGCAGATCCGCGACCAGCCGCCCCATACGGTCCGCCTGGGCCGACATGATGTCCAGGAACCGGTCGCGCGCAACCACGTCCTCACGGGCATGGCCCTTCAGGGTCTCGATAAAGCCGCTGAGCGAGGCCAGGGGCGTACGCAGTTCGTGGCTGGCGTTGGCCAGGAAGTCCACGCGCATCATCTCGATACGGCGCGAGTCCGTTTCGTCGCGCAGGATCAGCAGGGCCAACTCCGACCCTGCCTTGCCTGAATCTTCGAGTGAGAGCGGCCGGGTCCAGGCGCGCCAGCGTCGGTCGCGCTGACCGCCCGTCGCATAATCCGTGGTGCGCGCCGTCCCGCCGAACAGGGCCTCGTCCACCGCCTCCAGCACGCCCGGTTCGCGGATCACCTGGACCAGCAAGGCGCCTTGGCGCTGGATACGCAGAAGCTCGCGCGCCGCCGCATTCGCCATGACAATGCGTCGCCCGGCGATGTCGTCCGGCTCGCCGCCGCTGACCACCAGCACCGGATCGTCCAGCGCCTCGAACACGCGGTCGAGAAGATCGCCCGTGACCATGTCGATAGCGGGCTCGGTCGCGGTGCCTTGGCTGGTCGCCGGCTCAGCCCTGCTCGCCTCGCTCATGTTCAAAAGCCAGGCCGAGGCCGCCACGATCACCGCCCCGCCGACCAGCCAGTTGGCCAGTTCGGGATGCAGGATCGCCAGCACCAGCAGGGTCACGATGGCGATGCCGATGCTGGCGCCGACCGTCCAGAGCCGCGAGGTGGAGACCGGCGCGACGGGCGATGGCGAGACTTCGTAAGGCATGGGTCCGGGCGACCTCGAACTGAAGAACGATTCCGATCCTTGCACGGATTCTGTGACGGCGTGCCGACAGCCTGCGGCGCCCATAAGCTTCGCCGCACGGTTTCTTTAGAATTGTCGTCTATCGTACGCTCAAGGGGAGGCCTCGTGGACCGCATAATCCATTGCATTGCGCACGATCACGACTGGCGGATCACGCTGTTCGCTGCGCTGATCTGCATGGCCGGTCTGGGCGTGTCGACCCATGTCATGCAGAAGATGGGCCGGCGCGACCCCGATCGACGACGCCGTGCGGTCCTGCTGGCCGTCATGATTGGGGCCCTGTCCATCTGGGCGACCCATTTCGTGGCCATGCAAGGGTTCGTGGCCGGTGTGCCGGTGCGTTACAATCCGTTCCTGACGGTCGCCTCTCTTGGGATCGCGCTGGCCATGATCGGCCTGACGATCGGCTCGACGTTGATGGGCAAGGGCCGGATGTGGCGCGTGCTTGCCGCAGTGATCGCGGTCGCCGGCGTCGGCGCCATGCATTATCTGGGTATGGCCGCCATAAGAGCGCCGGCGCACATCAGCTGGGATCCCGGCCTAGTCGCCCTGTCCATCATCGCGGCCCTGGCGATCGGCGGCGCGACGGCCTTCTTCTATCGTCGGGGCGGCCTGCTGCGCCTGCTGGCGACCACGACGGGACTGTCCGCGACCGTTATCGTTCTTCACTTCATCGGCATGTCCGCCATCACGGTGACGCCGGACACGACCGTCGCCGCCGACCAAGGGCTGTCCAGCGAGGCGATGCGACTGCTGCTGGCCGCCATTCTGCTGATGATCTGCACGGCCGCCGCCGTCCTGGGCATGATGGCCTATATTTCGCGCGCCACCGCGTTGCGCCGTATCCGCGAGGCGGTGGACGCCATGCCCGATGGTCTGGGCTTCTATGATTCCAAGGACCGGCTGGTGCTTTGGAATGCGCGCTATGCCGAGGTGAACCCCGAGCTTGAGCCGCATCTGGTCGTCGGCCTGACCTTCCGCGAAGCTCTTCGCATCGGCATCGACGAGGGCCGTTATCAGGAGGCGGCGGGCCGCGAAGAAGAATGGCTGAACGAGCGCATGCAGGCGCGTCGTCAGCTGTCATCGAACAGCGAGCAGCAGGTCGCCGGCGGGCGTTGGCTGCGTATCCAGGATCGCCGTACGTCCGAGGGCGGGACGGTCACGGTCTGCAACGACATCACCGATCTAAAGCGCGACGCCGAGGCCCTGTCCGAAGCGCGTGACGCGGCGGAGGCCGCCAATGTCGCCAAGAGCCAGTTTCTGGCGAACATGAGCCATGAGATTCGCACGCCGTTGAACGGCGTGATCGGCCTGTCCCAGGCCCTGGCGAAGACCGATCTGACATCTGAACAGCGTGAGATGCTGGATCTGATGCAGGCGTCTGGAAAGACGCTGCAAAGCCTGCTGAGCGACATCCTGGATCTGGCGCGCGTCGAATCGGGCAAGCTGGAGCTGACCGAAGACGCCTTCGAACTGGCGACGGTCGTGCGCGAGGCGGCTCAGCTCTATGCCGAGAACGCGCGTGAGAAGCATCTCGACTTCCATGTGGATATCGATCTTGAGGACGACGTCTGGATCCTGGGCGATGCGGTGCGCCTGAAGCAGGTGCTGACCAATCTGATCTCGAACGCCGTCAAGTTCACCAGCAAGGGCTTTGTCGGCCTGATCGTGCAGCGTGGCGCGGACCGCGAGGGCTCGCCCGTGCTGCGCTTCACCGTCGAGGACAGCGGCATCGGCTTCGACGCCGCGACGCGGGCGCGCCTGTTCAGTCGCTTCGAACAGGCCGACGGCGGCATCACACGCAAGTTCGGCGGTTCGGGCCTGGGCCTGTCCATCTGTCGTCAGCTGGCCGAGATGATGGGCGGCGACCTGGGCTGTGAGAGCGAACCCGGTGGCGGCGCGGCCTTTATCCTGACGTTGCCGCTGAGACAGACCCAGGCCCCGTCGCGCAAAGAACCGGCGCCGGCCCAACCCGCCGTCGTGGAGCAGGCGAGGACGATCCGCGTGCTGGTCGCCGACGACCATCCGACCAACCGCCGCGTCATCGAACTGATTCTGGCGCAGACGCCGACGCAGATCGTGATCGCCGAGAACGGCGCCCAGGCGGTGGAAAGCTTCCGGGCCGACACCTTCGACTTGGTGTTGATGGACATGCAGATGCCCATCATGGACGGGCTGACCGCGACGCAGGAGATTCGCCTGCACGAGGCGACGATGGGTCTGGATCGCACGCCGATCGTCATGCTGACCGCCAACGCCATGCCCGAACACATAGCAGCCGGACGCGCGGCTGGGGCCGACCATCACCTGGCCAAGCCTTTCAACGCCGCAGAACTGCTGGGCATCGTCGCAGCGCCGACCTCGCTGCTGAAGGATCGCGCGCGGGCGGCGTGAAGCGGAACCTTTGACGGTTGCGCCTTGGACCTGATGCGTGTAATAGCCCGCGCTCTTGAATTCGAGGGTTCATCACCCCCGCCGCGAGAGCCCCGGGTTGGCGCGGCGTTTCCGTTGTTGTTGAGGCGAGCCACATGGCCGAGATCATTCTGAACGTGGACGTCCGCGATGGCGTCGGCACCGGCGGCGCTCGCGCTGCGCGTCGCGCCGGTTTCGTGCCGGGCGTCCTTTACGGCGGCGAGCAAGCCCCCGTCGCCATTTCGGTGAACGAGAAGGACTTCCGCAAGTCGCTCTACACCGGCAAGCTGCTGGGCCACCTGGTGACCCTGAAGTACGGCGACGAGACCCAGCCGGTCATCGCCAAGGACGTGCAGTTCGACCCCGTTTCGGACCGCCCCCTGCACTTCGACCTGATGCGCGTCGACGAGAAGGCTCCGGTCAAGATCGAAGTGCCGGTGCACTTCCTGAACGCCGATGAAGCGCCCTACTCGCGTCAGGGCGGCTCGCTGGAGATCGTCCGTCACGCCGTCGAGATCCTGGTCCGCGCCGACCAGATCCCGGAAGAGCTGGTTGTCGACCTGGCCAAGGCCGAAATCGGCGACACCATCCGCATCTCGGACATCAAGCTGCCCAAGGGCGCGGAAGCCACCATCACCGACCGCGACTTCGTGATCGCCACGGTCAAGATTTCGTCGGCCGCCCTGTCGGAAGCCGCTGACGAAGCCGCCGAAGCCGAGGCCGCTCCGGCCGAGAAGACCGAAGACTGACCCTTCGTCGCTTCGACAAGATCAGGCCCCGCACGGTTCGCCGTGCGGGGCTTTTCTTTGCCTGACGTAAACGGCAAGAGGACGCCATGATCATCATCGCGGGGCTCGGCAATCCGGGCGGGAAATACGAAAAGAACCGGCACAACATCGGCTTCATGGCCGCCGACGAGATTGCGCGCCGCTGGCGCTTCGGTCCTGAACGCGCCAAGTTCCAGTCGATCGTCAGCGAGGGTCTGGTCGACGGGACCAAGGTCCTGCTGATGAAGCCCCAGACCTATATGAACGAAAGCGGTCGGGCGGTCGGCGAGGCGGCGCGGTTCTATAAGATCAAGCTGAGCGAAATCATCGTCTTCCACGACGAGATCGACCTGGCCCCCGGGCGGTTTCGTATGAAGACCGGCGGCGGCGCGGCCGGACAGAACGGCATCCGGTCGCTTATCAGTCATCTGGGCGCCGATTTCCGACGCGCGCGCATGGGCATCGGCCATCCGGGCGAAAAGGAATTGGTCATGCCGCATGTTCTGGGCGACTTCCACAAGGCCGAACAGCCCTGGCTGGACGCCATGCTTCAAGCCTGCGCCGACGCCCTGCCCTTCGCGATCGCCGGCGACGACGAACGCTATCAGGGCGAGGTCATGCGCCTGGCCCCCGCGCCCAAGTTCAGCCCCCGCCAGGCGGCGCGTGGCGAGCTTTAGGACAAACCGCCGCCTTTCACGCCGTTACAAAACGCCGTAGAGGCCAGACGTGACCCGCGCCCAGGCCGACAATTGGTCGATCTCGCAATCGCTGGCCTTCCTGGCGGCGGTGTTTGCGCTCGTGCTCGGAACCCTGTTGCCGTTCGCGGCTCTCGCGGCGGTCCAGCCGGGTCATCCGCTGGTCATCTGTTCGGCGGAAGGCCCCCAGACGATCCAGTCCGGCGGCATGGACGGCCCGGTCAACAAGCACGTCGGGGCCAAATGCGCCGCCTGCGTCATGCCGTTGGCCGCCGCCCTGCCCTGCCCGCCTGCGCCCGAGCCGGCGCCGGTGGTCCGCACCGTCGAGCGCGTCGTCTATGTCTCTGCAAGCGTCAGCCCGCCGCCGCCCGCGCGCGCGCTGCCGCGTCCGCCGTCCACCGCCCCACCCCAAGCCTGAACCAGACCCAAGCCCGCGCCGTCCTCAACGCCTGCGCGCCGTCTCGTTCTGATTTCAGGTTCATTCCATGTCCTTCAAGACTACCGCAGCGCCCTGCGCGCTGCTGCTCGCCGCCCTCTCCAACGCCGGTTGGACGAGCCCCGTCCTGGCCCAGCAGACGCCCGAACCGGCTTTGCTGGACAGCGTCATCGTCACCGGCCGCCGCAACGCCGAGGATCCGCCCATCGTCGCAGACGCGCGACAGCGGCTGTCAAGCACGCCGGGCGCCGTTGCTGTCATTTCAGCCGAATCCTATGCCGACCGGTATGCAACCAACCTCGCCGACGTGCTGCGCGATGTGCCCGGCGTCTATGCCCAGAAGAAGTGGGGCGGCGACATTCGCCTGTCGATTCGCGGATCGGGCATAGGCAATGCGGTTCACAATCGCGGCGTTCTGCTGGCTCAGGACGGCGTGCCGTTCAACGAGGCCGACGGGTTCGGTGACTTCCAGCTGATCGACCCGCTGATCGCCCGCTACACCGAAGTCTACAAGGGCGGGAATGCGCTGCGGTTCGGCGGATCCCTGCTAGGCGGGGCGGTCAATCTGGTTACGCCGACGGGGCGCACGGCCTCGTCCAACCTGAACCTGCGCCTGGACGGCGGCTCTTACGGAACCGTGCGCGCCCATGCCGAGGTCGCGGGCGTTCGTGGCGACTGGGACGGTTTCGCCGCCGTAACGGGCCAGAGCGTCGATGGTTGGCGCCAACAGAGCGAGGGCAAGGCGCTGAACCTGTCGGGCAACATCGGGCGCAGCTTTGGGCAGGATCGCGACGTTCGCCTGTTGGCCTCGTGGGGCGACATCCATCAGGAGATTCCGGGCAGCGTCAGTCTGTCCGACGCCCTGACAAATCCCGAGGCGGCCAATCTCGCCAATATCGCCCTCAACTATCAGCGCAATATGCGCTCGCTTCGCACCACTTTGCAGACCCGCTGGAGACTGGACGACGCGACGGTGTTCGAGGGCGCCCTCTATGGGACTTGGAAAGACCTGGACCATCCTATCTTCCAGGTCATCGACCAACAGAGCCGCAACTACGGCGCCTTCGGCCGGTTCGATTGGCAGGGCCGGATCGGCGGGCTGCGCGCCGACGCCTTCTATGGCGCCTGGTATCGACAGGGTGATCTGGACGCCAAACAGTGGGTCAATGTCGGCGGACAGCAGAACGGTTTACGCGCCCGCAACTTCCAGAACGGCAAGGGGCTGGATGTCTTCGGCGAGGGGCGGCTGTTCGTGACCGATCGCCTGGCGCTGGTGGCCGGTGGAACCTGGGGGCGCGCCGAGCGCGAGTATCAGAGCTATGTCGTTCCCGGCGTCGTCGGCACGATCGACCTGACCACCGACAAGACCTTCGACTGGTTCGCGCCTCGCGCCGGCCTTTTGTGGGAGAGCGAGGACGGCGCACAGGTCTTCGCCAACGTCACCCGCTCGATCGAGCCGCCCAACTTCTCGGCCCTGTCGCCGACCGCCGGCGGCTATCAGCCCCTCGTGCCGCAAGAGGCCGTGACCTGGGAAGTCGGCACGCGGGGTCGGCGGGGACCGCTGACCTGGGACGTGACCGCCTATCGCGCCGATCTGAAGCACGAACTGCTGAACTTCGCTGTAAACGCCGCCTTGGGCATACCGGCCGCGACCTTCAACGCGGGACCGACCATCCACCAAGGGATCGAGGCAGGGCTGGATTGGCGGATCGCGCCGGAATGGCGGCTACGCCAGACCTACGCCTTCTCCGACTTCTATTTCGACGGAGACAAGGTCTATGGAGACGGCCATCTGCCGGTCGTGCCGCCGCACCTGTACCGCGCGGAGCTTCGCTACGACGATCCGGCCGGCTGGTTCATCGCGCCCAGCGTGGAATGGTCGATCAAGGATGCCTGGGTCGATTACGCCAACACCCTGAAGTCGCCCTCTTACACCGTCGCGAACCTGAACATGGGCTGGACCGTCAATCGCCGACTGACCGTGTTTGCCGATGTCCGCAACCTGTTCGACGAAGCCTATGTGTCGAACTTCGGCGCGGTCACGGACGCCCGCGTGGCCACCGTGTCCAAGGCCGTGTTCTTCCCCGGCGACGGCCGTTCGGCCTATGTCGGCGTCAGGATGAGCTACTGATGGCGAGCAATCTCGACAAGACGACGCCGGACGACCTGTCCGGCGCCTATCGGGCGGTCTGGCGCTGGCACTTCTATTCCGGCGTCTTCGTCATGCCGGTGCTGATGCTGCTGGCCCTCACGGGGGGTCTCTATCTGTTCAAGGACGAGATCGACGGTTTTCTGTACCGCGACATGATCCGCGTGCCGGCCGTTCAAACTCGGGCGGCGCGGGATGCGTGGGTGGCTTCGGCCGCCCAGGCCGCAGGCGGCGGGCGGGTCGCCAATCTGGTCATGCCTGGACGCGACGATCAGGCGATCCGGCTGCGGGTCGATCTGCCCGATGGAGTGCAGAAGACGGTCTTCGTCGATCCGCACACCGGAAGGGCCACCGGCGTCATTCCGGCCGGCGGGTTCATGGAGCTGGTCAAGAAGACGCACAGCCTGACCCTGCTGGGGCGGCCGTTCAACATCCTGGTCGAGATCGTCGCCGGCTGGACGATCATCCTGTTCGCCACGGGGCTTTATCTGTGGTGGCCGCGCGGGCGGGGCGTGGCGACCTTCGCGCCGCAGACGACCGACAGTCGCCGCCGTCCGTTCTGGCGCGACCTGCATGCGCTGACGGGTTTCTATGTCGGCGGGGTGGTGCTGTTTCTGGCCGTGACCGGCATGCCGTGGTCGGCGGTCTGGGGCGACAAGGTCATGGGGGTGGTCAAGGAGACGGGGCTGGGGCGGCCGCCCGCCCCCGTCGCCGGCGCCTGGCAAAGGGCGCAGCACCACGATGCGCCGGTCGGGGCCGGCTGGACCATGGAGGGCATGGTGATGACCCACGACCACGCCGGCCATGGCGGCCTGGCGCAGGTTCTGCGGGTCGCGGATCAGGTCAGCCTGGCGCTGCCCTATGCGGTGAACATCCCCAAGGCTGACGACACCGCCTATACGCTGACGACCCAGGCGACACGGGTTCAGGACAGCCGATCGCTCTATGTCGATGCGGCCTCCGGGCGGCTGCTGGGCGACATCGGCTATGACCAGTTCGGCGCCGGCGCCAAGGCCATCGAGTTCGGCATCTATACGCACCAGGGCACGCAGTTCGGACAGGTGAACCGCATCGTCATGCTGATGGGCTGCATCGGCGTGTGGCTACTGGCGATCAGCGGCCTGGTCATGTGGTGGACGCGCCGCCCGCCCAATCTGTCGCGCCGACGCCTGGGCGCGCCGCCCGCCCCGCCGGGACCGCGTGCGCGCGCCGCTGTCCTCGGCATCGTCCTGCCCCTCGCCATCCTCTATCCCCTGACGGGACTGAGCCTGATCGCGGCCGTATTGCTCGACCGAGCTCTGCGTCCGATGATCCGGCGTCGTTCCGCCGCCTCGTGAAAGACCTGACTCCATGAAGATCAAACTCGCCCTTGCCGCCGCCGCCCTGTCGCTGGCGGCCTGCAATCCGTCCGAGCCGGCCAAGGCGCCCGCCGCTGAGACGCCGACCGCGACCGCCGCCGTGACCGCGATCGACGCCTGGTGCCGCCCGTCGCCGAACGGGGCCAAGGCCGGCGGCTGCTATGTCACACTGACCGCTGCGACCGACGACCGACTGACGGGCGGATCGACGCCACGCGCCGCATCGCTTCAGGTCCACGAGATGAAGACCGAGAACGGCATGATGAAGATGGCCGAGTTGACGGCGGGCCTGCCCCTGCCCGCCGGTCAGGCCGTGGCCCTGGCGCCGGGCGGCAACCACCTGATGCTCATCGGCCTGACCGCGCCTCTGATCGCCGGCGAGACCGTGCCGCTGACCTTCCAGTTCGCCTCGGCGCCGCCGATCACGGTTCAGGCGCAGGTTCGCCAACCGGCCATGGACGGCATGGATCACGGCGCCCACTGACCTCAGTTGAAGCGCGAGCCTGACAAACGGCTCTGAACCCGCTAAAGGCTCGCGCCTCACGAGGAATACCATGGCTCTTAAAGTCGCGATCGTCGGCCTGCCCAACGTCGGCAAGTCCACCCTGTTCAACGCCCTGACCAAGACGGCGGCGGCCCAGGCGGCCAACTATCCGTTCTGCACCATCGAGCCGAACACCGGCGATGTGGCCGTGCCCGAGGCGCGTCTGAACGCCCTGGCCGAGATCGCTGGATCGAAAGAGATCATCCCGGCCCGCATCACCTTCGTCGACGTCGCCGGTCTGGTGCGTGGCGCGTCCAAGGGCGAAGGCCTGGGCAACCAGTTCCTGGCCAACATCCGCGACTGCGACGCCGTGGCCTTCGTCGCCCGCTGCTTCGTGGATGACGACATCACCCACGTCGAGGACCGCATCGATCCGATCGCCGACCTGGAGATCATCGAGACCGAACTGATGCTGGCCGACATGGAAAGCCTGGAGCGCCGCCGCCCGCAGCTGGAGAAGCGCGCCAAGGGCGGCGACAAGGAATCCGTCCTGACGCTGAAGCTGGTCGATCTGGCCCTGGCCCAGCTGAACGCCGGCAAGCCCGCTCGCACCGCCGAGGTGTCCAAGGAGGACATCAAGGCCTGGCACATGCTGCAACTGCTGACGGCGCTTCCCGCCCTCTATGTCTCGAACGTCGAGGAAGGCTCGGCCGACAAGGGCAACGACCTGTCCGACAAGGTCGCGGCCCGCGCCGCCCAGGACAACGCCAACTCGGTCGTCATCTCGGCCCAGATCGAGTCCGAGATCGCCGTGCTGGACGACGAGGAGCAGAAGGAGTTCCTGGAGACCCTGGGTCTGGAAGAACCCGGCCTGAACCGTCTGATCCGCGAGGCCTACAAGCTGCTGGGCCTGCAGACCTATTTCACGGTCGGGCCCAAGGAAGCCCGCGCCTGGACCATCAATGTCGGCGACACCGCGCCCCAGGCGGCCGGCGTGATCCACACCGACTTCGAAAAGGGCTTCATTCGCGCCGAGACCATCGCTTTCGACGACTTTGTCGCTCTGCGTGGGGAAGCCAAGGCGCGCGAGGCCGGCAAGCTGCGCGCTGAAGGCAAGTCTTATGTCGTCAAGGACGGCGACGTGATGAACTTCCTGTTCAACTAGGCGGCGCGGCAGGCGGGGTTTCGGCCCCGTCCTTCTTCATCATCTTTTCCAGCGGATTGGCGGGATCGGGCGCGCGCGGCGAACCGGGGCAGCGCGCCAGTTTCACCGTCTTCATGTCCTGATCGACATAGGTCAGGTTCATCACGTCGCCGCTCGTGCTCATATGCACCCGCTCGGTCCGAGCCCGCCCCGCGCATCGCAGAACCGCGACATAGCCGGAACCCGTCTCGTCAATGCTGGCGATGTCGCAGTTGCGGCCGTAGGCGTCGAAGCGCAGGGGCGTCAGGGTGATCGGGCTGCGTTCGCCCTGAGGCCGGGCGCACCATTGCGGGTTCGCCGCCCAAACGCCCACGAAGCTGCGCGGCCCCCGCCCGGCCAGAGACGACGGTCCAGGCGGTTCGACCGGCTGCATGGCTTCGGGCGTGCGCAGGGGCACCGCCGGTTCGTTTGGCGGATTGACCTCGTGATCGTCGCAGGCGGCCAGAAGGGCGATCGCGCCCGCCATCGGGATCAAGGCTGTTTTCATCCCGCCACAACGCCACGGCCAAGGTTCGGGTTCAATCCGATGACCAGCGCCAGCGCCTGCGATCGGATTCAGCTCAGGACCACGCGGCCGTCGATCATCCGGAAGGCCACGCCGGTGCGCTGGAACAGGCGCGCGATGACGGCGGACGGATCGGGCGCGCCCTGGTCCAGCAGCCGCTCGACATCGCCGCGCAGCGACGGGTCGCGCGATGTCCGGGTGAGGGCCGTCAGCCATTCCTCGCGGCTGAGTACGCTGTCCGGCTGGTGCAGCAGAGGTCTGAGGAAGTCGAACCAGTCGCCGCCGGTCCGCTGGCGTTGCGCGCCCTCCGCCGCCAGGGCGAAGACGGCCCCGCAGGCGTAGTAGGCGCGGTGTTCGCCCCGGGCGCCGGCCTGGGCGACCGGCTGGCGGGCCAGGTTGACGCAGTCGTCCAACTCGGACTGAAGTTCGGCCCGGTCGTCATAGTTTGCGTCCAAGGCCTTCAGCGCGCGGACGGCCATCAGGTCGGCCCCGCCCTCGGTGATCCAGGCCTCGTCGGCGAAGGCGTAGCGCACCGTCTGCCCCAGCCAGAAATGCGCCCCCTCATGGCCGATGAACCAGCGCGAACGCTCCACGATTTCCGGCTGGGGCGATGTCACGCCCCGCCCCTCGAACGACATGACGATTAGGCCCGGAAGGACGCTGCCCCCCATGCTCGTCATGCTTTCGGTCGGCCCGTTCCAGGCCACCATGACGATGGGCGTATCGCCGCCGGAGCCCGGCGCACCCAGGCGATCGCGGTAGTAGTGACCGACACGCGGCGCAAAGCCGCGGACCTCCTCGCCGATCCAAGGCGGCAGATTGGGGTCCATGACGGTCGACAGGCCATCCCCCGGGGTGACCGTCGCCTCGCCCAGCAGGACATAGCTGCGCTCGTCCGTCGTGGTCAGTTCGTCGCGGCGGCGCCCGTTGAACAGGACGGGTCCGTTCTCATCGCGCCACGTCACGCGCGAGGGACCGCCATCCAGCCGGATCCGGTTCAGGTCGTCCGGCACCTGTTCGGCCGCCTGTGCCGACGGCAGGGCGAAGACGTCCAGTTGCCGGGTCGGCAGCGCCACCGCGCCATTGGAGAACAGCAGGGTCGGATACTCGGCCTCAATATCCACCGCCTGCGGTCGAACGCGGAAGCGGACTTCGCGCGGCACGGGACCGCCGTCGGTGCTGCGGATGATGTCGTAATGGCCGCGTCGATCCATGACGACGCCGGCCGTCTCGACCGTCCATTGGCGCGGCCGCCAGGGCTGGCGCGAATCCTGTTCCAGCGCCGAATCCTGGAAGGCCCAGACCGGCACGTCGCGCCCGAAGCGATAGTCGATGTTGAGGTGATCGCCGTCGCGGGTCACCGTCACCTGGGGTCCGCCTTCCTCCTGAAGGGTCGCCGGCGCCGACATGGGCCCTGCGGCGCAGGCGCCGCTCATAAGGGCGAGGGCCAAAACGGCGGACGAGGCGAAGGCGTGGACGCGCAAGGGCGATCTCCTGAAGGGCGCTCGGCGCGAAGCCTAGCGGTCGTCAACGCGCCGCGTCAGCTTACGGTTTCGTCAGGCTGAGGCCCGTTCCAAGGCGCGCCCCGCCGCCGCCAGTTCGCCGGCCATCACGGCCTTTAGCCGCTCCGGCGCCAGGATCTGCACCTGCTCGCCCCAGGTGAACAGATGCCAGGCCAGCTCGCGCATGCCCGAGGCGCGGAACCGCACGATCACGCCGCCGTCCGACTGGTCCTCAAACGACTGGGTCGGGTGCCAGCGCCAGCCCCTGGCCTCGGCCGCGCCGTCGGGCGCGATGCGCAGCACGACGTCCTCTATCTCGTCCTGATAGATGCCGAAGGACTGGCTGGCGAAGACGCCGAGGTCGAAATCGGCGGGCGGGACGGCCATCCCCTCCTGCGGGGCGACGTGGCTCATCCGGTCCAGACGGAAGGTCTGGATGCGGCCCGTCTCGCGGTCGGCGGCGACCAGATAGTTGGCCCGGCCGAACATGACGCCGCAGGGCGCCACGCTGCGCCGACGCGGCTCGGCGCCCGGACGGGAATAGGTGAAGCCCAAGGGCTGCTGCGCCAGCACCGCCGCGCGGATAGCGGTCAGCATGGCCTCGTCGGCGGAGGGGCGCGGCCCGGCCTGGACCGCAATGGTCTCGGCCCGGACCAGGGCCTCCAGATCCGGCGCCATCCGATTCAGCGTGGTCGAACGCATCGCCGCCTTCAGCTTGCGCTCCAGCCCCTCCAGCGCCGTGGCGCGCGCCGGTTCGCCGGCGGCGCGCAGAGCGGTCGCGGCCTTGGACAATTCCAGCATTTCGGTCGCCGTCGGGGCCTGTTCGAAGGCCGACAGACCGCCCCGGATGCGCCAGCGTTTGGACGGCGGGTCCGAGACCTCGTCCACCTGGGGAAACAGCATCAGAACCGCGTCGCGCATCCGTTCGGCGGTGCGGCGGCCGACGCGCATGTCGCGCGCGATCTCGTCCAGGCTCAGCCCTTCGGCGCTGGCGGCCATGCGGCGCGCCAGATCGATCACCATCGCCGCCTTGTCGTGTCTCAATGCTTTCGCCGATCCCTACGTCCGTTTCTGACGCAACACTGCTTCATAACGACATCATCGACAAGAGGCCCCCGCTTCAGGAGATTATCAGATGGCGCGTTTCGAACCCACCCAGACCGTCAACGCCAGCCGCTACATCATCGTCCCATGCGCGGCCGACGGGTCGTCCGACCTCGCCGTGATCTGGGACCGTCTGGAGGAACAGGTGGTCGACGTCATCTCGGCGGCCGCCAGCAGCCGCTATTCGGACGAGGACATGCTGTGGGACGAAGGCCGCGCCGGCGACATGGCCCCCGAATGGCGGATGGCCGCCTGACCTCAGGCCGCCTTGGGCTTGGTCCAGCGGTCGATCATGCGCTGGGCCGGTTGCTCGACCAGTCGGTGAGCCGCCACGGCGACCGCGACAATGAAGCCGAACATGGCGACGGCGAACAGGTCGTTCAGCCAGACAGAGCCGAAGTCGATGCGACGAACGGGGACCCGGTCCAGCTTCCTGGCCACGATCATCATCACGGTCAGGATGAACATATGGACCATGTAGATGGCGAACGACCAGCGCCCCAGGGTGACCAGAGCCGGGTGGTCCAGCACGCGTGACAGCGCCCCCTCCTCGCCGGCGAAGACCCAGATCAGCGCCACGAAGATCAAGGTGACCGCGACGGTGATCGGGCCCTGCGCATAGCCGATGAAGACGCAGGCCGAGACGATGGCCGCGACCTCCAACAGCGTCGCGGCGCCGCCCTTGAGCCGCGGAATGTGCGTCCACAGCCCCTGCATCAGGCAGCCCAGGAAGAAGCCATAGACCGCGCGCGGCACGGCGAAGTCATAGGTCGTGTTCATCCAGCGCCGGGCGTAGCTGAGCACCAGCACGCCGCCGATGATCGCCAGCACCAGGCCGATCCAGCGGAACCGCTTGGGCGCAATCAGCACCAGCCCTGCGAAGATCAGATAGCAGGCCCATTCGGCGCTGAGCGTCCACGACGGCCCGTTCCAGGTCAGATAGGGATGCACATGCCAGGCCTGGATCAGCGCCAGATTAGTGAAGATCGCCTCGATCGACCGATCCCGCGTGAACGGCGGCGCGCTATCGAAATGAAAGACCAGCCGCGCCATCTCCAGCCCGATGAAGGCCGCCAGCATCAGCAGATGCAGCGGCCAAATCCGCCCGAAGCGCCGCACCATGAATCGCCCGGCGTCGCGTCCCGACTTCAGTCGTTTCGCATAGGCATGAGCGATGACGAAGCCCGACAGAACGAAGAAATAGTCGACGAACAGATAGGAATGCTGAATGAAATCCCAGTCGCGCCAGTGACTTGCGACCGGCATGTGGAACATCACGACAAGGATGGCGCACACACCGCGCAGGGAATCCAAGGCCTCGAAACGGCGATGGGCGGCAGGAAGGGGTCCGGACACTGTGTTCACGGACGCGTGATAGCGCCGGTCAAGGTTGCGCGATAGGGGTCTGAAGAGACTTCAGTCCGAGCTGGTTTTGACCGCGCGAACAGCGCGACCGCAAAGGTCCCGCAGAACCGCCTGATCGACATCTTCCAGACGCGAAACATAGAGGCAGCCCACGCCGGTCTTCACCTTGCCTAGGCGGGCGATAAGCTCGGCACGTTCAGGGAAATCCCCAGCGACATAAAGCACCAGATTGGCTTTTCGCGGCGAGAAGCTGATCAGCGGCCAGCCGCCCTTGGGGCCGCCGTCGTTGCCGAACCCGATGATGGACGATCCCCAGAGCACGGCCGGTTCACCGGTAATCTCCGACATAAGCGCGGCGACGGCATGAGCGTCAGACCGTCGGCGTGGATCGTCGATCGCAGACAAGAAGTCATCGACAGAGGCGTCTGTGGGGCCGGTCTTGGGCGTGCTGGCCATGGCTCAAAGCCCCTTCACGATCCCTTCGACCATCTTCTTGGCGTCGGCGAACAGCATCATGGTGTTGTCGCGGAAGAAGAGTTCGTTCTCGACCCCGGCATAGCCCGAGCCCATGCCGCGCTTGATGAACAGGACGGTGCCGGCCTTTTCCACGTCCAGGATCGGCATGCCGTAGATGGCGCTGGTCGGGTCGGTCTTGGCCGCCGGGTTGGTCACGTCGTTGGCGCCGATGACGAAGGCGACGTCGGCGGTGGCGAACTCGGCGTTGATGTCCTCCAGTTCGAACACCTCGTCATAGGGAACGTTGGCCTCGGCCAGCAGGACGTTCATATGGCCCGGCATCCGACCGGCGACGGGGTGGATGGCGTATTTCACCTCGACCCCCTCCTCCTTTAGCTTGTCGGCCATTTCGCGCAGCGCATGCTGGGCCTGGGCCACCGCCATCCCGTAGCCGGGCACGATGATGACCTTGGACGCATTCTTCATGATGAAGGCGGCGTCCTCGGCCGAGCCCTGTTTGACCGGCCGCGTCTCCTTGGCGCCGGCGGGACCGGCCGCCGCATCCCCGCCGCCGAAGCCGCCCAGGATCACCGAGACGAAGCTGCGGTTCATGCCCTTGCACATGATGTAGCTGAGGATCGCGCCCGACGATCCGACCAGGGCGCCGGTGATGATCAGGGCGATGTTCTCCAGCGTGAAGCCCAGCGCCGCCGCCGCCCAGCCGGAATAGGAGTTCAGCATCGACACCACGACCGGCATGTCGGCGCCGCCGATGGGAATGATCAGGGTTGCGCCCAGAATCAGGGCGATCACGAAGACGCCCCAGAAGGCCCAGGTCGCCGCGCCGTTCGTGCCGATCAGGATGCCGATCAGGAAGACCAGACCCAGCGCCAGGCCGACATTGATCAGATGCCGCGCCGGCAGGATGATCGGCGCGCCGCTCATGTTTCCGTTCAGCTTGGCGAAGGCGATGACTGAGCCGGTGAAGGTGATGGCCCCTATGGCGACGCCGAGGCTGAGTTCGATGATCGACAGCGTCTTGATGCCGTTTCCGTCGTCGGACAGGATTCCAAAGGCCTCGGGCGCATAGATCGCGCCGATGGCGACGAGGCAGGCGGCCATGCCGACCAGACTGTGGAAGGCCGCGACCAGCTGCGGCATGTCGGTCATGGCCACGCGCTTGGCGATCAGGGCGCCTGCCCCGCCGCCGACGATGACGCCGCCCGCGATCAGGGCCAGGGTCACGGTATCCAGCGCCCCCGTCGTGCCCAGGGTCAGCAGGGTCACGCCGATGGCCAGCGCCATGCCGACCATGCCGAAGGTGTTGCCTTGGCGGCTGGTCTCCGGGCTGGACAGCCCCCGCAGCGAAAGGATGAACAGGACGCCTGAAACCAGATAGGCCAGTGCGGCCAAAGATGCGTTCATCACGCCCCTCCCCTCAAGACGTGCGGGCCAGCCGCCACAGGGCGGCGGCGATGAACAGCGGGCCGATGAAGAACAGGGCCCATTCGAAGACGCCCAACGGCCGATCCTGCGTCACCACGCGAACCAGAATGGCCGAAAAGACCAGGGCGATGCCGCAGTCATGCAGCCGCTGACGCTTGATTGGAGTCTTGGCCCCGAACCAGCCGTACAGCCACAGGCCGAAGCCGATGCCGGTCGCGACCCAGGATCCGGTGATGGCGATCTGCGCAGCGTCCGTCACGAAGACGCCTCGGAAGCGGCCTTGGCAGCGGGCCTTTCCTTCTTCTTGTACATGGCCAGCATCCGCCGCGTGACCATGAAGCCGCCGAAGATGTTGACGCTGGCCAGGGTGACGGCGAGCACGCCGGCGCCCTTGGCGATCCAGGCGCTGGGGCCGGTCGCGTCACCGGACACGGCCGCCGCGGCGATCAGGCCGCCGACGATGATGACGCTGGAAATGGCGTTGGTCACGGCCATCAGCGGCGTATGCAGGGCCGGCGTCACGCTCCAGACGACGTAATAGCCGACGAAGATGGCCAGCACGAAGATGGCCAGGCGGAAGACGGTGGGATCGACATGTTCCATCAGTGTGTTCCCTTCAGACCTTCATGCACCACGGCGCCGGCATTGGTGACTACCGCCGCCTTCAGGATTTCGTCTTTGAGATCGACCGCCAGACCGCCGTCCTTGATCAACAGGCCGACGAAGGCGGTGAGGTTGCGAGCGTAGAGGGCGCTGGCGTCTGCGGCGATGCGGCCGGGCAGGTTCGACCAGCCGACGATGGTGACGCCGTTCGCGGTGGTCACGACCTCGTTCAGCTTGGAGCCCTCGACATTGCCGCCTGCCTCGACCGCCAGATCGATGATGACCGAGCCGGGCTTCATCGAGGCGACATGGGCGGCGGTCAGCAGCACAGGCGCGGCGCGGCCGGGGATCAGAGCCGTGGTGATAACGATGTCCTGCTTGAGCACATGGGTCGCGGTCAGTTCGGCCTGTTTGGCCTGATATTCGGCCGACATGGGTTTGGCGTAGCCGCCGGCCGTCTGGGCGTTCTTGAATTCCTCGTCCTCGACGGCCAGGAATTTGGCGCCCAGGCTTTCGACCTGTTCCTTAGTCGCGGGGCGGACGTCGGTGGCGGTGACGACCGCGCCCAGACGACGAGCGGTGGCGATGGCTTGCAAGCCCGCGACGCCCACCCCCATGATGAAGACCTTTGCGGCGGCGACCGTGCCGGCCGCCGTCATCATCATTGGGAAGCCCTTGCCATAGGCGTAAGCCGCCTCGATCACCGCGCGGTATCCCGCCAGATTCGCCTGGGACGACAAGACGTCCATGACCTGGGCGCGGGTTATGCGGGGCACGAACTCCATGGCGAAGGCGGTGGCGTTGGCCCCGGCCAGGGCGTCGACGGTCGCCTTGTCACGATAGGCGTCCAGCATGGCGATAACGATGGCGCCGGGCTTCAGCGCGCTAGTTTCCTGGGCCGTGGGGCCGCGCACCTTCAGCACGATGTCGGCGCCGTCCAGCACGGCGCGGGTGTCCGGCTTCACCACCGCGCCGGCGGAGGCGTAGTCGGCGTCAGGAATAGAGGAGCCAAGGCCGGTCCCGGCCTCGACCGTGACGGTCGCGCCCAGGGCGATCAGCTTCTTCACGGTCTCAGGCGTGACGGCGCAGCGCGTCTCGCCTTCGCGGCGTTCTCTCGTGACGGCGATAGCGACGGCCAAGCGAATCCCCTCGTTCTTTTCGTTGAACGAAGGTTAGGCCGTTCCGGCGCAAGCCGTCAAAGCACGGTTATGCCAAAGCTTGGCGAGGGCGCGTGATTTCAGACCGCCGCAAGGCGATCCGATGCAAGGCTCAGTGCGCGGCGCCGGGCTTGGACTTCAGCGCCACGAAGCCGAAGCCGCCCAGAACGACCGCGCCGATCACGGCGGCCATGAAGCTGCCACCCGGGTGGAACCACAGGGTCAGGAACAGCAGCAGCACGGCGATGGCCAGACTGCCCCACTTGGCCAGGTTCAGGAACAGGCGATAGGTCGAGACCTGTTCGCGCACTTCCATATGGCCGTGCAGATAGGCTTGCGCATCGGCGTCGGCAGGTGCGTTGGCGGTGTCGTGCAGGTCGGCCATTGTGGAATCCCCTCGTCGTTATCGCGGACTTACACCGAGGCGACCGCCCCGCTCAAGCCCGCAGTCATGCCTTGCCTTGGTCAGGCCAGCGCCTCGAACTGATCGACCAGCCGCTCCAGCCTCTGACAGCCGACACTCCAGAAGGCCGGGTCGCGCGGGTCCAGACCGAACGGCTTCAACGCCTCGACGTAGGTTCGCGATCCCCCGCCGGCCAGAAGCTCGCGATAAAGGGGCGTGAAGCCGGCCGGATCGTTGCGACGCGCCTCCATCAACGCCGCCACCAGGAGGTCGCCGAAAGCGTAGGCGTAAACATAGAAGGGCGAATGGACGAAGTGGCTGACATAGGCCCACCAATGTTCATAGCCCGGGTTCAGCTTGACCGACGGCCCCAGCGAGGCTCCCATTTCCTCAAGCCACAGCTGATTGATCCGCTGTTGCGACACCTCGCCCTGGAGGCGCTCGTCGTGGAAGCGGGTCTCGAAGCGGTGGAAGGCGATCTGGCGCACGACGGTGTTCAGACCATCCTCGATCCGACCGGCCAGCAGGCCGCGCTGCTCGGACTTGGGCGCGGTGGCCAGGAGGCGGTCGAAGGTCAGCCCCTCGGCGAAGATCGACGCCGTCTCGGCCAGGGTCAGAGGCGTATCGGCCAAAAGCGTGCCCTGATCGGCCGCCAGGGTCTGGTGGACGCCGTGTCCCAGCTCATGCGCCAAGGTCAGGACGTCGCGCCGCTCCCCCATCCAGTTCAGGAAGACATAGGGGTGGCGGTCGGCGGTGACGGGGTGGGCGTAGGCGCCGGACTGCTTGCCCGGCCGCGCCCGGCCGTCGATCCACGGCTTTTCGAAGAAGCCGCCGGCCCGGTCGGCGAAATCGCCGCCCAGGTCCGAGAAACTGTCCAACACGATCTCGCGCCCCTGGGTCCAGGTGAAGGCGCGCGGCGTCGTGGTTTCGATAGGCGCGTTGCGGTCCCAGTGGTCCAGGCGCGCCTTTCCCATCGCCTTGGCCTTGAGCGCATAATAGCGGTGCGACAGGCGCGGATAGGCAGCGGCGACGGCCTCGGCCATCGCATCCACGGCCTCGCCATCCACCTCGTTGCCCAGGTGACGGCTATCGGCGGGACGTTTGAAACCGCGCCAGCGATCCTCCATCGCCTTGTCGGCGGCGACGGTGTTCAGCACCAGGGCCAGCGTCGGGGCGCGGGCGGCCAGCGCTTCGGACAGGCCCTCGGCAGCGGCCTTGCGACGCGCCGACTTGGCGTCCGACAGGCGGTTCAGCGCCTCGGCCAAGGTCAGGTCCTCGCTGCCCGCCTTGGCACGCAGGGCAGCCAGTTGCTCATCAAACAGGCGCGGCCATTGGGCCGTGATCGGGCCGCGCTCGGCGATGAAGGTCTCCAGTTCGGCCGAAAGCTCATGCGGCTTCATCGCCCGCACGCGCCGCAGCCAAGGCCGCCAGCGCGCCGCGCCCGCATGGGCGATCAGCGCCGCTTCGAGCGCCGCATCGTCGATCTGGTTGATCTCCAGCGTCAGCCAGACAGTCGGGGTGGCGATGGCGGTGATCTTCTCGCGCACATCGGCTTCGAATCCTTGCGCCGTTGCATCGTCGCGCGCGGTCGAGGCGGATAGAAAGGCGTAGGCGCCCAACGCGCCCAACACATCGGACGCCTGCTCATAAAGCTGGATCGCGCGGTCCAGCGCATCGCCCAGCGCCTGCGCGTCCTGGTCCGCCGCCAGCCGCCCCTTCAGCCCGTTCAGCGCCTCGACCAGACCGCGCGCCTTTTCCAGGTCGGCGGCCACCTTGGCGTCGTCGCGCGACGCATAGAGGTCGGTCAGGTCCCACAGCGGGGCTTCGGTGTTGGGCGTCTTGAAGGGAGCGTTCATGCCCCTGTTCTGGGGATGCGCGGCGACGGCCGCAACCGTCCCTTGCGCTTTCTCGGCGTCACGGCCCGTGCAATCCTGCCTTTCGGAGACCATCGAATGACCGAAACCCTGCAGCATGACACCGGCCGGACGGGCCTTGGCGGGGCCTCGGGCCTGTTTGCGATTCGCCTGGCGACGGGTCTGGTTCAGGGGCTGGCCCTCTATCTACTGTATCTGGCGGCCGACAGCCGCGTCTGGCCCGAAACCCAGCCGGTGGTGTTCGGCGCCCTGGCCCTGGCGGCCGGCTATGTGCCGGTGGTGGTTCTCGCCGGCGTGGGCCGGGTCAAGCCGCTGGCTCTGCTCCTGTGGGCGGCCAGCGCAGCCGGCATGCTGGCTTTGCTGGGCGCGCACGACGTGGCCCGCCAGGTGCTGAAGCCGCATGAGGAGCCGCCTTTCCTGAGTTTCCCCGTGCTGGCCTTCGGCGCGGCGGCCCTGTTCATCGCCCACCACCTGATCGTGCCCGGGATCCGCGAACGACGCTGGATCGTCGACTACCCCCACTATTTCGACATCGCCTGGAAGGCGGGGGTACAACTGGCTCTGTCGCTGGGCTTCACCGGCGCCTTCTGGATCCTGCTGCATCTGGGCGCGGCCCTGTTCAAGATGATCGGCCTCGGCTTTCTGCAGCACTTGCTCAGCGAGGCGTGGTTCGCCATTCCGGTCACGGCCCTGGTCTTCGCCACCGCGGTTCAGCTGACTGATGTGCGCGACGGCCTGATCCGGGGCGTGCGGACCGTGGCGTTGATGCTGCTGTCTTGGCTACTCTTGTTGATCACTGTCCTGGTCGGCGGCTTCCTTCTCGCCCTGCCCTTCACCGGATTGGACGGCCTGTGGGAGACGCGCAGCGCAACGGCCTTGGTGTTGTCGGCCGCCGCCGCCCTGATCGTGCTGATCAACACGGGCTATCAGGATGGGCGCGCAGACAATCTGCCGCCGGTCGTTCTGCGATACGGCGCGCGGGCCGCGTCCATCCTGATCGCGCCGCTGATCGTTCTGGCCGCCTGGGGCCTGGCCTTGCGTATCGGCCAGCACGGCCTGACGCCCGATCGGATCATCGCCGTCGCCTGCACCATGGTCGGCACGGTCTATGGCGCGGGCTATCTGCTGGCGGCCGTGAAACCGGGCGGCTGGATGAAGCCGCTGGAGTGGACCAATGTTGTTGCGGCGGTCCTGTCGGTTCTGGTCATCCTGGCCCTGTTTAGCCCGTTGGCCGATCCCGCCCGCCTCTCGGTTCAGGATCAGGTCGCACGGTTGCAGCGTGGGGCGGTGTCCGCTGACACGTTCGACTATGACTTCCTGCGGTTTGAGAGCGGCAAGGCCGGCGAGACGGCGCTGAGACGTCTGGCCGCCTCAACCGATCCACGCATCGCGCGAAACGCCCGCGCCGCCCAGGCCCGCCCGTGGCCATCCGGCGATACTGCGCAAGGACTGCAAGCGCGCAAGGCCGCCATCCGTCTGAAGGTCGTCGATGGCCAATCCGTGCCCGCCAGCTTCATCGATCAGTTGGACGCGCAGGTCGACGTGCTGTTCAGTTGCAATGCGGAAACGCCCTGCGTCTTGCGATCGACGGACCTGAATGGCGACGCACGAACCGATCTGCTGGTCGCCACGACTCGCGAAATCGTCGCCTTCGATCAGGATAGCCAGGGCCAGTGGCGCGTGACGGGTCGATACGGCTTCACCTGCGGGCGCAATGCTGAGCGGATGAACGAGGGCCTGTCGAAGGGCGTCGCGACGGCGCCGGCCGCCCTTCCCGACCTGGTTGTCGACGGCCAGAGATTGCGCGCCATCCCCGAGGTGCGATGCGACGCGACAGAGCCGCGTTAACGGGACGCTCACCACGCCGTGTCACCCGATTTTCACCTCGCCACCCTAGGAATCGTCCCGAAACGATCCATCCGTGACGGGTTGGGCGACAGGACAAGGGATTTTCATGGCCAAGACCATCCTGGTCGTTGACGACGATCCGACCCAGCGCCGGCTGATCCAGGCCGTGCTGGAGCGGGACGGCAACGCCGTGGTCCATGCCGCCAGCGGCGGCGAGGCCATCGACCGGATGACGCGCGGCGGCGGGGCTGACCTGATCCTGCTGGACATGGTCATGCCCGAGATGTCGGGGCTGGAATGCCTGGCCGAACTGCGTAGCGCCGGGATCAACGAGCCAGTGATCGTCCTGACGGCCAACGGCGGCATCGACATGGTGGTCAAGGCCATGCAGGCCGGCGCCCAGGACTTCTTTGTCAAACCGGTGGGCCCAGAACGCCTGCTGGTCGGCGTGCGCAACGCCATGCAGATGAAGCGCCTCACCGCCGAGGTCGGGCGCCTGACCAAGCGCGTCCAAGGCCGCACCAGCTTCGACGATATCGTGGGCGACAGCCCGCCGATGCGCATGGTCAAGGCGTTGGGCGCCCGGGCCGCCAAATCCTCGATCCCCGTCCTGATCACCGGCGAAAGCGGCGTCGGCAAGGAGGTCATCGCCCGCGCCCTGCATGGCGCCAGCGACCGAGCCGGCAAACCCTTCGTCGCCGTCAACTGCGGCGCCCTGCCCGCCAATCTGATCGAATCCATCCTGTTTGGACACGAGAAGGGCGCCTTCACCGGCGCCGTCGACAAGACGCTGGGCAAGTTCCGCGAGGCGGACGGCGGCACCCTGTTCCTTGACGAGATCGGCGAACTGCCGCTGGACATGCAGGTCAAGCTGCTGCGCGCGCTGCAAGAGGGCGAGATCGATCCCGTGGGCGGCAAACGCCCGGTCAAGATCGATGTGCGCATCGTCTCGGCGACCAATCGCGACCCCGCCCAGCAGGTCAAGGACGGCGCCTTCCGCGAGGACCTGTTCTATCGCCTGAATGTCTTCCCAATCGAAGCCCCGTCCCTGCGCGACCGGCGCGAGGACATCGCGCCCCTGGTCGATCACTTCATCGCCCGCTTCAACGCCGAGGAGGGCAAGCGGATCGCCGGATGCGCGCCCGAAACGTTGGCCTTGCTGCAAGGGTTTGATTGGCCCGGCAACGTGCGACAGCTGGAAAATGCGGTGTTTCGCGCCATCGTGCTGGCCGATGCGCCCTTCCTTCAGCCGCACGATTTCCCGGCCATCTCCGGCGTCGCCGCGCCCATGCCCGACGCCCAGCCCCTACAGGCCGCCACAGCCGCCGGCGCTCAGACCGACGCCGCCGCGCAGGTCGATCAGCCGATCCGCATCCTGGACGAGCGCGGCCATCTGCGGACTCTGGAAGACATCGAACGCGACCTGATCCAGCACGCCATCGAGGTCTATGCTGGCCATATGAGCGAGATCGCGCGCCGTCTCGGCATCGGCCGTTCAACCCTGTATCGCAAGGTCCGCGAACAGGGCCTGGAAGGTCAGCTGAAGGAAGTGGGCTGACCGTCTCCTCCCCACATCGTAGGGAGGTGGCGAGGCGCATCTTAGCGCCGAGACGGAGGGGTTCTCCGCCGCGCCACCGCCTGTGGGACGTCAAAAGCCCCTCCACCGCTGCGCGGTCCCCCTCCCCACCGGTGGGGAGGAGACGATCACTCCGGCTTCTTTCGCCCCCACCGCCGTTTCGGCTCTTCGCCATTAGCCTTGGCGGTGATCTCTTTCAGCTTGCGGCCCTGCATGGCCGAGAGCGCTTGCCCGGGCGCGCCCTTTTCGGGGTCGGCGAAGGCGCGGCCGTGGGTTTTCACGCGCTCGCTGACCGAATCGATGAATTCGCCTTCCCATTCGGACAGGGAAACGCCTGCCTTGTCCGCCGCGCGGCGAGCGCGTTTCAAGGCATTCAGCGCGGCGCGTTTGGCGGCCTCGCGCTGTTGCTCGAAGGGGCTTGGCGCGGGCTTTTTTGCAGCGGTAGCGCCCTTCGGGCTGCTTGAGCGCAGGTTGGATGCGCCATCGCCCTTCAAGCCGCCGGATCGCGACAGCCCGCCTCCTGGCTTGAAGGGGGTGCGCTTCAAGCCGGGTCAGCCTCAGATCTCGCCGAGCGCCGACAGATAGAGGTCCAGGATGGCGTCCTCTTCCTGACGCTTGGCCTTGTCCTGCTTTCTGATGCGGATGACCTTGCGCAGGATCTTGACGTCGTAGCCCTCGCCCTTGGCTTCGGCGAAGACCTCTTTCATGTCGGTCATGACGGCCTGCTTGTCCTCTTCGAGACGCTCAAGGCGCTCGATGATGGTGCGAAGGCGGCCCTGCGCCGTGGCGGTGAGAACGTCGGAACCACCGTCGAACGAGGCGTCGTCAGCCATGGGGAATACTCCAGAAATCAGGCGCGGACGCTAACCATGCAGACAGGCGCGCGACAACCGCGAACACGAAAAAGGCCGCGGACAGAAATCCGCAGCCTGTGGATCGTCATCTTTCAAGCGCGCTATCGCCCTTCGGGCTGCCTGAGCGCGAACCAGCATGCGCACGCCGCCGAAGCGGCGCGCAGCGAACGCTGCTTAGCCCTGCTTCGCCTTGAAGCGCGGGTCGGTCTTGTTGATGACGAAGACGACGCCCTTGCGACGCACGACCTTGCAGTCGCGGTGGCGGGTCTTCAGCGACTTGAGCGAGCTACGGACCTTCATGGTCGGACGTCCTGAAAGAAACCAATAAGAAAGCCGCTGACCCGGTCGGATCGCGGCGGAGGCGGTCGTATAGAGAGAGGGGTTCGGAAGGTCAAGCCGCCAAAGCCCGAAACCGCAGAAAACCCAGTCTCCGTCTGCTCTGCGAGCTGTTTCCCCTAACGTGCTCAAGTCGCGCGAAGCGCGATAGCACGACAAAAACTATGGAGGCCTGACCTCCGAGTCGAACGGAGGGTTTACGGGGTTGCACGCCCGCCGCGTCGCCGCTCCGCCATCAGGCCGTCAGAGCTGGTGCGTCATTACGACACACACGTATAAGGCGTCCAATACAAAGGTGGTTAACAGCGCGCCTTACACCCGAGCGGGGAACGGCGAGGCAACGCATTCGCGCGGTGCGCGCTTTAGGGCGTCGAAATGGCCGTTCGCGCGGATGTCATTTCGTGTCTGACCCCGGGGGCTTTAGTTTGAATCTCATGCGCTTTTCCTACCGCCTTCTCCTGATCGGCTGCGTCTCGGCCTGCGCGCCCATGCTGCCCGAGCCGCAGGTGAACCTGCCGACACCGCAACCCCAGCCCCAGGCGGGCGCGCCGGTCACGACGCCAGCCCCCGCCCCCCAGACGCCGCCGTTGGCCGCCTATGACCAGCAGGGTTTCGAGGGCTGGAAACAGGGATTTCTGGCGCGCAAGGGCGGCGCCCGCCGCGCGGACTACGCCCGTGAACTGGAGGGCCTGACGCCCGATCCGACGGTGATCCGCCTTGATCGCAACCAGCCTGAATTCTCCAAACCCGCCGGTGCCTATGTTCAGAATGCAGTGACCCCGGTGCGAATCGCCCAGGCCAAACAGCGCATTGACCGGGTGCCGTGGTCGGTGGTTCAACGCTTCGGCGTGCCCAGCGAAATCCTGGTCGGCGTCTGGGCCCAGGAAAGCGCATTCGGTCAGGTGCAGGGCGACTATGACGTGATCCGCTCGCTGGCGACCCTGGCCTATGATGGTCGCAGACGCGATTGGGCCGAGGGGCAGCTGAAGGACGCGCTGGACATCGTCGTGGACGGCCGGCGCGAGCGTTCGGGCCTGAAGGGCAGTTGGGCCGGGGCCATGGGCCAGACCCAGTTCATGCCCGACAACTATCTGCGCCTGGGCGTGGACCAGGACGGCGACGGCAAGGTCGATATCTGGCGCGACGACGCCGACGCCCTGGCGTCCGCCGCCAATTTGCTGGCCCAGGCCGGGTGGAAGCGCGGTCAGGGCTGGGGCTATGAAGTCACCCTGCCCTCCGGCTTCGACTATGCCGAAGCGGAAGGCCCGAAACACAACTGGGCCTATTGGGCGGCCAAGGGCGTGCGCCTGGCGCAGGGCGGCACCCCGAATGGCGCCGAGGCGCTGGAAGAGGCGACCATCCTGCTGCCGCAGGGCGCGAACGGTCCGGCCTTCCTGGCCCTGCCGAACCACTATGTGATCCGCCGCTACAACAACTCGGTGTCCTACGCCCTAGCCATCGGCCTGACGGCGGACGGGATCATGGGCAAGCCGGGGCTGACCAAGGCCTGGCCCAACGATCCGTCGATGACGCGCGATCAGCGTATCGGGGCGCAGCGCGCCCTGACGCAGCTCGGTTACGACACTCAAGGCGTGGATGGAGTGATCGGCTCCAACACCCGCGCGGCCCTGCGTCGCTGGCAGATCGCCAACAACAGGATCGCCGATGGCTATCTGACGCCGGCGCTGGCGGACGAACTGATCCGCCGGACGAGCTGACGCTGTAAATCCGGGCATGGCTCGGTGCTCCTGCCTTTGAGGGGGCGGAGGAGGAGGAGGGCTGGGCGGAGCGCCGGGCCTTCGCCCGGAGTTGATTTGTAGTGTTACCGTTTCGACGAAGGATGGACGCTCCGCGCGGAAGGTTGACCTGCAAGCTCGGGGCGCCGAGCGGTGGCGGTCTTATCGCCTAACCCCATAAGCCTGCGACGGGCGGGTCGGAGCAGCGATCCTCGATCCCCGGTTCGGCCGAGTATCCCCCTCGACCCTGCGACGCGGCTGCGGACGCCGGGGCGATTCCCCGACCGATCAGCCCCGGCGCCGCGATGGAGTTTCACCACCGCCCCCGTTCCATCCGCTCTCGCCGCCGCAAGGTCGCAGGCCAGGCGAGCCCTCCATGCGACGAGACGGGGGCATTATGGGGCCGTTTGACCCCGTGGATGGGAAAAGGCGCACATAAATCGGCAAGCGGTTGAAATCGCTGCGGATGGACCAGCGGCATTGCGATGGCTGAAAGAAGCTAGCGATCTTTTCTTTCGTCATCCTCCGGCGCGAAGTGACCGGGGGACCCAGCGGCGCGCGAGAGCGCGAACCTGTTGCGGATACGCTGATAGACACCAGCGCGGCGGAAACATCGCCTCCGGCGCCGCTGGGTCCCCCGATCTGCGCCGCAAGCGGCTTGCCGGAGGATGACGAAAGATGAGAGGCCCTTAGTTTCAAGAACCCCTCCACCGCTTCGCGGTCCCCCTCCCCGCCAGGCGGGGAGGAGACGACAGGCTCTAACCTTTCACGCGCCAGGTGGCGCCGTCGGGGCCGTCCATGACGACGACGTTCAGGGCGTTCAGGCGGTCGCGGATGCGGTCGGCCTCGGGCCAGTCCTTTGCGGCGCGGGCCTTGGCGCGTTGGTCCAGCAGGGCCTCGACCTCGGCCTTCAGCGCGGGATCGCCGCCCTCGAACCAGGCGTCCGGCGTCAGCGACAGGACGCCGAGCAGACCGGCCGCTTCCTTCAGGCTCCAGCGGGCCATGGCGACATCGTTGATATCGGCCTCGGCGTCGTTCAGCAGTTCGCGCAGGGTGTTGCCGAGCCCGAACAGCTGGGCGATCGCGCCCGGCGTATTGAGATCGTCTTCAAGCGCGTCCAGCACCGGATCCAGGGCGTTCTCGGCCAGCTCCATCTCAGCTTCGTCCAGCGTGGCCTCGTCGAAGTCGGCCAGGGCCGCCTCGGCGTCGCGCAGGACGCCATACAGCCGGTCCAGGTTTTTGCGGCTCTGATCCAGCAGCCCTTGGTTCCAGTCCAGCGGCTGGCGGTAGTGGGCGCTGAGCAGGGCCCAGCGGACGACCTCGCCCGGCATGGCCTGGACCAGGTCGTGCAGCAGCAGGACGTTGCCGATCGACTTGGACATCTTCTCGGCGTCCACGGTCAGAAAGCCATTGTGCATCCAGTAGCGGGCGTATTCGTCATGAGCCTCATCGCCATGGGCATGGCCGTGGGCGCAGACGCCCTGGGCGATCTCGTTCTCATGGTGGGGGAAGACCAGGTCGATGCCGCCGCCGTGAATGTCGATGGGCAGGCCCAGGGTCTTTTCGATCATGGCCGAGCATTCGATGTGCCAGCCGGGACGCCCCTCGCCCCACGGCGACGGCCAGGACGGCTCGTCGGCCTTGGACGGCTTCCACAGAACGAAGTCGTGCGGGTTCTTCTTATAGGGCGCGACCTCGACGCGGGCGCCGGCGATCATGTCGTCCAAGTTCCGGCCCGACAGGGCGCCGTAGGCCTTGTAGGACGAGACGTCGAACAGCACGTGCCCCTCGGCGGCATAGGCGCAGCCCGCGTCGACAATGGCCTGGATCTGATCGACGATGGCCGGGATGTAGTCGGTGACGTGGGGCGCGATATCGGGCGGCGAGACGTTCAGCAGGCCCATGTCGGCCAGATAGGCGGCTTCGTAGCGGGCCGTGACTTCTCCGATCGGCACGCCCTCGCGCGCGGCCTTCTGATTGATCTTGTCGTCCACGTCGGTGACGTTGCGGGCGTAGATCACATGGTCCGCGCCATAGGTCCGGCGCAGCAGCCGCACCAGGACGTCGAACACCACCGGCGGGCGCGCATTGCCGATATGGGCGTAGTCATAGACCGTGGGGCCGCAGACATAGAGGGTCACACGATCCTTGTTCCGGGGCTCGAACAGGCGCTTTTCACGGCGCAGGGTGTCGTGGATGTGCAGCGGCATGGATCAGTCTTTAGCGGGTTTTCTTGCGGGACGGACGGTCTGTCCCATATAGCGGCCTGATATACAGTCCCGACGGATTGTAGAAGGTAAACCGGGCGACCCGCCCGCCCCGGCCGGAAATCGAGTTCATGAGCGTCACCCCCGCCAAGCCCGTCCTCGTCAGCGACGAAACCGTGCAACGTCCGTCGCGCGAACAGGCGCTGGAGGCCGTGCGCACCCTGATCGCCTGGGCTGGCGACAATCCGAACCGTCCCGGCCTGATCGACACGCCCAAGCGGGTGGTCGACGCCTATGGCGAATGGTTCGACGGCTATGACGCCGATGCGGGCAAGGAGCTGAGCCGCACCTTCGAGGACGTGACCGGCTATGACGACATGGTCATCCTGCGCGACATCGAGGTCGAGAGCCATTGCGAGCACCACCTGGCCCCGTTCCTGGGCAAGGCCTACGTCGCCTATCTGCCGGGTGAGAAGGTGGTCGGCATCTCCAAGCTGGCGCGGGTTGTCGAGATTTATGCGCGGCGCCTGCAGAACCAGGAAACCCTGACCAACGACATCATCGAGGCCATCGAATCGCACCTGCAGCCGCGCGGCGTGGCGGTGCTGGTGGACGCCGCGCACCAGTGCATGACCACGCGCGGCGTGCATCATCGGCACGTTTCGACCATCACGACCCGCTTCACCGGCGCCTTCAAGGACGATCCTGCCCTGACGGACCGTTTTTTGAAGCTGGCCAAGGCCTGAAGGCCGAACCGTCGTCCCTCTGTCGTGTATAATTGACGTTTGGGAACGGCAGATCGTTTAGAACCGCTTTACAAGCCCGCATCGGGACGCCAAGAACCGATCAAGCCTTCGGGCGATCCATAGGGAAATGTCGGCGCGGAACGCAGCCGGCGAGTAACGGAGACGATGCATGGCTGCCAAGCTCGGTGGTTCCGGCGGGGACAAGCACACGATCGAACAGACGGCGGATATCAACATCACGCCGTTCATCGACATTCTGCTGGTGCTCATGATCATCTTCATGGTCGCCGCGCCTATGGCGACCGTGTCGATCCGTCTGGACCTGCCGCCCGCACAGCCGCCCACCAATCCGACCGAAGAAAAGGAACCGGTGTACATCACCATCCAGGAAAACGGTCAGCTCTTCCTGTCGGACAAGCAAACCTCGATCGACAACCTGGCCACTGACGTCTGCACCGCCCTAGGCGGCGGCGCCTGCCAGGAAGAGCGCGTCTTCGTCCGCGCCCAGCCGGAAGTGAAGTACTCGCAGTTCATGGAAGTCATGAACAAGATGCAGGAGAACGGCTTCTTCAAGGTCGGCCTGCTGAACGAAGACATCGAATAGGACCTTCGTCCTTTCCAGGATTGGGGCCGCGTTCCGAAAGGGACGCGGCCTTTTTCTTTGCCGAAAGACTTGCCGGATCGATCGACTGCACCCTTGATGCCGCATCGATTGTTCGAGGAGTCCGTCCATGCGTCGTCGCACCTTCCTGTCCGCCCTGCCCGCCGGTGCGCTGGCGGCGACCGCAGCCCAGGCCCGGCAGGCCTCTCCCGCCGCCAGGCCGACCGAGGCGGCCCCTGCGCCGGCTCGCCCGGCCGACCCCTATGCCGGCGTCGGCATCGGCGACCGGATTTCGGGACCGAAGTTCATGGGGCGCTCGACCGTCTGGGGCGCGAACGGGGCGGCGGCGACGGCGCATCCGGCGGCCAGTCTGATCGGCATCGACACCCTAAGACGCGGCGGATCGGCCATCGATGCGGCCATCGCCATCAATGCGGCCCTGGGCTTTCTGGAGCCGGTCGCCAACGGCATCGGCGGCGACGCCTATTGCATGCTGTGGGACCCCAAACAGAAGAAGGTCGTCGGGCTGAACGGATCGGGCGCCAGTCCCCGGGGCCTCAGCCTGGAGATCGCGCGATCCAAGGCCATCGACGGCTATCTGCCCCGCTATGGCGCGGTAACGGTGAACGTGCCGGGCACGGTGGACGCCTGGTGGAGCGCGCACCAGCGGTATGGGAAACTGCCGTGGAAAGAGGTGCTGCTGCCCGTCGCCGAACTGTGCGAACAGGGCGTGCCCGTGCCCCAAGTCATCGCCTACTATCTGGAACGCAACATGGCTGCGTTTGATCGGGGCCAGATCCCGATCGAGGAAAACGAGAACCGAAAGCGCATCTGGGCCGCCAGCGGCGTGACGCCGAAGGTAGGCGAGATCTTCGCCAACCCCTATCTGGGCAAGACCCTGCGGGTGATCGCAGAGGGTGGACGCGACGCCTTTTACAACGGTGCCATCGCCGATCAGATCGAGGCCTATTTCAAGCGGATCGGCGGCTGGATGACCCGCGCCGACCTGGCCGCCCATCACACCGAATGGGTCGAGCCGATCCGGACCAACTATCGTGGGGTCGATGTTTTCGGCCTGGGTCCTAACACGCAAGGGCTGAGCACCAACCAGATCCTGAACATCTGCGAACAGTTTGACCTGAAAGCGATGGGCTTCCAGTCCGCCGCCTCGCTGCACGTCCAGGCCGAGGCGAAGCGGCTGGCCTTCGAGGACCGGGCGCGCTGGTTCGCCGACGACCGATTCTCCAAGACGCCGGTCGAATGGCTGAACTCAAAGGCCTATGCGGCCGAGCGGGCCAAGCTGATCCGGCCGGATCGGGTCATGGACCGCGTCATGCCGGGCGACGCGCCGCACCACGGCGACACCACCTATTTCAGCGTCGCCGACGCTGACGGGATGATGGTCAGTTGGATCCAATCCAACTATCGCGGCATGGGTTCGGGCCTGGCGCCCGACAACGGCTCCGAACCGCTGGGCTTCATGTTCCAAGACCGTGGCGAGTTGTTCGCCCTGACCGACGGCCACCCCAACATCTATGCGCCCGGCAAGCGCCCGTTCCAGACGATCATCCCTGGCTTTGCGGTCAAGGACGGCGAGCCGTGGATGGCGTTCGGCGTCATGGGCGGCGCCATGCAGCCGCAGGGCCAGGCCCAGATCATCATCAACATGGTCGACTACGGGCTGGAGCCTCAGGCGGCGGGCGACGCGCCGCGCTGGCAACACTATGGCTCGTCCGAACCGACCGGCCAGCCCCAGGAAGGGACCGGCGTGCTGCATCTGGAAAGCGGCGTACCCGAGGCGACCAAGACCCAGCTGCGCGCGATGGGCTGGACCCTGGGCGAACCCGACGGCGGCTTCGGCGGCTATCAGAACGTCTTGAAACAGATGAACCCCGGCGGGCGCTGGACCTACGGCGCGGCGACCGAGATGCGCAAGGACGGGATCGCGCTGGCTTATTGAAGTTGGCCTACTGAGGTTGAGCGACCGATGACCCACGACGAGGTCCGCGCCCTTCTGCCCCGTTGCGCCCCTTCCGGCATACCCTGTCAGGTTCGCGCAATGAAGGTGCGGACGCCTCCGACAACCTCGCTTGGCGTGCGGATTGTGAAGGCCATTCGGTGCGATTGGCCAGCCGCGCCTTGGATCGGCACCACCTCGCCGACCAGCCGCCTCGCTTCTTCCGCCGAAAGCCGGAAGGATTTCGCCGCACGCGCGACCTCGTTGTCGGAGTCCTTCCACGGCACGCCAGACTCAGCAACGAGGGTCTCGGCCAAGGCCTGGCGGTTTTCCAGGATCAGATCGGCGACCCGGCTCAGCAACGCTCATGGGTTCCAGCTTGACGGCCGCGAAGCTGGCCTTGGCGCCGGCAACCGCTGCGTCGACCTGCGCCGTTGAGGCGCAGCGCACCGAGGCGATCACCTCGCTGGTGAAATTATCCGTCACATCGACCGCGGCGGCGTTGCTCTCAATCCATGCGCAGGCCACAAAATTCTGGACACTCGTCCCTTGGGCAATGTTCCTCGCTTTCCTAACCGCAGACGTCTTTATGGACCTGTCGGTCATTTGCCGCGAGCTCGGAGATGCGGCCAACGACATCTAATTGGTAACGACCATCCAGCGAGAGAAATAGTGATGTTTCATCGATACATTGATGATGACCTCATCCATGAAACGGGTGCCGATAGATGCGGCGAATGATTACTGCGGACATCGCGGTAGATTGCTGGGAGCGCGGCATGAAGTTCGAGTTCTTTATCACTTTGGACGCCATCCTGCGGCAAGGCGGCTAGTTCAAGCCCATCTGCGGACCTCGGGGCGCCAGCCAAAAAACGGACGGTTCAGACATCAGGTATGAGTCAGAAGCAGAACTGCATCCAATTACGCGACGTCTTTGACGGCGACTGGTGCCGTTTTCTTCGGTGAAAGGCTTCCACTTTCTGTAGGCAGTAGGTTTAGATCCGTCTCGGATGTTTGACAACGTTTGCGCCCAACGGACGGAGGTTGATTGGGTGGTTCATCAGTATCTGGTGCGCTGCGATAGAGTCCCGGATGTGATAATACGCCAACTCGGCGTTATCCCGGCCGAGGTTAATACAGGGTGTGCCCCCTGCTCCCTCTTGGCACCACTCGCAAAGCTAAACCTGACCATCACAAAGGCCATCCCCGAATAGACCAAATCATACAACTTCTACCTCTCGGTTTGTCGAGGCGATCATCCTTGCCGATAAGAATGGTAGGCTGACTGATTGTGGCGCTGAGAAAGTCCGATCCTACCCAGCTCTGTGCTTGCCGTGGGCCTGAGCATTTGGACGATCCGGAACTTTCAATGCCTAGTGCTCGCCTTCCAAGAGGGCCTAAATTCCTGCGTGCGGGCCTTTCCGGTCAGGCCAACCTTTTTCGCCCCCCTTCCCTCCCGATCTAGGCCTAGCGTGTCAGCCTCGCTGGTGACGTAGTAATCGTCCTTGCCGTAGTAGCTGGCCGCCCCGCTGGAGCTTCCGATGGCTGAGAGTGAGAGCATCGCTTACAGCCCTCGGTTAAGAAGGTGATGGTGCCGCAAGACTGTGCGTCATTCGTGGCGCTAAGGTTCAAGGAGACCAAGCAAACGAAGCCCCATATGCTAAGGACGATCACGATCTGCGCTGGAACCTCGCGGGTCATATCTAAGGTGTCGCCTATCGTTTCCCCCCCCGAAGCGAGGCTGACATCTCGCCTTTATAGGCGCGACTTATGGTTGCTTCCAAAAATCCTCGCAACCGCCACGACAAGGCTAAGCATGCTGTGAGCCATTCTTACTCCGAACTAAGCGCCTCTAACCGACGCGAAGTTCTATGGCTTCGAGCTGGAAGGCGCCTATGCGCTTTGGCAGGACGGCGATCGCAAACTGTCGCTGGAAGGCGCGGCCGACTATGTCCACGCCCAGACGGACTTCGGTCCTGCCGCGCGGATCCCGCCCTACTCCGTGACCGGACGTCTGGGTTGGACATCGACCAGGTTCGACGCCAGCGCCGAGGTTCGCCACGGCGGAGAACAGGACCGGGTCGCCAACGCGTTCGAACTGCCGACCGACGACTACACCCTGGTCAACGCCTCGGTCGCGGTCCGCCCCTTCGCCCAGCAGAACGTCACCCTGTTCGCCGAGGCGCGGAACCTGACGGACGAGGAAGCCCGCGAACACGTGTCCTTCCTCAAGGACATCGCCCCTCTGCCGGGGCGCAACCTTCGGGTCGGCGTCGCCTACCGCTTCTGACGAACATCGAGAGCCTTCGGCGCAGCCTTGGTTGCGCCGAAGGCTCACAGAGTCGGCGACGCGAACCGCCTCCGTGCGTTGATCGCCCATGACCGACAAAGAACCCCGCAAAGTCCCGATTGGCTACGAAGACCGGCCCGACAAGCCGACCCGCGGCGCCTTTCGCATCACGGCTCTCGCCATAGCTGCCGCAGCCGTCGTCTTCCTGACGCTGATCGCGGTCATCGTCGTGCGAAGCGGCGGGATCTAGGGGCTCAGGGCCTTCCGACCTGTATCGGGGCGTGGCTTGCTGCACGTCCTTTCCAAGCGCTTGAACTTTTCAACAGCCGGCGAAGTCGCCAGCCCGCGCAAACCCGCTGCCACCCGCCGCGAGGCGCTATTACGGACCGCGACAGATGATTGACTTGAACACCGCCACTTCGGCCGAACTTGATGGCGTTGAACTTTTGCGTGGCCACGGGTTTGAGATTGTCTGCTATAGTGAGGAACGCGGTCTGTTCACCAGCCTTCGTCAGCTCGACGAAGTGCCGGGCCTGGCCCAAAAAACGGATGGCGTCGAAGCGCACCCTTACGTCGAACCTGCCGACGCCACCTAGGCGATGTCTTCCATCAAACGGGTGTCCATAACCTCGGTGACGTAACGCTGCCGCATGGATTTCTATCTGTTGGAATGCTTGGGCAGGTTCGGTCTTCAGGTACACGGCAGTTTGACCGCAACTCGGCATCTGGTCATCAAACAGCAGAAATCCAACGGCTTTTAGCGGTGGGGCTTTCTGGTGTTTTGGGTGCGGGAGCACGCATTGGCCACAATAGTATATTCGGCGTGATCGATATTCCGGCTTGACGGGAAGTCGCCACGCGCCGTCATTTCGACAGTCACAAATGCGCCAGAAGCGTTCATTCGCCGGCTGCCGCAAACACGACATTCAGTGTGATCGAAAGTCGTAATTCCAGCTGACAGCCCATGACTGTTCCCGACCCATTGCGGACTCCGAGGCAGAAGACTCAATACCCATTTGGCACGTGAAAACTGCGTGCCTTATTTTCGTTTCCGGGCATTGTTGACGCTTCCATAAAATAGATAAAGGAAGGAAACTGATATTGCCGGAACAATAAACATTGCGGTGAACTCAGACAATTGACGCGGTAGTCCATACTGGAACAGTACAGATGCTATGTAAAAAACGTATATAATGCTGAAAAGTAACCTCAGCTTCACGTTACCCGTCTAGATTGCAAACCTGTACATTTTTTTTTCTAAATCGAATTAGTTCCGGCAGGGAAATGACGCATCCTAGCATGGAGGCCTTCGACCCGTTGCAGACATCTGAACTGGGAGGCACGGTGTGGTGCCCCGAGAGGGTAGCGATATGAATTCCGACAATACGCTCAATGTCCAGCTAACCGCCAATGATCTCGTAGCGATCAACAATGCCCTCAATGAGGTTTGTCACGGGCCTGATGCAATCCCTGAATGGGAGTTCCAGGCTCGCATGGGCATCGACAGGGCAATCGCGAAGCAGACCTTGAGCCGGATCAGGACTGCACTCAATCAGATAAGCTGAGGTTCCTTGCTCATATTTTGATCTTGACCCTTTGCGGAGCTTGTCGGCCTTACGCGGATGGTGCGCTCATGAACACTACTATTGTCCCGATTCCAACCAACCTGATTTCAGATTGGCCTTCCTTCCATAAGGTTTTCTCGGAAGCTCTTGGCTTTCCCACTTTCTATGGCGCGACCATGGATGCGTGGATCGATTGCATGACATGTGCGGACGAGCCCGAAGCGCAGATGCTGGCCAGCCAGGTACGCCCCGGCGAGCTATTGACCCTCCAGATCGACGATACCTCGAACTTCGCGGTTCGTTGTCCCGAGCAGTTCAAGGCGTTGGTAGAATGCGCCGCGTTCGTGAATTACCGACGTGTCGAGATTGGAGGTAGGCCCGTGCTCTCCCTGCTCATGTCTCGCCACTTCTCTTAGGCCCGCGAAGACCGCTTCCCACCCCTAACTGAATCAACAGCGGCCGCTTTCCGGCCTAGGAGCCAACGTCCGTTTCAGGCGGGGAAGCGTTGGACCGAAATCGACCAATAGCGGACCTCTGCGATGAGACTTAGGCTCACGCCATGCCAGGAACCAAGAATCTTCCAATCTATCGCGTCCTCTTGCGTGGAGAGGGCATAAACAACGACGGCGAGTGGGTCGGTCTCTTCACCACACGGCAGGCAAAGGCCGTATCGAAAGAAGCAGCGGAAGCTGACGTCGTTGCTGCGTTTCTCGTCGATTGGCGCGACGAAGTTTGCGGTTCGATGACCACAATGCGGACCGTCCGGCCCATCGAGAGTAAGCAGCTTAAGACCGCCTGGTTCAATCGCCCCCGAGGTGGCTTTACCTTTTTCAATGACGCCCAGGACGCCGAAGATGCAGCTTTGCGCATTGAGCGACGCGCTGGGGGTTACGGCAGCTGAGGGGGAGCTCGCTTCCCACCCTAAGCGGACTTTTGGGCATTCCGCTCTCCAAAGAACTGCCCGAAAGCCGGCTTAGAGGTCGATCTGTTCCGATATCTCCAAAGCGTCATCGACTTCGATGCCGAGGTATCTAACGGTGCTTTCCAGCTTTCCGTGACCGAGCAGAAGCTGACACGCGCGCAGATTTCCGATCTTTTTGTAAATCAACGCTACCTTTGTCCGTCGCAGGCTGTGGGTCCCATACGCACTTGGGTTTAGGTCGATCATTCTTACCCAAGTATCGACCAGCCGAGCATACTGGCGCGTGCCTATGTGCGCGCCCTCTTTGCTACTGCTGGTCGTCGCGTCGGCGCCCCCGGCGCTCCAGCCAATGCGCTAGCGCCTCCCTGCGGCCTCAGTTATCTCGAACGGGACCGGGCGACCTGTCTTTTGCTGAATGATGGTCGAGCGCTGGCGAATGGCTCCGCCTTGAGCGATATCCGCTAGCCGAAGCTTCACCAGATCACTGCCTCGGAGCTTCGCGTCCAGCGCGATGTTGAACATCGCCAGATCCCGGATTGATCCAACCGATTTGAGATGCTGTCGGATTGCCCAGATGTGCTTAGGCTTGAGTGGAGCCTTGGCTCCAGTCATCCGACCAGCATTCCAGGGCTTACGAGGTAGACAAAAAAGATCGGGCTGGCTCATGGCCACCTCCCACGATCAACGCCCCCCTCCTCACCATACGCTTCAGACAGCGCTGATGCGCCATGAGCGGACGTTGGCACCCACGCGCAAAGCGGACATCCTATCCGTTTGGGGGCCGATGTTGTTTCCCGTGCCCTAGTGGTATCGGCGAGCTGTCCAAATGGGTTCCACCCACTCTGTGATCAAGCTTCTGAAGGAGCGGTTCTCACGATCAGGCGGAACGCTAAGCTTCGATGTCCTGATCCGTGATCTCTCCATACTTCTTCAGGACGAGTCCCTCTTGAGGATAGTCAGATCCTTCTGGATTCAATCTCCCCCTGAGTGTCAAACACGGCTGCGGCGATCAGACGTGGATGTCGATGATCGACCGGATCTCTATCCGTCTGCGATCCTTGAGACATCTGATGACCTGCCCCACCCTTCGTAGCTGCCGCGCCGAAGCTCAGGCAGCATCGGTGGCGGCCACCACCTGAGATTTTATGTGTAGGGGCAAAGTGTGTCCTGCCTTGGTCAGCCTGACAGCACGCTTCAGCCCGTGCAGGTTAATCCGACAACGCTCATGTCCGGGCTGACCGAAATAGACTCATGACGACCGCAGCAGCAGCGAAACACGCTGCCGCAGCGACGTAGAGGCCTCGAATATCGAAGCCCACCTGTTCCAAAATGAGGGCGGCGATTGGGGCCATCGCCTGAGGTAAGGCGACCGCCAGATTGTTGAGGCCCATATCCCGACCACGATTGTCTTGTGTGGGAAGGGCATCCGCCATCAAACCCATTTCCACGGATCCATAGGCCCCTTGCCCCAAACCGTAGATCGCGAAGGCGAAAACCACGACTGTCCATGACGGCGCGATCGCCAAGGCAACGGTCGCCACACAAAGGGCCACCGCTCCCGCCAGAGCAATGGGTTGCCGCCGCGAAATACGCGTCCCAAACATCGCCAGTAAACTAGCGATGATTACGACACTCACGAAGGCGACGGTCGTTAGCACGGCATGGGAACGTTCCGGAGTACGACCAGGCCATCCGACTGCGTCGGAAACGAAATAAAGCAGATAAATGCTGACAAGAGCGTAGCCCGTCGCAATGAGAAGGCGACCTGTCCAGACTGTAGCGAAGTTGCGTGATCGAAACGGCGCAAGCAGCGATCCGCTCCCGCCAGTCTGAGACGACGGCGCTATAGGTTGTCGTTCCGAAGAAGGCTCATCGAAAACGATGAGGAAGAAAGCGGCTGCACTAAGAAGAATGCTCGCCAGAAGCGCTAATCTGCCGGGTTCGTACTGCGGACCGAGCGCCATCAGACTGGAGCCCAGAGCGACAGCAAGCGGATACGACAGTCCCAGCATCGCCGAGACTGTACTTCTCAGCAAAATCGGTACGCGATCCGCAAACACAGCTGAGAGCGGAGCCATGAGCACGTTGAACGCAAGTTGAAATCCGACCAAGGCCCATACGAATTCGTCCGGCGTCGACGACCGCCATATGCCAACGTAGCTTAAAACCGTCAGCACCGCTCCGAGCGCAATCCAAGGTCGGCGACGCCCGAACCGCGAACGCGTCCGGTCGCTGATCGCGCCCATGGCGATATTCGCCACGGCGGCCGTGATCGCGCCCCAGACCATGGCCCGGCTAAGGATTTCCGTTTTACCTCGGGCGTCAAGAGCGGCGGCGTGGAGCGGAGCGACGATTTGGAACAGGGGCGCTAGACCGATGAAGGCGGCAAGGAACAGCACCAAATACGCCGCCAACACCAGAGACGTGCGACGGGTTTGAGAACGGTTGGAAACTTCACCCTCCTCCATCGAGCGGCGCCGCCTCTATGGCACGTGGCCCGACGCGCTTGCTAGCGCGATCATCGCGTCATCCGGTGTGAGTAGCTGCAACAAAATGCGATCAGCAAATCACTTGTGACAACGCTGTCAGATGCTAGGGTTTTTGCGAGGATCGTGCGGCACGTCGGCGTATGGGCGTCGCTCATGAAAGTACACAGGCCTTGAGGGAGGTTGGGGTGAGAAAGAGATCGAGCGCGAGCGTCGCGGCCGTGGCCCTAGCGGCCGCCTTCGGTGCGGCACAGGCGGAGACGGAGACCAGCGCCGTCCGGATGAGCCAGATCGGGTTCGAAACCCAAGGGCCGAAGACGGCAACGGTCGAGGATCGGGCCACCCGCCCCCTGCCTTGGCGCGTGGTGGACCCGGCGGGCGCTAACGTGGCCCAAGGCACGTCCAAGGTCTTCGGCCAAGACGCCGCCTCGGGCCAAGCCGTGCATACGGTTGACTTCCAATCTCTGCAGACCGTTGGCGAAGGCTATCGGCTGATCGTGGGATCGCACGAGAGCCGCCCCTTTTCGATTCAGCAGCATCCGCACGCGCGACTGAAGTACGACGCCCTGGCCTATTTTTATCAGAATCGAGCGGGTGTGCCGATCCTGGCGGATCATGTCGCGCGGCCGGATCTGGCGCGTGCGGCCGGGCACCCGCACGAGGTCGCGGCCTGCTTCTCGGGCGCGGACACGGCCGGCGTGGTCTGGCCCGGATGCGACTATACGTTGGACGTCACCGGCGGCTGGTATGACGCCGGCGACCACGGAAAATACGTCGTCAACGGCGGCATCTCGGTCTGGATGTTGTTGAACGCCTATGAACGCGCCATGACCAAGAGCGGCCCCGGCGCAAGCGCCTTTGCGGACGGCAAGGTCGACATTCCCGAGGCCGGAAACGGCGTCAACGATCTGCTGGACGAGGCGCGTTACGAGATCGAGTTCCTGCTGAAGATGCAGATTGCCGACGGCGTGAAGCTGAAGGTCCCGGTCGGCGCCCAGGTGCCGGGTCAGCCGCTAACCCTGACCGAGATCGACGCCGGCGGCATGGTCCATCACAAGGTGCATGATGCGCAGTGGACGGGCCTGCCGATGGCCCCGGCGGACGATCCCCAGCCGCGCCTTCTCTATCCGCCCAGCACAGCCGCGACGCTCAATCTCGCCGCGGTCGGCGCCCAATGCGCGCGGATCTGGCGTGACATCGACCCGGCGTTCGCGCGCCAATGTCTGACGGCGTCGCAACGGGCCTTCCGCGCGGCGCTGCGCAATCGCGACGTTCGGGCCGGAGAGAACTTCGCCGGCGGCGGCGCCTATGGCGACAACGACTTCTCGGACGAATTCTATTGGGCCACGGCCGAGCTTTTGGCCACGACGCGCAATCCGGCCTATCTGACCGCGCTGAAGACTTCGCCCTATTATCTGGGCGGACCGCTGTCGGGCAAAAGCGCGACTGGCGATCCGGGCTTTTCCTGGACGGCGTCGCTAGGATCGCTGACGCTGGCGACTGTGCCGGACGTTCTGCCGCCGGAGGATCTGGTCACCGTGCGCGCCAACATCGTGGCGGCCGCCCGCGCATACGTCGATGCCGGCTATGGTCAGGGCTACGGCCTGCCGGTCGCGGGCGAGAAATACGAATGGGGCTCGAACGGCGCCTTGATGAGCCGGGCGGTGATCCTGGGTTCCGCCTTCGACTACACCGGCGACTGGAATTTCCGCAACGCGGTGATCTGGTCACTGGACTATGTTCTGGGCCGCAATCCGATGGATCGGTCCTATGTGACCGGCTACGGCGATCGTCCGGTCCAGAACCCGCACCATCGCTTTTGGGCGCATCAGGCCGACCCGGCCTATCCCCTACCCCCGGCGGGCGCCCTGTCGGGCGGGCCGAACAATCAGGCCATGATTGATGATGTGGCCAAGACGCTTGTCGGCAAATGCGCGGCCCAGACCTGCTGGGCCGACGACATCAGCGCCTATTCCCTGAACGAAGTGGCCATCAACTGGAACGCGCCCCTGGTCTGGGTCGCCGCCTTCATCGACGACCATTGAGACGTCGCAAGTCCAAGACTTCCGCCGTTCTTCGGACGGCGGAAGCTAGCGTGTGAAACGCCTAGGCCATCTCTTCCAGTTCGCGACCCCGCGTTTCCTTCACCCAGGCCTGGACCAGGAAGAAGGAGATCAGGGCGCTGACCGCGTAGAAGCCATAGGTGAAGACCAGCCCGAGGGTGGCGGCCATCCACGGGAAGCTGACCGAGATGGCGAAGTTGGCGATCCACTGGGCGAAGCCGGCGACGGCCAGGGCCGAACCGCGCATCTGGTTGGGGAACATCTCGCCCAGCATGACCCACATGACCGGGCCCCAGCTGAAGTTGAAGAAAACCACATAGGCATTGGCCGCAATCAGGGCGATCAGGCCGGTCTGGTCGTCCAGGTGCAGCGATCCGTCGATCAGAGCGGCCTTGGAGAAGCACCAGGCGACGACAGCCAGGGTCACAAACATGCCGGCCGAACCGATCAGCAGCAGAGGCTTTCTGCCGATCTTGTCGATGACGGCGATGGCGGCCAGGCAGGCGGCGATCGACAGGACGCCGGACAGGATGTTGATCTGCAGCGCGTCGTTCTCGGAGAAGCCGACCGACTGCCACAGCACCGCGCCGTAGTAGAAGACGATGTTGATACCGACGAGTTGCTGGAACACGGCAAGGATCAAGCCGGCCCAGACGATCGGGCGCACCTTCTTGGTCGCGGGGTCCAGCAGATCGGCGAACTTGGGCTTGTGGTCGGCCGCCAGCGAGGCGCGGATTTCCTGAACCTTACGCGCACCGGCGCCCGCACCGAACAGTTTGGACAGCACGGCCTCGGCCTGGGCGTCCTTCTTCTTGACGACCAGAAAGCGCGGGCTTTCTGGGATGACCAGGAGGGCGATCAGATAGACGGCGGCGGGGATGACCTGCAGCCAGAACATCCAGCGCCAGGCGGGGAAGCCCAGCCAGAACTCTGCCGTCGATCCGCCGGCGGTCTTGGCCAGGGCGTAATTGGCCACGAAGGCGCCGGTCAGGCCGGTGATGATCATGATCTGCTGCACCGACGACAGTCGGCCGCGGATCGAGGCCGGGGTCACTTCGGAGATATAGGCCGGCGACAGGACCGAGGCCGCGCCCACGCCCAGGCCGCCGATGAAGCGGGCGATGATGAAGTGGGCCGAAGTGTCTGCCGCGCCCGCCCAGAAGGCCGAGACGATGAACAGGGCGGCGGCGATCTGCATGACCGTGCGACGGCCGATGGCGTCGGCCAAACGTCCCGCGATAAAGGCGCCGACGGCGCAGCCCAAGAGGATTGCGCCGACGTTGAAACCGGTTCCCAGGGCCGACAGGTTGAAGGCCGCCTCCAGCCCGTCCTGGGTGCCGTTGATGACACCGGAATCGTAGCCGAACATGAAGCCGCCGATGGTGGCGACCGCCACGATCAGGGCGATGAAGGCCATGTTGACGCGGTCGTCGCCCGCGATGTCGGGGCCGGAGCCACCCGTCGGTCCTGCCATCTCGATATTCCCTCCAAAAGCCCGCAAAATGGTTCGGGCGTTTATTCCTAAGCCTGCTGGCGTTCCGTGATACCCGGCAATTCGGGATCAAACTCGTTCAACCCGCCCAGCTCGCCCCGCGCCCTCGCTTTCCGGCCGTAAACCCATTCGAACAGGGGGGAGGCCATCAGGGTGGTGATGATGGCCATCAGCACCAGGATGGAGAACAGGGCCGGGCCGATGACGCCCTTTTGCAGGCCAATGTTGATGATGATCAGCTCCATCAGGCCGCGCGCGTTCATCAGGGCGCCGATGCCCATGGCCGTGGCGTTGTCCTGACCCGTCAGGCGCGCGGCGGCCCAGCAGGCGCCGCCCTTGGCGAGGATGGAGCCCAGCAGGATAACGACGGTCACGGCTAGCAGCCCCAGGCTATTGACCATGGTCAGCTGGGTGTTCAGCCCCGAGAAGGTGAAGAACATCGGCAGCAGCACCAGCACGGCGAACGGCTCCAGCTGACGCTTGACTTCGTCACTCAAGAGACCGCGCGGCATGGCGACGCCCAGGATGAAGCCGCCGAAGACGGCATGGATGCCGACTGCGTCCATAGCCCAGGCGCTGAGCATGAACAGGATCAGCACGATCCCAAGCACGGTCGGGCTGAGCCGCCCTTCCCGCTCGACGATCCGGCCCAGCGGCGCCAGCAGCTTCGGTCCCAGCGTCAGCATGAACAGGGCGAAGGCGCCGCCCCCGCGATGGCCGTCACGGCCAGCATCGGCCCGGCGCCGAAGCTGGCCAAAACGATGGCCAAGACGCACCAGGCGCCGGCGTCGTCGATGGCGCCGGCCGCCAGAGACAACGACCCTAGCCGCGTGCCGCTGAGGCCCCGCTCATGGATGATGCGCGCCAGCATGGGGAAAGCGGTGATCGAGATGGCCGCGCCCATGAACAGCATGGCCTGCCAGGTCTGGACGCCCTGCCCGAACAGACCCTCAGCGACCAGCCAGGGCGCAATGGCTACGGCGACCAGGAAGGGCGCCGCCATGCCCGCTAGCGACACGGCGGCCGCGCTTTTCGCATTGGCCCTGAAGTGATCGCGACGGAAGCCCAGCCCGATCAGGAACATGTAGAGGCCGACGCCCAACTGGGCGCCGACGAACAGAATCGACCGCGACTCCCTAGGGAACAGGGCTGCCTGAAAGTCCGGTGCCAACAGGCCGAACAACGACGGGCCCAGGATCACCCCGGCGATCATTTCGCCCACCACCTGCGGTTGGCCGAAGTAGCGCTTGGCCAGCCAGCCCACGATGCGGCAGGCGGCGATGATGATCGCCATCTGCAGGAAGAAGGCCACGCTCAGTTCAGCATTGGTCATGCGGCCGGTTCCCCCCTTGGCGAGCGCCAGCCTACTGCGTCGGACAGACGGCGTCGCCCTCGTTCGACGCCAGGCGGATATCCTCGACCGTGACCGCGAAGTCGGCGTTGGTGCGCAGGCCCCAGGGTTGGTCGACGGCGGCGATGTCGGCGCCACGGTCACGCAGGCACGATAGGCGCACCTTCAACGTGCGCCATTCGCCGACGGGGGCTGCGCCGATCAGGCCGGAGATGTCGACCGAACCGGCGCCCAGGGTCAGGAAGACGGGCCCCTTGGCGCGGGCGTCCACGCGGTAGCGGAAGGCGATGGCCATCTCGCCGTTCGACTGGCGCGTCAGATCGACCGGCTGCGCCACGATCATCGCCTGGCCGCCGCCCTGCGAGAAGATCAGGGCGCGGGCCGACTCCTGGCCTGCGCCGTCGGTGGCGCGCGCCGACACGCCGCCGCGCGGGCTAGCGCCGCTCTTTTCAGAACCCAGACGGAACTCGCCGCCCGCGTCGCGCAGCATCAGCGACCAGGGCGCGACGAAGCGGCCATCGACGAAATAGCGATCCAGATTGCTGCCGGACCCGACGACGCCGCTGTCTTCGGACAGGGCGCCGACCCGCGCCGGACGGGCGTAGGTCAGGCCGTAGCCATAGGCGAACTGCGCGTCGTAACCCGGCTGACCCACGTTCAGCGGCTCGCCCTTGGCGGTCTTGGGCCAGCTGAAGGACAGGGTTCCTGTGAAGTCGTTGCGCGGCTTGCCCGCCGCATCGCCGATCAGCACATCGGCGATCCCGCCGCCTTCCGTACCCGGCAGCCAGGCGGCGACGAAGGCGTCGGAGGCGTTGATCTCAGGGTTGGTCCACATCGGGCGGCCCGACAGGAAGACCGACACGGTCGGAATGCCCGCCGCCTTCAGGCGCTTCAACGTCTCCAGCGGTTCGGTCGGCAAAAAGTCCAGCGTGTCCACATCGCCCTGGAACTCGGCGTACGGGGTTTCGCCGAAGACGACGATGGCCACGTCGGGCTTCTGGGTAAAGTATCCGTCGGCGCTGAGCGTCGCCTGGCCGCCGCCGGCGGCGACCGCCTCGCGGATGCCGCTCCAAATCGACTGGCCGTTGGGGAAGTCGGCGTTCGAGTTGCCCGTGCCCTGCCACGTCAGGGTCCAGCCGCCCGAGGCCTGGCCGATATCGTCGGCGTGACCGGCGACCAGCACCCGCGCGCCCGAGCGGATCGGCAGGACCGAGCCCTCGTTCTTCAGCAGCACCAGCGACTTGCGCACCGCCTCGCGCGCTAGGGCGCGGTGGGCGGGCGAACCCAGCTCGTTCAGATGCCCCTCGACCGGGCGGCTGTCGTTGAACAGGCCGGTCTTGACCTTGACGCGCAGGATGCGGCGCACCGCCTCGTCCAGGCGCGCCATCGGGATTTCGCCCGACTTGGCCTGGGCCAGGGTGTTTTCGTAAAGGGGCTTCCAGCTGTCGGGGGCCATGAACATGTCGATGCCGGCGTTGAAGGCCAGGGCGCAGCTTTCGTTCGAACAGCCCGGCAGCTGGCCATGGGCGTTCCAGTCCGACACCACGAAGCCATCGAAGCCCAGCGGGCCGCGCAGCACGTCGGTCAGAATGGTCTCGTTGCCCGAATGTTTGACGCCGTTCCAGCTGGAGAAGCTGGCCATGATCGACAGCACGCCGGCGTCGATGGCCTGGGGATAGCCGGACAGATGGGTGCGGATCATCTCCTGTTCGGACCCGGCGAAGTCGCCCTGGTCCTTGCCGCCCGTGGTGCCGCCGTCGGCCAGGAAGTGTTTGGCCGATCCCGCGATATGGCCGGGCGTCAGCGGATGATCGGCCGACAGCGCGCCCTGAAGGCCCAGGGTCATCGGGCCGGCGTAGCTTTGCGCCACTTCCGGGTTCTCGGCATAGCCTTCATAGGCGCGGCCCCAGCGGTCGTCCTGGGGCACGGCCAGGGTCGGGCCGAAGGTCCAGTCGGCGCCCGTCACCGCCACCTCCAGCGCCGTCGCCTCGCCGATGCGGCGGATCAGGTCGGGATCACGCGCGGCGCCCAGGCCGATGTTGTGCGGAAAGATGGTGGCGCCGACGATGTTGTTGTGACCATGAACGGCGTCGATGCCGTAGATCAGCGGGATCCTGGCGCCCGGCCGCTGGGCGGCCGCCGCGCGGAAGGCCTGAGCCAGTTCGACCCACTTCTGGGCCGAGGCGCGCTCGTCGCCGCCCGGCGAGGAGTTGCCGCCCGCCAGGATCGAGCCGAGCGGATAGGTCAGCAGGTTTTCAGGCTTGATCGAGCCGATGTCCGCCTGGATCGTCTGGCCGACCTTCTCCTCCAGCGTCATCCTGCTCATCAGTTCGGTGACGAAGGCTTCCGTCGCCCGATCCGTCATCGCCGCCGGCGAGGCTGCGCGGGGCCAAAGCGCCGGATGGGCGCGCGTCGCGTCGGTCACGATGGAGGCCTGGGGCGTGACGGCCTGAACTGGAACGGCCCGAGCCATGCCGGGGTCGATGGCGCAGGCGCTCGACATGAGGGTGATCACCAGGGCGGTGGCGGCCATGCGCATGGAGGGAGACCTGATCGTTGCGGCCGCCACGCCGCCCAAGCCAACCCCGGAGACGCGCCTTCAGGCCGATATGGATGTCCGAAACAGCCCCGGACGAAACCCACTGTGCCAAACGTCTGACAGCGCTGTCAACAGCTGCCTGAGCTTGCCTCTCAATGCTTGATGCGAGCCGTGGACTGGCGCGCGATCAGATCATGCGGAACGATGACACGCGCGGCGGCGTCGCCGTCCAAGAGACGACGAAGAGGCGGAATAAGGCGTTGCGCGGCGGCGGCAGCCATCTCCGCTACCGGCTGACGGATGGTGCTTAAATCCGGAGTGCTGAAACCCGCGCCGGGCGAATCGTCGAAACCGGCCACCGACAGGTCGCCGGGCACCGACAGCCCCAGTCTCGCGGCACATTGCAGGACGCCAAGGGCCGTATCGTCGTTACTGGCGAAGATCGCCGTGATGTCGGGCGAGGTCTCGTGCAGTTTCTCCATCGCCAGCGCCCCGGAGTTGAAGGTGAAGTCGCCCTCCACCACCCAAGCTGGCGCCACATCCAAGCCAGCCTCGGCCATGGCGTCCCTGTAACCGGCCAGACGACGCCGGCTGGCGCCATAGGCGACAGGCCCGGTGACGAAGGCGATCCGCGTGTGCCCGAGGTGGATGAGATGACGGGTCATCTCCAACGCGGCGCGCCGTTCGTCCATCTCGATGCAGAAGCCCCGATCGAACGCCGCTTCCGGCCCGATGCGGGCATAGGGCGTGCCCGCCGCGTCGAGGGCGTCCATCACCGCCGTATTGTCCGAGTTCGGCGGGGTCAGAATGACGCCCTCGGGCCGGATGGAGTTCAACAACGCCATGAGATCGCGTTCAAGATCGGCCGAGTTGTGATCCACCAACTCGATCATCAGATGGTAATCGACCTGGCGCGCCTCCATCAGGGCGCCGAACTCCAGACGCCCCAGATAGTCGCTGCCGCGCCCGCTCTTCCAGTGTTCGATGGTCAGATCCGCGTCCACCAGGACAGCGATCAACGACGACGACGCCCCCGCCAGACTACGTGCCGACAGACTGCGCCGATAACCCAGAGACGCAGCCGCCTCCTCCACCTTGGTTCGCAGCGTGGGGCTGACGTTCGGCTCGTTGTTGAGCACGCGCGACACGGACTTGATGGACACGCCCGCCTTCGCGGCCACGTCATAGATCGTCACCGTCGCCAAAACCCGTCCCCCTGAACGTCGCTCAGATCGCTTCTAACATCCCCGGTCGAAAAGGCGATGCCGACACAGCTTATGGTCAGGCTTGTCCATCGCTGTCATGCCGAAAAATGGTCTGCTAGACAGTCGGCATGATGATCCAAAACGATGCCGGTTCGATCCGAAAAATCGTCATCCTGGGCGGAGGAACCGCTGGCTGGATGACGGCCGCCGCCCTGTCTCATCGTCTGGCGGGCAGCGCCGTCTCAATCGAACTGGTCGAGTCCGACGAGATCGGCATCGTCGGCGTGGGCGAGGCCACCCTGCCCCACATCCGCGCCTTCAACACGGCCATGGGCATCGACGAACAGACGTTGATCGACCAGACGCAGGCGACCTTCAAACTGGGCATCCAGTTCGTGGACTGGGGACGGCCCGGCGACAGCTATATCCATCCGTTCGGCGCCTATGGCGAGCCGATCGAGGGGATCGATTTCCACCATGTCTGGGCTGCGCGCCGCGCCATGGGCGACGCGGCCGACATCAGCGACTACAGCTATCCGGTCAGGGCGGCCGAGGCGAACCGCTTCCAGCGGCCGGTTTCCGACCCCGGCTCCATCCTGTCCACCTTCAGTTACGCCTTTCAGTTCGACGCGAGTCTCTACGCCGCCTTCCTGCGCCAGGTGTCGTGCGGGCGCGGCGTGGTCCGCACCGAAGGGAAGGTTGTCGATCATGTCCTGGATGGCGCGACGGGCGATGTCGACGCCGTCGTCCTGTCGGACGGGCGCCGCATCTCGGGCGATCTGTTCGTCGACTGCTCTGGCTTTCGCGGAAGGCTGATCAATCAGGCGCTGGAGACGACGTTCGAGGACTGGAGCCATTGGTTGCCCTGCGACAGCGCCTTCGCCGTGCCGTGCCAGACGACGGCGCCGGTCGGCCCCTATACCCGCGCGACGGCCCGTGCGGCGGGGTGGCAATGGCGCATTCCGCTGCAACATCGCACCGGAAACGGCCACGTCTTCTCATCGGCCCATATCTCGGACGAGGACGCCGTGGCGACCCTGATGTCCAATTTGGAAGGTCCGGCGCTAGCCGAGCCGCGTCGGCTGAGCTTCAAGACCGGACGACGCCAAAGGCTATGGAGCCGAAACGTCGTCGCCATCGGCCTGTCCGGCGGCTTCCTTGAGCCGCTGGAGTCCACCAGCATCTATCTGATCCAGTTGGGGATCACGACCTTGCTGGATCTGTTTCCCGACCGGGTCGGGATGGCAGCGGACGCCCAAGAATACAATCGGATCATGGCGCTGGAGTTCGACCGGATTCGTGACTTCCTCGTCCTGCACTATGTCGCCAACCAGCGTGACGAGCCGTTCTGGCGCGAGATGCGAACCATGCCCTGGCCAGACAGTCTGTCGGCCAAGGTCGAGGCCTTTAAGTCGCGCGGCCTGCTTCCCGACTACGACATCGGCGTCTTCCTGCCGCCCAGCTGGCTCGCCGTACTGGTGGGGCAGAACATCGTTCCGAACGGCTGGGATCCGCGCGTCGATCGGCTGGAACCACACGTCTTGTCCGACAAGCTGGCAGCCCTGTGCGACGACGTCCGATCGACCGTCGATCGAACGCCCGATCACATGACCTTCATCCGCGATGCGGCTGCGCGCGCAGGTAGCCTCCGATGAGCGGAACCGAAAAGATTTGGGTCATTCAGGGCGCCGGCTTAGCGGCTTGGGCGGCGGCCGCGCTGCTGGCCCGCCACCTGCCGTCTGGTAATTCGGTCCTGATCGAAGCCGCCGCTCCTCCCGCGCTTGGTGAAGAGCCCGAGGTCGTGATCGCTGATCCAGACGGCGTGCTCGTCCAGTTGTCTGACGGCGCCGACCTGTTGGCTCTGGGCCACGGCGGCTTCTTCCTCGGCTCGCTGCTGCGAAAATGGCGCGACGGGCGAGACATCGCCGTTGTCGAGCAGGAGCCGCTGCCTGGGATCGATGGGGTCGCGCTGGCGGACATCGTGCTGCGCGCCGCCCGTCAGTCGCCCGCCGCCCCCGACTACGCCGCGCTTCTGGCGCCGCTGCAGTTTCAGGCGCGCGTGATGGCGGCCGGTCGTTACGCTCATCCCAGCCCGGATCGGCAGTCGCCGCGCTCCCTTCTTCGTCCCAGACTGATGCTGGACGCGCGCGTTCTGACGGCGCGACTGCGGGACATCGCCAGGCGCGCCGGCGTGCGAGAAGGTGTGAACGACGCCCGCGAGATCGCGCCCTTCATGACCTTGGACACGCGCGCGAAAGGCGCCTTTGACGGGAACGGCGACTGGACCGCGCGCCTGGGCTACGACCGCTGTCTGACGGTGCGCTACGCGGGCGGCGACCACGCGCCGCGTCTGGATATGACCAACCTGGTCGAAGGGCTGGCCAGTCGCAACCCCCTGCCCGGCGGCGGCTTCGCCAGCCTGGCCTACGCCGCAGATCGCACCACCGCTGACGTTGCGAAGGCGGCGCTGGCGGCTTGGTTGGGCGGCGTTGATGTCGCCGCCCAGTCGGACGTCGCCCTCGCCCCCGGCCTGGATACGCATCCCTGGAGCGGCCGTCGTCTTGCTCTTGGTCCGGCGGCGGCGCGCTTTGGCGACGCCTTGGGCTTGGATAGCGCCGCGCTGGAGCGACAGCTGACACACCTGGTCTTATCGCTGCCAGGCGCGTCCGAGCAGATTCCAGCCTGCGCCGAAGCCTATAATGAGGCGGTGGTTCGCGACATCGCGCACCGCGCGGATAGACTCCATTTGATCCTTCTGTGCGGATCGCAAGGCCAGCGACTGACCCCGGCTGGCGACGACCTGGCGCGTCGCATCGCTCAGTTCACGTCTCGCAACGCCGGTGTCGGCCTGGATGGCGATCCCTACGACGCACAGCACTGGACCATGCTGATGGCCGGCCTTGGCCTGACGCCGCGCCGTTACGACATCCAGGCCGACCGTCTGGACATCAAGAGCGCAACGGCTTCGTTGGGGCGAATGGTCATGGCTTTCGACCAGACCTTGGCCGCCCTGCCCGCCCATGCTCAGTTCATCGAAAGGCTGCGCGAAGGCGGCTGATCCAGAACGAAAAAAGGGGCGTCGATCAGATCGACGCCCCAAGTCTTCGCTCAGAGAAGAAGTTTTAGAAGGTGTAGCGCAGGCTGAACGTCACGCGACGGTCGCTGCGGAAGTAGGAGCGCGGGGCCAGCGGGCCGGCCTGGTTCGCGCCGTTCAGGTTGTAGGACGTCTGCTGCTGCGTGACGGTGACCTCGTCCAGCAGGTTGGCGCCATACAGGCCGATCTTCCAGTTGTCGTTCAGGGTGTAGAAGATCGAACCGTCAAGCTGCCCGGTCGAGTCGTTGAAGATCGGCGAGAACGGGTTCACGTCGTCGCGCGGCGTCAGCAGGAAGCCGTTGCGCCAGTTGTAGGCCAGACGCGCCGAAAGACGATCCCGCTCGTAGAAGACCGAGAAGTTGTAGGTGTGCTTCGACAGCTGCTGCAACGGCAGTTCCAGACCCACATAACGCGGCTCGGTCACAGCATTGGGGAAGGTCGAAGGCTCGACGTAGGTGTAGTTCGCCTCGATACCCAACCCGCTCCACAGGCCTGGCAGGAAGCTGTAGGTCTGCTGATAACCGACCTCGAAGCCCTTGATCCAGCCGGAGCCGATATTGACCTGCTGGTTGACCTGAGCATCCGTGGAGACGCCCTGCGCGTTGCTGAACTGCTGGACGGTCGAGCCGCTGGCCAGGATGTCCGACAGGTCCTTGTAGAAGGCGTTGAAGGTCACCGAGCTACCCGGCTTGAAATACCATTCCACACCCAGATCGTAGTTCCACGAGCGGACGCCCGTCAGCTGCGAACCGCCGGTGAAAGTGGTCAGCAGCGGGGCGGTGTTGACGTCGCCGCCGTTGTCCCGGACCTGGTTCATGTCGGTGTAGAACAGGGTGGCCGCGAAGGCCGTCACGCCGAAGTCCGGGCGCGTCATAGCGCGCGACACGGCCCCGCGGAACACCCATTCCTTGTACTTCAGATTGACGTTCAGGCTGGGCAGCCAGTCGTCATAGCTGTTGCCGCGCTCGACCTCTTGGAAGCTGCCGTCGCTGAAGGCGACCAGCTGGTTCAGACGGTCGTTCGACAGCAGGCAATAGCCCGGCGCCGACTGACCCGGCTGGACGGTCGAGCACCGGAAACGGGCGATGGCCGCCGCATTGGCCTGGGTGACCGGAATGTTCTGACCCGGGAAGCGCGGATCGTTGCCGTTCGCATCACCGAAGTTCTGCGCGATGTTGGGGCTGGAGATGAAGCCGCGCGTCTGGAAGTCGGTCTTGGCGTAGCGAACACCCAAGTTGCCGGTGATGGCGGTGTCCGGACCGAAGACATCATCCCAGCCGAAGTCAAACCGGACATAGGCCGATGTCGTCTGTTCGGCCGAGTTGTTGATATCGCCCGGCAGGAAGGGCGTGCCGGCGATGGCGCCCGGACGCTGATCCAGCGGACGCCAGGTCGAACCCGAGCTGCTCGCTGCAGCCAAGGCCGCCTGCAGCGTGCCGTCCCTATAGGCCGCAATCAGATCGGCTGTCGGATAGAAGCCGTTCATCGGCGTCGGATTGTGACCGCGCTGGAAGTTGGGGAAGTCATACGCTTCGACAGCGAGCGGACCTGTGGTCTGGAACGGCGTGACGCCGCCAGCCCAGCTCTCGGAAATCGCACCCCAATTATAGGCGGTGTAGCGCCGCGTCTGCTCGCGGTCCGAATAGCGCGCGCCCATGCGGATGGCGCGCAGCGGCGAGTTGTCGAAGTCGTATTTGACGTCGGCCTTGAACGCGGTCTGATCACCGTCCGACTGTTCGATGTGGTCCATCGCCGAACGATAGTAGAAGTTCGACGGATCGTTTGTGCTGGCCGACGGCTGGCCCGAGGCGTCCACGAACTGGATGTCCGGCACGCCATGACGCCCTTCGCCGATCAAGGTGTAGAGCGGCGTGATGGCGCCATAGACGCTCATGTCCAGATCGTCGGCGCTGGCCTTGCTATACTGCGCATCCAACCAGATCGATAGGCGATCGGTCGGATGGAACTCGGCGGCCAGAGAGAAGTCTTCGGTCAGGGTTTGCAGATCGCGCTGACGCTTGGGCAGAACCTGCAGGTTCGGCGCATTGCTGACCAGCAGCCCGCTCGTGAAGACGCCGTTGGAATCATAGGTGAACGACTGGCCCGGCAGGGGGGTGGGATTGCCGCCGCTGCCCAGATCGACCTCGACCACGCGCTCGCCCCAGGCCGAGGTCGAGTCGGCGCGGATGTATTCGCCGGTCAGCTTGGCGCGGCCGTCGGTGGATTCCCACTGCAGCGAACCGTCCAGGGTCGAACGCGAACGGTCAAACTGCTGGGTCCGCACCGCACCACCGCGCGGCACATAGCGGCGATCCTCGCCGTTCGACAGATCGGACCGGTAGGTGAAGTCGGTGAGGTGGCTGCCGTACGCTTCGGAATAGAGGTCGGATTCGCCATAGCTAAGCAGGGCGCCGAACGAACCGTACTGGGTGTCCCAGACGTTGCTGATCAGGGACGAGAAGCCCAGGCCCGGCTTTTCACGCAGGTCGCCGTACGACCCTTCGACCGTCGCGCCGAAGACGAACTTGCGGCTGTCGAACGCCTTGCGGGTGCGCAGATCGACAACCCCGGCGATACCGCCTTCGATCCTGTCGGCCGTCGCATTCTTGAACACCTGCACGCTCGAAAGCAGTTCCGGCGACACGTCGTTGAAGCCCAGTGCGCGACCCGTGTTCACGCTGAAGGCGTCGCGGCCGTTGAACTCCGAGCGGACGTAGGACAGGCCGCGAATGATGACGTTGGAACCTTCGACCGAGAAGTGGTCGGGGTCGGTTGGGCCTTGGAAGCGGTTGATGTTCACGCCGGGGATGCGCTGCAGCACTTCGTTGACCGACTTGTCCGGCAGGGCCCCGATGTCGTCAGCGGTCACGGCATCGACGAAGGTGTCGGAGTCGCGCTTGATCGCCTGCGAGGATGCGATCCGCGCGCGGATGCCGGTGACGACGACGTCGTCGACCTGCGCCGCATCGTCCGTGGCGGGGGTCTGGGGCGCCGGCGTCGATTGGGCGTGGGCGGCGGTTGCGCCGACGACGGCGACCGTCAACGCCAGGGCGGACACGGAACGGCGCAGCCCGCGAGCGGCGGGCGCATAGCCGGCTTGGAACATCTCTGACTTCACTTCTGATCCCCCCGAGGACGGTTCAGCCCGTCGCAATCGTTTCGGCAGCCTTGATCGACCGTCCGCGAGCGTGTTGGACTACTGATTGACAGCGATGTCAACGCCTCGCGACAAGCTTGGCGCGTTTTTGATCAGCGGGTTCAGAAGCGGCGCGCGCCCACCATTGCGAAGGACGCCAGTCTGCTGACACGGCTTTCAGGCGGCAGGCCCGGTCTCAAAACGCCTTGCGATTCATCGTCGTCGCCAGAACATCTTCGTGCGTCGGCAGGGCGTCGGCCGTGCGCCAGATGCTGTCTCGGATCGCTGACAGCCGGCCCAGATTGGCGTCATGACTGATAACGTCGGAAATCGGGTGACGCCCCTGCGGCGTCAGCCCCTGCCCCACCGCGACCGCAAGCCAGCTCGACTCGGAAAAGATGTCATGGTCGCGCCTGATGATCCGACCCGTATCCTCGAACAGGGCGATCTTGGCCGCCAGCCGGTCCGGGATCGGCATGTCGCGCATCTGGCTCCAGAACGGTCCCTCTCGCTGGTTGATCTTGTAGTGCAGGATCAGGAAGTCGCGGACCGTGACGAATTCCTCCTCCATCAGCGCGTTGAACTCACGGCGAAGGCCCTCGCTGTTTTTGTGCGACGGAAACAGGGTGATCAGCTTGGTGATGGCGCTCTGGATCAGGTGAATGCTGGTCGATTCAAGCGGCTCGAGGAATCCGCTCGACAGTCCGACCGCCACACAGTTGCGCTTCCAGCAGTCCTTGCGCCGGCCTGTGGCGAACCGCAGGCGACGCGGCTCGGCCAGAGCCGTGCCCTCCAACCGCGACATCAGCGCGTCCTCGGCCTCCTGATGTGAGATGTGCGCCGAGGAATAGACGTAGCCGTTGCCGACCCGGTGTTGCAGCGGGATGCGCCACTGCCACCCGGCCTCGCGCGCCGTCGACCGTGTGTAAGGAGACAACGCCCCCTCCCGTTCGCATGGGACGGCGACAGCGCTGTCACATGAAAGCCAGGAACTCCAGTCCTCATAGCCGGACGTCAACGTCTGCTCGATCAGAAGGCCGACGAAGCCGGTGCAATCGATGAAGAAGTCGCCTTCGACGACCCGCCCGTCGTCAAGCCTTACGCCTGTGATGTCGCCATCCGCCGCCTGCTGGACCTCGACCACCCGCCCTTCGCGCCGAACGACCCCCAGCCCCTCCGCAAAGAGGCGCAGGAAGGCGGCATATAGCGCCGCATCGAAATGATAGGCGTAGCCCAGGCTGGACAACGGCGACTGCGGCCCGCCCTGCGGATGAACGAAACGGCCACGGCGTGCGGCCTGCCAGGCCATGGAATAGGTTTCCAACGGCTCCGACCCGCCTTCGGCGCAGGCTTTCAGCCAGAAATGATGAAAGGCGATGCCTTCCATATCCAGCCCGAAGGCGCCGAACGGATGGAAATAGCGCTCGCCCTCGCGTCGCCAGCCGTCGAACTCAATCCCCAGCTTGAACGTGGCCTTGGTCTGACGCAGGAAGTCCGCCTCGTCGATCCCCAGGCGCGCGTTGAACTTCAGGATTTCCGGGATCGTCGCCTCGCCGACGCCGATGATGCCGATCGCCTCGGATTCGACCAAGGTCACGGTCTTGCCGGCGCCCGCGAACGCATGCGCCAGCGCGGCCGCTGCCATCCACCCCGCCGTGCCGCCCCCGACGATGACGATGCGATCTATGATCAAGGATGAGTCAGCCAAGTTGCACCTCAGTCACGATTATCGGACTCGATTGCGGATTCACCAATGGTATTAGCTTGTTCCGTGGCCGTGGTGGCGCGGAATCGATCATCATGCTCGTTAGGTTTATGTGTTTAGCCTTTTTCTAGAACGGCGCTAGGCGCAGTAAAGCCTCTGATAGTTGTTTAAAGACGATCCGGTCCCGTCCTGGCGGTCAACACAAGTTCTGCGGTCAACGGATCAGGCGAAAGGCCCCAGCGCGCGAGCGCCGCGTCGAACACGGTCGGATCGGCCGCCACGGCGGCGAATAGCGTCATCGATGATCGGATTTGAGATCGTCGGGCGATCCGAACAGCTGAAGCACCGACGCCGCCGGCGCCGTGGTCGCGGTTTGGGCTGCGCGGATGAGACGCGCCCCTAGAACGGGATGCAGCAGATAGGCCTGCGCCTCCGCGAGCGATCCGATGCCATAGAAGGCGGCTGTCGAAGACCGTCCCAGCGACCGGGCCTGGGGGAAGACAAACCACATCCAGTGGCTTGTCTTGCGACCCGCCGCGAGCTCGGCCATCGCCGTTTCGAACACGGGGTCTTGAGCTAGGACGAAACGGTCGAGTCCTGTGGTCATTCGGCCGTCTCGCCCAGACTGGCGAACCAGTCTGCATAGGTAGTGTTTTGCACCATGTGTCGATTGAGATCCGGCGAGCCGTCGGTCCACCACACAGGGCCCCGCTCACCCAACCCCACCTTGGCCTTGTCGACGCTGCGCCGCGCTGCGGCCAAAGCGTCCGTATCCTCAGCCGCCAAGGCCGTCCGCACCGCCCGGCGCGCCGACATCAGATCATACGCCAGTTCGTCCCTCGCCTCCGCCGACAGAGCAGGATTGGAGCACCGCCACAGCCGGCCTCGAACCACGAAATAGCGGCCGTCGGGGGTGGTGGGGTATCGGAGGGGCTGCGTCATCGTGGGGCTAACGCGCCGCGCCCGGGATGGTACCGACCAAAGGGCGATCCACAACGCCGTTGCGATCCGCCTTGACTCTCACACGCTTGAGTAAGAACAAATAAGGAACATTCAGCTCGCATCCGGTTTCAGGAGACATGTCCGCCGCCTCCCCATCCTTCCAGGCGCTCCGCGCGGAGATCGCCCGTATCGAGGCGGGTCGACGTCCGCCTGGCGGCGTGCTGCCGTTTGGACTGGCCGCGCTCGATCGCCGGCTGCCCGCCGGCGGCTTGGCGCTCGGCGCGCTGCATGAGGTGGCTGGCGGCGGCGACGGGGCCATCGATGGGGCCGTTGCCGCCTTGTTTGCGGCCGGTGTGGCAGCGCGCACCCAGGGGCCGGTGCTCTGGTGTGTGACCCGCCCGGACCTGTTCGCGCCGGCGCTGGAGCAGGCGGGGCTGTCTTCGAACCGAGTCATCTATGTGGAGGCCGAGGACGAGGCCGGATTGCTGGCCGCCTTCGAGGACGGCCTGCGTCACGGCGGCTTCGGCGCGGTCGTCGGCGAAGTGGCCCGCCTGTCCATGACGGCGTCCCGGCGGCTGCAGCTGGTCGCCGAGGACACGGGCTCGCTTGGACTGGCGGTCCGACGATGGCGACGTCAGGCCGAGGCGGCGGACTTCGGCCAGCCGACCGCCGCCGCCACCCGCTGGCGGGTCACCGCCCTGCCCTCCGCCCCCCTGCCCGTGCCCGGCGTCGGCCGCCCGCGCTGGTTTGTCGAACTGATCCGCTGCCGCGCCGGAGCCTGCGCGGAATTCGAACTGGAAGCCTGCGATGAGACGGGTCGTCTCGCTCTACCTCCCCACCTGGCCGACCGATCGGCTGCGACGCCGGCTTGGACCCGACGCGCCGTCGCCTGATACGCCGATGGTCCTGATCGGGCGCCAGGGCCGCAAACGCGTCGTTCTGGCCGCCGACCCCGCCGCCCGCGCCCATCGCCTGTATCCCGGCATGGCCGCGACCCAGGCCCGGGCCCTCGTCGCCGATCTGGTCGTTCATCCCTTCGACCCCGCCGGGGACGCGGCCGCCCTGGACCAACTCGCCCTCTGGTCGCTGCGGCGCTATGCGCCGATCGTGGCCGCCGACCCGCCTGACGGCTTGGTACTCGATGTCACCGGGGCCGGTCACCGCTATGGCGGCGATGAGGGCCTGCTCGAGGATCTGATCGCCCAGACCGCCGCTGTCGGTCTGGGCGCCCGCGCCGCCCTCGCCGACACCTGGGGCGCCGCCCACGCCTTGGCCCGCAACCTCGCCGAACCGACGATCGTCGTCGCGCGCGGGGGGCCTGCTATTCGTCGCCTGCCCTTGCGCGCTTTGCGCCTGCCCGCCGACATGGTCGATGGCTTGGTGCGTCTGGGGATCGACACCATCGGCGAGCTGGAAGCCAAGCCTCGCGCGCCATTGGCCCTGCGCTTCGGACCGGAGCTGATCCGTCGCCTGGATCAGGCCTACGGCCGCGCCCATGAGCCGATCACCCCGATCGACGCTCCGGAGTTGATCCAGGTCCGACGGGTCTTCGCCGAGCCGATCGGCGCGCCCGAGACCCTGGCCCGCTACACGCTCAAACTGGTCGAAGCCCTGAGCGGTGCGCTCGAAGCTCAAGGGCTGGGCGCCTCCCGGCTCGACCTCCAGTTCGAACGGATCGACAACCGGACCGAAGCCATCCGCGTCGGCCTGGCGCGCCCCGTCCGCGATGTCGCGCGGCTCACACGCCTGCTGTGCGACAAGATCGAAACCGTCGATCCTGGTCTCGGCGTGGAGGCTATGGTCCTGGCGGCGCCGGTTGTCCTGCCGCTGGACTGGTCGCCGAACGCGGACGATCTGGGCGGTCCGGCGACGCCCGACATCGGCGATCTCGTCGATCTGCTCGCCAATCGTTTCGGCCCGCAGAACCTGTATCGACTGGCCCCGGCGCAGAGCGACGTGCCCGAACGCTCGATCCGCAAACTATCGCCGACCGCGCCGCCGGTGTCGGAAACATGGACGCGCCGCTGGCCGCGCCCCTCCCGCCTGCTCGCCCATCCTGAAGCCATCGAGGCCGTTGCGCTTCTGCCCGATCAGCCGCCGGTCGCCTTCAGCTGGCGCGGCGTTCGTCATCGCGTCAGGCGCGCTGACGGCCCTGAGCGGATCTTCGGAGAATGGTGGCGGCGTGACAGCGAACGCGATGCGGTGCGCGACTATTTCCAGCTGGAGGACGAAGCTGGCGCGCGCTTCTGGGTCTTTCGACGCGGCGATGGCGAACAGTCTCAGACCGGCGATCTCAGCTGGTGGCTCCACGGGCTCTTCGGCTGACGCCTTTCGACCGGGGTCAATGTCAATCTCGAGTGGTCCGCGCTGTCTCGGAATTGCTGACCGTCGGCCTTGGCTGCCGCTTGTTGATCGGACAACTAGCATGTCTGCATGGCTCTCCCCAGCAATACCGGTTGTAACCGGGCCACGTCTGACAGGCACGGGCAAGGCGAAGGATAGGCGGTAGCGGGTGTATGCGACCTAATGCCCGTCAGGATCGCCATCGCGAAATCGCCACTTCATGATCAGGACGGACGCCGCCATGATCAGGGCAAAACTGTTCGACACCGTCACCGGCCAGGCTTGGGTCATGACGCCATAGACCACCCAGAGGATGAAACAGGTGACGGTAAGCGAATAGGTCTTGAGGCTGACCGAAGACGCGTCGCGCTCTTTCCAAATCTTGAGGGCTTGGGGCGCAAAGCTCGTAATCGAGCAGACCGCCGCCGCTGTACCCACGATATTGGCTGTCAGGTCGCTCATGGATGGGCAACGACGCCCCCTGGGCCACCGTTCCTTTGTGCGAAAACGCACCTCTAGATGATCACGTCGGTGCCCGCACTAGGCGTCAGGAAAGCTGATTTCCGCCCTGTCGTGGCATCAGCCTGGCCTCCCAACGATGACCTTCCGGGTCCTGTGAAAAGAATGGGCGAGCCGGCTGAACCGTTGATCGCTCGTGGGGTTGACCCTTTGCAGGGAGCACTGACCGTCATGACCATCATCGATCCATTGGGCGTCGCCCCGATGCCCTCGTTCACCAATGCGGCCGCCCTCGCCGGCATCGCGCTGTTCGATCCGGACGGGCACAATCCGGGCAATCTGCACGATCAGGCGTCCAGAGCGATGTTGGTCTCTCGCCTGGCGCGCCTTCTGCGGCTCCCGATCATTGATGTGGTCGAAGACGCGGAAGACGTCGGACCCGATGTCTTGCTGGTGCCTCGCGACACCCTGATCGGTGAAGACATGACCTCGCGCACCGTCTTCACCGCAGGCAATCTGTTGGGCGGCCGCGTGCCCCACCGCTTCATCGCGACCAAGGCGATCACCCACGGCCTGATCGATCGGTCCGCGACCTGCCCAGCCGGCTGGTCCAACACCATGGCCGACCGTTTGGGCGATGCGGCTCTGGAAGGCTACACCGCCTTCTCCGTCGCCGACGCGATCGAAGCTGGTCGACGCCTCCTCAAGACCGGGCCTGTCCGCGTCAAGGACGTCCTGGCCAAGGCAGGGCTGGGCCAGACGGTCGTCGAAACGCCTGAAGCGCTCGTCGCCGTCATCGCCGATCAGGACGAAGCGCAAATCGCCGCCTTCGGCGTCGTCCTTGAGGAAAACCTGCTCGGCGTGGAAACCTACAGCGTTGGAACCCTGTCGGTCGGCGGACTGCGCATCAGCTACGTTGGCGATCAACGGGAAACGACCGATCACAAAGGGCGGGAGGTGTACGGCGGTTCACGACTGAGGTGCGTGAGAGGCGATCTCGACCGACTGACCCACCTCGGACTGACCCCCGAGGCGGTGGAAGCAGTGCGCTGCGCCGCCGTGTTCGACGACGCCGCCCAGCGCGCCTATCCGGACTTGGTTCTGACCCGCCGGAACTACGATGTCCTCGCCGGCAAGGATGCGCGAGGGCGAAGGCGAGTAGGCGTTCTGGAGCAGTCGTGGCGGGTCGGCGGCGCGACGGGCGCGGAAATCGCCGCCATCGAGGCCTTCGCGGCGTCGCCGGCGCTGACTTCCGTCGAAACCGCCACGGTCGAGGTGTACGGCCTCGCCGATGTCGGACCGGAGGATGTCGTCTATTTCCGGGGTGAGGACCCCAAGGTCGGGCCGATGACGAAATATGTGACGAGGACAGCGTGACTGAACCTGACACCGTCGAGGAAGGGCAAGTCCGACTGTCTGTCGACGGACAGAAGCTGACCGGCACGCTTCTGACGCCGGAAGCCCCCGTGCCGGGATTTCTGTTTGTCCACGGCTGGGGCGGCGATCAGGAAGAGGATCTTGGCCTGGCCGAGGATCTCGCTCGACTGGGCTGCATCTGTTTCACCTTCGACCTTCGAGGCCATGCCGAGAGCGATGCGAGCCGAGACGAGGTCACCCGGCAGAACGGGTTCGACGACGTGACCGCGGCCTATGACTACTTGGCGTCCCAGCCCCTGATCGATCCCGGTGCGATCGGCGTGATCGGCACGAGCTACGGAGGCTATCTGTCGGCTCTGCTGACGAGCATCCGTGACGTGCGCTGGTTGGCGCTGCGTGTCCCGGCCCTTTATCCGGACGCGCACTGGGAGGTCCCCAAGGCCAAGCTCGATAAGGACGCGGTGCGCGCCTATCGACAGCAACTGCGAACGCCGCAGGAAGACAAGGCGCTCTCGGCCTGCGCCGCGTTCGAGGGCGACGTCCTCATCGTGCAGTCGGGCAAGGACGATCGCATTCCGCCAGAAGTCATCGCCTCCTATCAGGCCGCCTTCAAGGACGCGAACTCGTTCAGCCACAGGATCATCGCCGAGGCGACCCATGCGATGCGCGATCCCGCCCATCAGCGCCTTTACGCCACCCTGTTGATCAACTGGGTCGAGGAAATGGTGCGGGCGAGCCGCCGGTCTTATCGGTGAGCCTGTCGCCAGCGCCCAACGCCCAGCGCAGACGCCCTTATCGCAGCCGCATTACCCGCTACGACGCTTTCGTCTCTGGAACGCCGCGTGTCGCGCCTCGTTGATGGCGTAGGCAAACGGAGACCCACCATGACCGACCTCTCGAACATCAAAGAGCATATGGAAGTGATCGGCGCCGACGGCGTCCATCTCGGCACCGTCGATAAGGTCGAAGGCGATCGCATCAAGCTCACCAAGGCCGACAGCGGATCGCATAGTGGTCACCACCACTACCTCTCGGGCGGTCTGGTCGCCGAGGTTGAAGGCAATCGGGTGCGCCTGTCGGCAAACGCCGACAACGCCGCTCTTCTCGAGGAAGAAGAGGCCGGCGAGGCGATCGCCGACCTGAAATAGTGTCGATGACCCGAGACAACGATGCCGTGGCCGCACAGCTTCTGGCCATCCGCGAGCAGCTGACAACCGAAGTGTGGTCGACCGCCGTGGCCGCCCCGACGTCCGGCGACCACGAGCGCGTCCGTGATCTGGTGAAGCTGAAGGTCGATATCGAAGCCATCGACTTCGCCCTCGGACACCGGCCGGCGGGCAGACCTGAGGGAGACGAGAGATGATCGACCTGAACATCGCCAGCGCCGATACTTTGGACGGGATTGAGATGTTGCGCGGCCACGGGTTCGAAATCGTTCGCTATCGTGAGGAAAGAGGTCGTTTCACCAGTCTTCGCCAGCTCGATGAGGTACCGGGTTTGAGCGGCAAGACTGACGGCGTTGAAGCGCACGTTTCGGTCAAAGCCATGAGCTCAGCGACCAAGCCAACTTCGCAGTAACGGTCCGATGCGTGGGTCGCCTGATCAAGATTGCTTCCTCACTAGAGAAGACGGACACTGAACTGCGTCGGCTTGTTGAGTTTCATTCGTACGGCGAGCCTGCGCTCTGAAAGACCGTAGTCCTAAAAGGGATTTGCAGGATCTTTTCGTGCGGCGGCGATTTCTGCCGGCGTTGGGTCCCGGCAAATGGTCAGTTCATCCGACGACCAGTCGACCAGTCCGATATCCGCCATCGCCCTTAGCCAACCGTCCATCGGCCAGATCGACCAGGCGGCGTGGAAGCGATTGGCGTTGGCGATCAGGGCGCGGAAATGCTGCAGGGGCGGATCATAGCCCTCATGGTGCTGGTGGAAGACTGGCGCGCCGCCGGCGAAGAGGAGCGGCAGGCCCTCTCGCGCGATGCGAAAACCCAGGTCCGTGTCTTCGGCGCCGTAGCCGACATAGGTCTCGTCGAACCCGCCGATCCGATCGAAGGTCGAGCGGCGGAGCGCGAAAGCCAGAGACCAGAACAGGCCCGGATTGCCCTCCGGGCTTTCGCCTTCCCGTGGAAAGGGGCGCACGGGATGGGGTCGTCCGGCGGCCCTCAGATCGACTTCCGACAGGGGGCCCGGACGAACGGCTCCGGCGGGAAGATAGAGCACCTCTGGACAGACGACGGCGTCATGCTCGGCGAGCACGGCCTGCATCCGGCCGCAAACTGCCGACGACACGATGCAATCCACGTCCAGAAACAGTAGGTTATCGCCTGATGCCAAGGCGGCCGCCAGATTTCGGGCGGCGGCCAAAGGCAAGGCGTCGCCCGCCAGACGTTCGATGCGGACTGGAAAATCCACCGGCGGCGGCGTCACCGGCGCATCGCTCATGTCGATGACGACCAGTTCGTCGGGCGGCGTGACGCTGAGCATCAATCCCTCGACCAATCGGTCCAGATGCGCCTGCCGGTTGCGAACCAGCGTGAGCGCGGACAGGCTGGTCATCGGCGGCTCCACAAATCCAGGCGATAGTTCGGATGCCGTTCGGCGAGATCCACCTTCATAATGTCCGACAATCCGAGCCACAGGCGTTCCACGGCGTCGTCGGCGGTTTGGGGATAGTCGGTCTCGCCGGTCCAGTGCACCAGAAGGATGCGTCCCCCTCAACCAACCCGTCGGCGATGGGTCGCGCTGCGAGGTCCAGATCGGCGTCGCTCCAGTAGTAGGCCACCTCGGACAGGACGACGAGATCCAGCCCGTCCAGAACCGGACAGTCGCGAGGAAGGCCGCGGCCGCGAACCGGACGTTCGGCCGCCCCGACAGACGCTGGCGCGCCCTTTCCAGGGCGGTCGGGCTGACGTCGATCGCCAACAGACGATCGCAGACTGTGCTCAGCCGCTCGGTCAGGACGCCGCCGGCACAACCGACCTCGAGCGCAAAAGCTGCTCGCCGCGTCGAAAGGGCGGCGATGGTGCGATCGAACTTGGCGGCCTCATAGGGGCTGGAGGCCAGATCCCACGGATCGGCGTCCCCGGCGAAGATGCCTTCGAAATAGGCGGCGGGAAGCGAGCGTTCAGCCATAGGCGTCGCGCCGATACAGGGTGTCCGAGGCGGCCTGCAGCCTCCTCTGCGTCTCGAGCCGAAACCCCGGTCCAAGCATCGGCGTCAACTGGCTCTGATGGGCCGACAAGGCATAGGCCCTCAAGCCGGCCCTTAGAGGTCGCGTCGTAATCCGCAGCTTCGTCTCGGACGGAGCCGCCCCCCACACGATATAATCGAAAACGGCGACCGGCCGGCGAGCCATACCGGCTGCGCGGCGGGCAAGCTGTGCCGCCGCCTGGTGATCGCAATGGGGATCGTCAGGACCCGTCACGGCGATCGCATCGACGCGCCGCTCGCGGCACAAAGCCGCGAGACGACGCGCGCTCGCTTCGAACATCATGCTGCCGGCAGAAGCGGGCTGGGCGTCGGGCCAATCCAGAAACACAGGGGGCGCCGCCCCATCCCCCGCCAACCGTCGAACGGCGCGCCCTGCCTCCAGGCGTCGGGTCCGGACGAGCCTCGCTCGGGACGCCAAATCCGGATGATCGTGCGAACCCGCACCGTCGGTCAGGATCACGACGCCCGCCAGCCGCTCGGCCTCGGACGCTTGATGGATCAAGGCGCCGGCGCCCAGCGTCTCGTCGTCGGCATGCGGGGCGATGACCAGCCACCGCGCGGATCGCCATGGCGAACGCTCCAGCGCCAGGGTCGCCAGCCGGCCGGTTTTCTCGTTCACCATAGGGCGTCGCCCTCGCCCCAGAGATCGCGATCCAGCCAGGTCTTGGCCGCCTGGTCCTTCGCATAGTCGGGTCCGGCCTGCCGAAGATAGAGGCTGAGATCACGGGTGATCTTGTCGATGCGCTCGCCGTCGAAGGCGCTGCGTGTCCCGACCGACCGCGCCGCCAACTCCATTACATCCAGGGCGCTGCGTTCGACGACGCCTCTCGTGGCGCGGGCGAAATCCCCGGCGTCCGGCGCTTCGGACGCCGCGCGGATCGCGGCTTCGCGGACCCAAAGCCAAGCCGTCCGCGTCGCAACGACCGCATCGGCGAAGCGCGCGCGCTGGATGGGATCGGCGCGGGCGGCGTCTGACAGTGCGTCGCGCATCGCCATGACCAGGCCTTCGACGCCGCCCAACTGCACCGCCGTAAACCGCCACGCCCCGGCCGTGAAATGCGGTTCGCGATCATAGTCTCCGGGTCTTCCGAGCCGCTGATCGGCATTGACCATCAACCCGGTCACCTCATAGCGCCCGCTGGTCGTCGCGCGCATGCCGCGGACGCGCCACCCGCTCAAATCAGCCCTCTTCGGGTCGTTCGCCGGCACGACGATCAGCTGGCGTTCGCCCTGTACCGGCTGGGCGGTGATGATGGCATATTCCAGGCCGCCCGCGCCGGTCGCGAACATCTTGGCGCCCTGCAGCCGGTCGCCGACCAGACGAACGCCGGGCGGCGGCTCCGTCGCCCACACGCCGAACCAGCCGCCCTGCGCAAGGACCTTGCCCAGCCAAGCCTTCTGGGCCGGGTCCGCGTACCAGTCGAACAGCGCCAGGGCGTTGACGTGTCCTTCGAACAATCGGCCGACGCTGAGATCCGACCGCCCCACGCTTCGTAGAGCGCCCATCAAGGCCAAGGCCTTTTGGACTGGATCGTCATAGGCCGTTCCACCGCTTTGGACCGGAGCGAACCGTCGACCCCAACCCTCCGAGACGAGCAGCGTCAAACTTTCGGCGGGATATCGCGGCGCGGCGTCGTAGCGCGCACCCAGCGCCGCCAATCTAACCTCAAGGTCTAGAGGCGATGACGCGGTCGGCGTTGTTTCCAAGGCTGTCATCGGCGTGCCTCGAGCTCTGATGCGAGATCGACAAGCCAGAGTCCGGCGGCGCCGAGTCCCTGCCCGCTGATCTGCTGCCGATCAGCGGGCGACAGTGCGAGTGCTGACTGAAGGATGCTCGGCCATTGCTGCGCCTGCGGCCACTGCGCCAGGACGATCGAGGCGCCAAGCACCGCTAACCGTTCGGCCTTCGCGATCTGCTCATTATAGGCGCGAGGCTCGGGAAGACAGACAAAGGGCTTGTCGGCCGAAATCACCGCATTCAGCAGGCCGTCTCCCGCGCCTCCGACGATGACCTCCGCCTTGTCGATCTCGTCGCCGAGGGCGTCGATCCAGCCCGCCAGCTTCAGGTTTGGCGGAATGATCGGCGGCGGCTCGATCGGCCCGACACCGGTCCACATCTTCCCGGGCGTCGCCTCCGCAGCCGCCGCCAGCTTGGCGCCATCCAGCGGATCGCCACCCCGCCCATGAACGACCAAAACGCCTGATCCACGCTTCAATCCTGATTTGCGCCGGGGGGCGAAGTAGTGCGTCTTGTCCCGTACCTCTTTAGTCCTCGCCCCATCCAGCCGCTTATGGAAGGGCGCAAGCAAGGCTTCTGCGCCGCTGAAGGCGTCCAGATGCGCCGGATCCGATCGATCGCCCACGAGGCGGACATAGACCACAGGCGTCGCACACAGCCGAGCCAGCATCGCCATTTCGACCGACACATCGATCACCATCAAGGCCGGCCTGGCGTCGCTGATCCACTGGGCGAACCGGGCGGTCCGCGCCCGGACGCCCGCATGGTAATAGGGGGCGTAATGCAGCGCCTCAGGCCGGACAGGCGCCTCGTCACGGCCGGAGAAGCGGTCTCCCTCGTGGGGCCTGTCATCCTCCAGATCCACGCAGGCGATGTCTTCGGTTCGTCCTTTCAATCCCGTTCCAAGCAGGACAAATCGCTCGGGCGCAGCGGCGGCGATTTCCAGTGCGCGCTGGCGGTGGCCGTCGCCCTGGTGATGGACATAGTATCCGATCGGAGCCCTCACGCTGCGGCTCTCTCAAGGCCGTCGGCCCAACCTCGTAAATCCAAGTCGAGCGGCATGGCGGGCAGCTGGGTTTCCAATGCCGGCAGCCGCCTGGCGCTCGCCGCGTCGTGACGCTGATCCCGGCGCCAGCTCGCCCGCTGTCGCCAATGCGAAAAGTCCGGCGCCATGATCGGACCGCCGTTCCGCGCCTGATCGAACAAGCGGGTCATATCGTCCGCCATCCCCCCGGCGGCGCGGCCCGTCGTTCGTGCCGACACTCGGGTCCACACCGCCAAGGGATGAACAAGCCTGGCCCCCTGCGCTAGAGCGGCGATCACAAGCGCCCGGTCCTCGCTTGTCGGCTGTTCGGGCACGCCGCCGGCTGACAGATAGGCCGCCGCCGTGATGGCGAGGCTGGCCCCGGTGTGATCGCCATGCCGAGGGGCCGGATCATGGGGCGAAGGGTCGATCTCGTCCTCGATCGCGCGAACTTCACGCCAGTAGGCGTCCCATAGTCGACGCAGAGCCGCGACATCCGCAGAGATCGTCTCCGCTTCATCCAGCACCAGCCGCCCGCCCACCAAATCCGCTCCTGACACGATGCATGCGAGATTGGCGGACAGCCAGTTCGGCGGCGGCCGCGTGTCGGCGTCCGTCGAGATCAGAACGCCATTGGGTTGATCTGCGAGACGCTCGAGGCCGACGGACATGGCCGCGCGCCGCGCGCCGCCGGCATGCGCGCGATGCTCCGGGAAGGTCTGCAGATCGACGACGATGTCCAGTCGATCCTTCCACCGATCGGCCGCTGCCTGCGCCTGATGGAGCGAACCGTCCGTGGAGTTATTGATGCAGAGCGCGATCGAAATCCTACCCGGAAGATTCTGTGCGGCCAGGGCGGCCAGAAGCACGGGAAGACGCCGTTCCTCATTTCGCACGGGCACGCAAACGCAGAAGGCAGGTTCGCCCGTCATGCGATTAGCCGATCTTCCAGCGCGTCATTGGCCTGCATCTGCCCTGCCGCAGCCGCCTGAATCATCTCGCCATAGAGTTTTTCATAGGCGGTGATCATCCGGCGCACATCGCAGGCCGCCTCGGCGCGGGCGCGGCAGGCCGACCGAGACAGGCCGACCGCCTGGGCGATTGCGCGCGCCAAATCCTGCACATCGTCCGGACGCGCCAAGGCGCCGCAGTCGGGAGTCAGATCTCGGTAATGGCGCCGCGCGCGAAGGCAGCGACGGGCGTGCCGCACGCCAGCGCTTCGGCCACCACCAACCCGTAGGGTTCGTCCCAGCGCGGCGTGCAGACGAAGGCGGCCGCCTGCCCGATCTCCTTCGACAGCGTTTCGTGATCGAGGTGGCCGAGATAGGTGGTTTCGCGCGTCAACCTCGGAGCGATCTCGGCATCGAAATAGGCTTGATCCAGGATCGGGCCCGCGAACCGCAGGGCGACACCCGCCAATGCCGCCGCGTCCAGCGCCAGATGCAGACCCTTCTCGGGCACGATCCGCCCATACCAGATCAAATGCCCAGGGTCGTCGTGACTCGCACGCCACGGAAAGCGCTCCAGGTCGATCCCGTTCAGAATGACCTGATCGATCGGCCGCACTGCGCTCCATTGTTCCCGCATCGCCTCGGAAACGCCGACAAACCGCGCGAAGGGCGCGCTCGCTTCGCGGATACCGCTTTCCAACCAGCAAAATGGCGGCGTGTGGAGCGTGGTGACCATCGGCATCGGCAAGGTCTCGGCCATCGAGACCGGCAGATAATGCAGGCTGTTGTTGTGGATGACGTCGAACGCACTGCGTCGAAGCCGACTCATCAACGACAGATAGGCGTGATGCTCTCGGAAGAAGGCGACGTCGCCCGCCTCCGCCGTCCCGACCTTGGCGATTTCCGTCTGATCGCAGATCGCCTCCAGGCCCAACTCGGGGTCGGACAGGGTCGCTGCAAACAGAGTGACGTCATGACCGTTCAGCCGCAGTTGGCGACAGAGCAGATGGGTATGCATCTCCAGCCCGCCGGCGAAGGGTTCTGCGATCGGATATTTGAGATGTGCGATGACGCCGATGCGCATCCGTACCGCCGTGATCGACAACCCGATCCCCCTCGGATCGGTCCATGGCGTAAAGCCTGAAGGTCAAAGCTATGCCGCGGCTATTCGTTCCTGTGTGCGATAATGGTCTCAAGTCCTCAAGGGATGGGTTTATCTTCTCAGAGCTGCTGAAGGCCGTTGAAATCAGAGTGCCGGGCGCTCGATGCGATCTCGCAGCACCTGCTCAAACGGAAAGGGTTGGAACACCTAACTGATAGGCCTTGATTGGACGGCTCAAATGGACCGAAACCATAACCGACCTATCTACTTAAATCTTTGTCAGACGATAAGAAGACGCTGGGCGGTCAGCTCAGCCCATTCTGGCCATGCCGCGCGACACTCCTATATGTTAAGATAAATCTTCCTTACATTTTAGAGATAAAGCGTTGCGCATAGGCGTCACGTCGCTAGGCAGCTCAGTTCTAGAATCGGTCGCCGATCACGGCGTCTCTATCGATTCGCCTCGCCTGCTGGAGCGTCAAACGCTTGCCACGTGAGAAATCTGCACGGCCAGGCCCCCGCGATCCGAAGGTGGCGAAACGGGCGTCTTCGGGCTGAAGCATGGTGCGGGGATTGCCATCGCGGCCGGTGTACCACATCTCGGTCCAACCCGCCGGCGCGATATGGTCGTCCATCCAGCAGTCGAGGAAGGTCGCTGCGCCGACAAACTTCGGATCGCCGTACCGACCATCAGGGAAGGTGCTGGACGGTCGCCAAGGGCGTCCCAAAAACACGGAATGCCGCAGGACGCCGGCGTCCCTGGTGAGACGGCAATCGTGGAAGACAAAGCCGTAGTCCTGCTCGATCGGCGTGCTTGGCGCGGCGATATAGCCTTCGACCGGATCGGCGGGACGCAGTCGCGATCGGATTTCGCAACGTTCGAACCAGGCGCGCCCGCCGCCGAAGATGAAGTCATAGCTGCCAGTGATCAGGCATTTTTCGAACAGCGTCGCGCCCGCATCGGGGAACAAGGTGTCCTGATAGCTGAGAATATCGCAGTTCCGGATGACCGCGCGATCCGACCCCTTGTCCATCATCAGAGCCACGGCTTGGGGCCCTGCGCCATTGTGAGAGTGCAGGCCGTTCGGCTTGGTCATTTCCGCCAGACCGTCGAAGGCATTATTGATCGTCAGGTTCTCGGCGCGAAAATCGGGCGCGCGAACGAACAGGGTCGGGGTGCGGAATGTGCCCCACATCCGCCCATCTGGCGCCGCCAATCCCGATGCCGCCAGGTGATTGATCACCGAGCCTGACCGATCCTCGCCGATCAGATGAACGAAGGGCTTATCGACCACAACTTGCTCGGTCCAGATGCCGCGCGTGATCAGGATGCGGAACGGCTTTCGCCCGTCCGCCGGTGCGGCGGCGATGGCGGCGGAAAGGGTGGGATAGGAAGGCGCGCCGACCCGACGACCGGCATCCTCAGTCCCAACCACAGCGTCGTATCCAGCCGTCGCAGCCCAGGATCGACCGGACGCCATGATCGGTAGGGCGACGGCGGTTGCGAGCGCCTGACGGCGCGAAAGGGACAAACGCATGCTGGCTCCGAATGGAAAAAGAGGGCGCTGACCGGCGAGCCTTTCAGCGCCCAGTCTCCCGGGGGAGGTGGGAGTGTCTTAGAAGGTGTAGCGGACGCCGAAGTTGTACTGCCTTCCAGTGTGCGAATAGACGTAGATGCTATCCCGGCGACTGTCCGTGTACTGCTCATTGAAGGCGTCGGTCAGGTTCAAGCCTTCGAACGTCACCTTGATGCGGTCCGTCAAGGCATAGGAGGCCGAGGCGTCCACCGTCACGATGTCACGCACGCCATCGATGTCATTGGTGCTGGTGCCGCTGGGGACCGCGGTCAGATAGCGATCGCGATAGGCGGCCGAGACGCGGGCGCTGAACCGATCGTCTTCGTAATAGAGGGTGGCGTTGTAGGCGGTCTTCGAAAGGCCGAGCAGATCATTTTCGACGAAGCCCGTCGGCGATCGCGAGGAAATATAGCTGATCTTGGAGTCCACCAGCGTGACGTTGAAGATGGCGCCGAGATTGTCGAACGGCCCGGGCAGGAAGGTGAAGGGCTGTTGGTAGCTGATCTCGATTCCCTTCAGCGGACCGCCTTCGGTGTTCACCGGCTGGCTGAACAGGAAGACGTCGCTGGCCGAAACACCCAGGCCGTTCAGCAACTCCAGCGGCAGGCCGGATTGATTGAAGGGCTGGGACGTTCGAGAGGTTTGAATGTAGCTTTCGATGTCCTTGTAGAACAGGCCGACTGACAGCAGGGCGTCAGGCGCGAAATACCATTCCGCCGACAAATCGTAGGTCGTGGCGCGGATGGGATCCAAATACGGATTGCCCGAGCTGACGCTGAACACGCCGACCGTGCTGAGGCTGCCGCCCGGCGTCACACTGCCCAGGTTTGGGCGGGTCATGACCTTGGCGGCGCCGAACCGCACCAGAAAGTCCGGCGTGACTTCGGCCGTCAGATTCAGCGCCGGTAGAACGTCGTCATAGTCGCGATCGACGGTCGTCTGCTGCGCCGCGCCGGCGACCAGTTGATAGCCGGTCGAGCTCTGTTTCGTCTTGACGTAGCGCACACCGATGTCGCCGCGTACCGGAACGCCTCCAAGTTCGGTGTCAAAGTCGAGCTGCAGATAGGCGGCCGAGTCCTTCTCGGTCACATTGCGGATGTTGCCACGCGCATTGGCGTTGGAGGCGCCGCTGAGTTCGAACAGCCCCGTGCCGCTGTAAATGTTAAACAGGTCGGCAAAGGCGTTGAGGTTCGGCGCGATCCAGTTGGTGACGGTGCCGTTCGGTGCGCCAAGATTGCGACCAAACCCGCTGACCAATTCGGTCAGGCTGGCCAGGGTCACGCCAGCAGGCAGTTGCGGCACCACGCCTTCGTTGACCCGCGCCAGCGCCCAGGAGTCGAACTCGTATTCCTTGTAGTTAACCCCGGCCTTTAGCGTCAGCGACGGCGTCAGATCGTAGCCGCCGTCGAGTTGCGCGGTCTTGATCGTGTTGGTGACGCCCTGCGGCCGTAGGCGGATTTCCGAGCGCGCGGCCCCGAAGTTGTAGGCCAGCGGATCGGTCACGTCATAACCGAACCGGATCAATGGCGCGTTGCGGTTTTCGCGATAGTCGTATGAATAGTTGTCCGAATTTTCGCGGTTCAAAATGACCGTCGTCTGGATCGGATTGTCAAAATCAGACTTGGAATAGCCCACCAAGCCCTTGATCCTAAACCGGTCGCTGAACGCGTGCTCCAGGCTCAGTGTCCCTTGCGTGTATTTGGTGTCGAGCTCGTCGTAGCGAGTTTCAGTCTCCACATCGACGTCATCGAACAAGCCGTAGACCATGTCGCCGTTGGCATCGATGACGCCGTCGCGCACGATGATTTCTGGTCGGCCGCCCTGCGACGCGTTGCGGGCGAAGGACAGGGCTTCCAGCCAGTTTTCCTGACGGGTGGCTTTGAAGTCGGAGTAGAGCAGATCGAGATTGATCAACGTCTGTTCCTGCGGGCGGAACTGCACGGATCCCGTCAGGCCTAAGCGCTCCTGATCGTGCGTCAGGCGTCCGTAGCGCGGAAAACGAGGCGTATAGACATCGGCCCGCCTCGCATCGGCAAAGGGTGATGCGGGGTTATAGCCCCCAGCCTCGGTCCCGTTGAGCCAGCCGCCGGAACCATGTCCTTCTTCCAGTAGACGACGCTTGGTGTAGGCGCCCGAGACGAGGGCTCCGAGACGTCCATCCATCCAGGTGTTGCTGGCCAAAACGGCGAACCGCGGGTCCCATTCTTGGGACAAGTCGTTGTAGCCATATTGGCCCGACAGCACGAGGTTGGCGCCGGCGTAATCGAACGGTCGGCCAGTTTGCAGATCGACCGTAGCCCCCAACGACCCCTCTTCCGTCTCGGCCGAGGCGGTCTTGCGGACCGTGATGCTGTTGAAAAGCTCGGACGCGAAGACATTGAAGTCAAAGGCTCGGTTGCGGTTGGCGCCGCCTGAGCTGTCCGTGCCCGACGCGGTGCTCTGTCCCTCGACGCCGTTGATGCGCACGCGCGTGAATTGCGGCCCCAGCCCTCGCACCGTGATCTGACGGCCTTCGCCAGCGTCGCGTGCGATGGAGACGCCAGGCACCCGTTGAATGGACTCCGCAAGGTTGGCGTCCGGAAAATCGGCCATGTCCTCGGCCTTGATTACGTCCACGACGCCATTGGCTCGTCGCTTGGCCGTGAGCGCGCTGCCCAGTGACGCACGGAAACCGGTTACCACGATAGTTTCAACTTCGTCCGCCTGGTCTTCGACCTCGCTCCCCTGGGCGACGGTTTGGGGCGCGACGCTCGCGCCGGCGAGCACTGCCGTGCGGCCGTTGTTGGACGCCACCACCAGGTTGCTGCCCTGCAGGAGCCGGCCCAGCCCCTGATCAACCGAATAGACGCCCTGCACAGCGGCGGTCCGTTGCCCTGCGACCGCTTCGGTCGACGCCAGGATTTGAAGATCCGCTTGGCGTGCGAAGGCCGGCACGCCGGTCGAGGCAGGCTGCGCAGGGACATTGAACTGTCTGGCCTGAGCCTGAGCGGCGCCGGCGCCGGCCAGCGCCATCGTGCTGACGGCGATCATCAGCGACGCCTTCGCGCCTTGGTTTCGCGACATGGCCATGCGTCGGCCCTCCCTTTTTCTGTTTCCTGGTTCCCGGACCCTTCTTCGAGGGTTCCAAGAGTCTCGATGTTCGACGATCGACTTTCCGTCGCCGGACGAAAAAGATTTATCCCGCGCCACCCAGCATGATGACATCTGCGCCCAGCTTCACGCTCGCGTCATGGGCGACGCCCACCGCCTGGGCGAAGCTTTCCGGTTCGTTGGTGCGGAACCATCCGACCACGGTACGGCCTTCCAGATCCGGATCGACGATCACGATCTTGCGGTTGTTGTAGCGGTTGAACTCAGCTGCCGCCGCGCCGATCGTGTCGCCATCCAGAACAATCTGCCCTTCTCGCCAAGACAGAGCCCGGTCCATTTCCAGCGGACGCTTCACCGGACTGGACGCGCCGGCCTGGTCGCTGACGAAAACCTGTTCACCGGCGGCGACGCGGCGGCGCATTTTTCCAGCGCCCTTGTCGCTCCAGACCTCCACGACGCCTTCCGTCACGCGAACTTCGGCCCCGCCGGACTTGCGGCGAACTGAGAAGGCAGTGCCGACCGCTTGGACGCGGACATCGCCCGCCGCCACGACGAAAGGCCGCGCTCGATCTTTTGCGACCTGAAACCACGCCTCTCCCTGATCAAGGGTCACGGCGCGTTCGGCCTTCTGAAAGCGGATGTCCAATGTCGTGTCGGTGTTTATCGCCGCCATTGACCCGTCGGCCAAGGGCACGCGGCGAATCTCGCCCACCAAGGTCCGGTAGCGCTGACGCGACAAGATCGGCGTCAGAACGACCCCGGCCGCGACAGCCGCCGCCAATCCCATCCCCCCGAGAAGCACGCGGCGGTCGGGCTTCGCCGGCACCCGGTGCGTTTGGGTCTGAGGCATGGGCTCGACCATCAAGGCCATGACCGCCCGCGCCCGCCACAAAGCGCCCTCACGACGGCTGTCGCCAGCCAGCCAGTCGTCCAAGGCCGCCTGGTCGGACGCGCTAATCACGTTTCCGTCCAGTCGAGCGGCCCAATTGGCCGCCGCCGCGTCGATCTCTGTGGAAGCTTCACGGCTCATGCACGCCGCTCCCCGGTCGATGATGGGGCGACATTAGCGTCAGCATTTGCCAAGCCTGCCAGGACGGCTTTCAACGCGCGCGCAGCTTCGTTCTCGACCACGTTCTCTGACACGCCCAACTGGCGCGCGATCTCCTTTTGAGACAGCCCCAGCACGCGGCGCATCTCGAAGATGCGTCGGCTGCGTTCGGGCAATGTGGCGACGATCTTCATTACGCGTTCGAGTTCCTTGCGTCCCCCGGCGATACGCTCTGGCGACGGTTCGTCCCACTCGATGCGCAGGGCGTCGATTTCCGTCACGGCGTCGATCCGGACAATGCGGGCGCGGCGCATCTGCTCAAGCACGACAGACCGCGCGGTCTGGAAGAAATAAGCGCGAGGACTCTCGATCTGCTCCACTGCCTTCAGGTTGGCCAATCGGCAATACGATTCCTGAATGACATCATCGACATCGTTGGAGGTCACAAGCGATCGCCGAAGCCAAGCGCGAACATCCTGCTCGTGGGGCAAGATTTCATGCCCCAACCAGCGAACGCGCTCTCGTTCCGATTTTCCACCACCTTGAGCCAACTTCAGTTCCCCCATGGGTCACGATGCGCGGCGGCGGCGTTTCCGTCAAAACGCGGCATTAGGAACGTGGTGCACGTTAAAGAGATAACTATGCGCAGTGCCTGGCGTTGTGAGGATGGCGCTGACAGCATTGATTGATTGCAAGACGAGATCAAAGCCACGAACGGCATGCTGCTTCGGCGTGCGGTACTGGCCGCCCCCGTGCACTCCTAACTCAGAGATCCGCCCCACAATAACTCTCAGGATCAAGGTGTGCGCCGCGAATGCCGATATGCCCCGTGCAGTGAGGCTAACCAGACGAAGACCCAGCCGGATTGAGGCTGAAGCGATAGTGCAGTGTACTGTCGCAGAGCGCACGGTGCGAACTTCCGACATCAGTCACAAACGGCGATTCCCACTCAGGTCTTAAAGGCGCCAAACGCGGCCATTGCCTCAAAGCTCGAAAGCTGACGTTTAGCGGCTCGAAAACCGTCCCCCGTGCAGACGACTCGCGGCAGCGCCACCGTGATCAGTTGCAGGCCCGCCGAGATAAGTAGCTAATGATGGGATCCTACGCACGGTGGCAAATCCAAGATCGGCCATCCTGCGCCCAGATCAGAAGAAGCCCAATTTGTCGGGGCTGTAGCTGACCAACAGGTTCTTGGTCTGCTGATAGTGGTCCAGCATCATGCGGTGGTTCTCCCGCCCGATGCCCGACTTCTTGTAGCCGCCGAAGGCCGCATGGGCTGGATACTGGTGATAGCAGTTGGTCCAGACCCGTCCCGCCTGAATGGCGCGACCGGCGCGATAGGCGGTGTTCATGTCGCGCGACCACACCCCGGCGCCCAGGCCGTATTCGGTGTCGTTGGCGATTTCCATGGCCTCTTCAAAAGTCTTGAAGGTCGTCACCGCCAGGACCGGGCCGAAGATTTCCTCTTGGAAGATCCTCATGTCGTTGGTGCCTTTGAACACGGTGGGCTTGACGTAATAGCCGCCGGCCAGATCATCCTTGAGCGCGGCCTGATCGCCGCCTGTCAGGACCTCGGCGCCCTCCTCCCTGCCCAGCTTCAGATAGCCGAGAATTTTCTTCAGCTGCTGGTCCGAGGCCTGGGCGCCGACCATGGTCGCCGGGTCCAGAGGGTCGCCTTGAACGATGGACTCCACCCGGGCGATCGCCTTCTCGATGAAGGCCTCATAAATGTCCTCGTGGATCAAAGCGCGGCTGGGGCAGGTGCAGACCTCGCCCTGATTGAGCGCGAACATGGCGAAGCCTTCCAGCGCCTTGTCCAGATAGGCGTCGTCGTGATCCATCACGTCCTTGAAGAAGATGTTCGGTGACTTGCCGCCGAGCTCCAGCGTGACCGGAATCAGGTTCTGGGTCGCATACTGCATGATCTTCTGACCAACGGCAGTCGAGCCCGTGAAGGCGATCTTGGCGATGCGCGGATTGGTGGCCAACGGCTCGCCCACCTCGGCCCCCGTGCCCGAAACGATGTTCAGCACGCCGGCCGGCAGCAAATCCTGGATCAGTTCGATCACCACGAGGATGGACGCCGGGGTCTGCTCCGCCGGCTTCAGCACGATGCAGTTGCCCGCCGCCAGAGCCGGAGCGATCTTCCAGGCCGCCATCAGGATAGGGAAGTTCCAGGGGATGATCTGCCCCACCACGCCCAGCGGCTCGTGGAAATGATAGGCGACCGTGTCGTGGTCCAGTTCCGAAATCCCGCCTTCCTGCGCCCGGATGCAGCCGGCGAAGTAGCGGAAATGGTCGATCGCCAGGGGGATGTCGGCGGCCGTGGTCTCGCGCACCGGCTTGCCGTTGTCCGAGGTCTCCGCCTCTGCGACGGCTTGCAAATTGGCTTCAATCCGGTCGGCGATCTTGTTCAGGATGACGGCGCGTTCGGCGACGCTGGTTCGCCCCCAGGCGTCCTTGGCGGCGTGGGCGGCGTCCAGGGCCAGTTCGACGTCGGCCGCGTCCGATCGTGCGACCTCGCACAAGACGCGGCCGTTCACCGGGGAGGTGTTCTCGAAATAGTGGCCGTTGACGGGCGCGACCCACTGTCCGCCGATGAAGTTGTCGTAGCGCGCCCTGAACTTGGGGGTCGCGGCGCGGCTGAACTCGGGTTTGGTCATGATGGCCTCCTGCGTTGTCCTCTGGCGTCGATTGTCGACGTCTTTGGATCAGAAGGTCATCCTGCGGAGCACGTGACGCCATACGCCGCTGCCATGCTGCGGCGCAAACCTGTCGCAGAACTGCGACAGATCGCTTGCTAAGGTGCGTTAGAAAGGCCGAGCCGGTGCAGCTTGCGGTGCAGGGTCGCGCGGCTGACCCCAAGAGCGCGCGCGGCCGCCGAGACATTGCCGCCGCTCAACGCTAGCGCGCGACGCACCGCGCCGCGTTCGGCGTTCAGAAGATCGGCTTCCACGGCGCCTACGCCCAGCACCTCCGACGCCGCGAGCTGGTTCGCGATCCGGTCATCGGTGATCGCGAGCGCGAGGCGTGCGGCGCGCGTCGCTCCAACCACCAGATCATCCTGGTCAACCGCCAGCAGAGCCGCCGTGTTTCGTCCGGCCGCATCGTCGGTCAGCACGATGCGCGCTTGAGGAAAGGCGTGCCGGAAGGTTTGCGCCTCGATCGCTCTCGCAGCGTCCGCCACCGCCGCCGCGATCAACCCCAATACGCCCTGCGTCGCATCGGTCCGGCACGACGAGACGTCCAACAAGCCCGCCAGACGCCCTGTTGGACCGTAGATGGGATGGCTAGTGCAACTCAGCGCCGTGTTACGAGTGTGAAAATGCTGATCGCGATGGATGGTCAGCGGACGACGCTCGGCCAAAGCCGTGCCGATGCCGTTTGTACCCTCAACCGCCTCAGACCAAACCGCACCGGGCCATAGGCCCCAGCGGCGGAAGATCTCATCATCCGCCGCTGCGCCTCGCCGTTCCAGGGTCACCCCTTCAGCGTTGGTGAGAAGAACACAGCATCCTGTGTCGCCGACGGCCAGGAACAGGCGGTCAAGCGAATCCTGAGCCGCCCTAGTCATCGGCTCCATGGCGTCACGGGCTTCGCGCAACTCCTGGTCTGTCAGGGTGTTCGGTCGGCCTTCATCCTCAGGATCGAGCCCATAAAGCGACATCGACCGTCGCCATGACGCCGCCAGGGCCGAACGCGCCTCACCTCCGGCGGCGTCCAGCGCCTGTTTTATCAGCTTGCCGTGGCCGTTTCCCGTTTGCGCGACCATTGATGTTCCCTGGCGCTCTTTCGGAAAAAGAGCGCCGCATCGGTGTTTCAGTCAATGGGACAAAGGTCGGCGACCCCTAGGGGCTCCAGCTAAAACTTGCGGCTGACGCCCAACGACAAGACCCACGGATCGAGGGTCACGCTGGACTTCAGGGCGCCGTCGTTGATCTTGGCGTCGGTTTCGAACCAGACCTTCTTGACGTCAAGGTTTAGGCTCCAGGGCCCCTGAATGCCGACGTCCGCGCCCGCTTGGAGCGCGTAGCCGAAACCGTCGTTCAGATCGACGGTGAAGCCGTTCTTGTCCTTGCCGCTGTAGAACAGCATGTAATTCACGCCCGCGCCGACATAGGGGCTGACGCGGCCCTGACCCAGCGGGCGGTATTGCAGGGTGACCACCGGCGGCAGGACCCAGGTCTCATGCACGGCCACGTCCGTTGCGCCGCCCTGGGCGCGGATTTCGTGCCGAGTCGTGCCCAGGATCGCCTCGACCGCGAGGTGATCGGTCAGGAAGTAGGTGAAGCCCAGGGTTGGCATGACGCTGTCGCCCACATCCACCTTCAGGTCGGTGTCGGCGCCCGCGGCTGTGGTGATGGCGTCATCGGCCTGGGAGAAGACGTCGGTGACGCGCCCGCTCACCAGGAAGTCGCCCTTCTTCGGGGCCTCCCAAGCGACGGATGTCTGAGCGAAGGCCGGCGCCGCGCAGGCGGTGAAGGCGACGGCGGCAAGCAGCAGGGTCTTGGTCTTCATCTTCTGATCCCCGACGCCCTGGCCGCCTCGTGCGGCCTTTGTCAGGCGTCTGAGCGGGGTGTGCGCCCGGGTGAAAACCTCGGCCTTGATCCAGCGCAAATCGGTCAGGGGGTGGACAATCTGTCCACTCACACCACCCGCGCATGCCTTTGCTGAAGAGCCGCCGCACCGGGATCGAAGGCGGCGCAAACCGCCCTGACGAACGGACGGCCCAGGTCGGTCACCGCCACCACCGTCCCGTCGATCCGCACCAGACCATCGTCGACGAAGCGCTCCAACAGGGACCAGGCGCCGGCGACGTCCGACAGGTCCCGACCGCGACGTCGAACGATGGGCGCAAGATCAACGACGAAATCGCACATCAGCCGCTCGATAATCTCGCTCACGAACGCGTCGCCTTCGGTCAGGGCGACGCCTCGCGCGACGGGTAGGTCGCCGGCCTCGACAGCGCGGCGCCAGTCAAGTTCCTGCGCGTGGTTTTGAACGAAACCCTTGGGCGTGTGGCTGATCGACGAGGCGCCCAGGCCGATCAGCACGTCTGCGGCGTCGGTGGTGTAGCCCTGGAAGTTGCGATGCAGCCGTCCGGCCCGGTCCGCCGCCGCCAACCCGTCGTGCGGCAGGGCGAAATGATCCAGCCCGATCGCCTGCCATCCCTTGCCGACCAGATAGCGCGTCGCCGCCTGGCTCTGGGCGAAGCGCGCTTCGGCGTCCGGCAGGTCGGCGTCGTTGATCAACCGCTGATGCGGCTTCATCCACGGGACATGGGCATAGCCGAACAGGGCGATCCGTTCGGGCCTCAGCGTCGTGACCTGGCCCAGGGTGGTGATGACGTTCTCGACGGCCTGAAGCGGCAGGCCGTACATCAGATCCAGGTTGAGGGAGTTCACGCCCTGCCCCCGCAAGGCTTCGGCCGCCCAGCGGATGGTCTCGAAACGCTCGGGCCGGTTCACCGCCGCCTGGACACGCGGCGACAGGTCCTGCACCCCCAGACTGGCGCGGCTCAGGCCGATGCGGCCCGCCGCCTCGACCCACTCCTGCGTAAGGACTTCGGGATCCAACTCGGCGGCGACCTCGAAACAGTCGCCCAGGTCGAACCGCGCGGACAGACCGGCGAACAGTCTTTCCAGATCGTCCGGCGACAGCATGTTCGGAGTGCCGCCGCCCAGATGGATTGATCCGACACGGACCGGCCGGCCAATCCGGGCCAGAACCAGATCCGCCTCGCGCAGCAGCAGATCGACATAGCTGGAGATGACGCCCGCCCGGTTCACCGCTCGGGTGTTGCAGCCGCAGTACCAGCACAGCCGCTTGCAGAACGGCAGGTGGAGATACAGCGAGACCGGCTGATCGGAGGGCGCGCGCCCCAGCCAATCGGCCCACTCGCCGGGTCCGACGGCAGGCGTGAACTGTGCCGCCGTCGGATAGGAGGTATAGCGTGGCGCATGGGCGTCATAGCGCGCGATCAGGTCGCGAACGGACAGGCGCGCGGGGCTAGAGAGGGACATCGCCCTCTTTCGATGCGTCGGGCGTGGACAGGCCGGCGTCGCCTTCGTCAAACAGATGGAACTCGTGCCACAGGCCGTTCAGCACGCCGAAACCGACGGCCAGGCCAAGCCCCAGGATCCAGGAAAAATACCACATGGTTCTGCGCTCCTAAGGGTCAGTACAGATCGGGATTGGTCTTGAGGGCGGCGGTCGATGTCCTGCCCCAGAGCACGCGATAGACCCAGGCGGTGTAGAGCAGCACCAGAGGCAGGAAGATCGCCGTGCAGATCAGCATGATGAACAGGGTCAGATGGCTGGACGAGGCGTTCCACACCGTCAGGCTGGACTGAGGATTGACCGAGCTGGGCAGGATGAACGGGAACATCGAAAGGCCGACGGTGGAGATGATGCCCACGGCGGACAGGGAAGATCCGCCGAAAGCCTGCGGCGCGGACCGCCGCCACATCCCGATCAGGCCGGTCAGCGCGCCCAGAAAGCCCAGGACCGGCGCGATCAGCATCCACGGATAGCGGCCGTAGTTGTCCAGCCAGGCGCCGGGCGCGGCCTGAACCGTCGTGCGCAGCGGATTGGAGAAGCCGTTGACGTCCAGCGCGCCGGTGATCCGGTAGCCAAGGCCGCCGTAAGCGACATAGAGTCCGCCGACCGCAAACAGGATCAGGGCCAGAATAGCGGCGACCGTGCCGAACAGACGCGCCCGCTCCATCACCGGGCCGGCCTCGGCCTTGACCGACAGCCAGGCCGCGCCGTGCAGGACCAGCATGGCCACCGACAACAGGCCGGCGATGAGGCTGAAGGGGGTGAACAGGCCGAGCAGCGTGCCGTCGTAGAAGGACCGCAGGTCGCCATCCAGATGGAAGGGCGCGCCCAGCAGGACGTTGCCCACCGCGACCCCGAACACCAGGGCCGGAACGAAGCCGCCGATGAACAGGCACCAGTCCCAGAACGACCGCCACTTCGGCGACGCCCGCTTCGAGCGATATTTGAACGACACAGGCCGCAGGATCAGCGCGGACAGCACCAAGAACATGGCCAGGTAGAAGCCCGAGAAGCTGACGGCGTAGACGAAGGGCCAGGCGGCGAAGATGGCGCCGCCGCCCAGGATAAACCACACCTGGTTGCCTTCCCAGGTGGCGCCGACGGTGTTGATCACCATGCGGCGTTCTTCATCCGTCCTGGCGACGAAGGGCAGAAGGGCGCCGACGCCCAGGTCGAAACCGTCGGTCAGGGCGAAGGCGATCAGAAGCACGCCCAGCAGCCCCCACCAGATCAAACGAAGGGTGGCGAAGTCGAGGGGAATATCCATTGTCGGATGTCCTAAGGTCTTGGGTCAGGCCACGGCGGGCGCAGGAACGCGCTCGGCCGGGGCTTCGGGGCTGGGTTCGCCGAACGTCTCCTGTTCGTGGAACGGCCCCTTCTTGATGGCGAAGAGCATCAGCCGCACCTCGACCACCGCCAGCGCGCCATACAGCAGGGTGAAGCCGACGATCGTGGCCCACAGTTGCGGTACGGTCAGGGACGAGGCGCCCAGGAAGGTGGGCAGCACGCCTTCCACCGCCCACGGCTGGCGGCCAAACTCGGCCAGGATCCACCCGAACTCGATCGCGATCCACGGCAGCGGGATGGCCAGGACGGCTAACCGCAGGAACCACTTCGTATGATGCTTGCGCAGGGTGCACAGCACGAAGGCGGTCCCGAATAGGGCGATCATGAACATTCCGATGCCCGCCATGATGCGGAAGCTCCAGAACAGGGCCGGGACGTTCGGCACCGTCTCCCATGCGGTCTGCTGGATCAGCGCCGGCGTGGCCTGGCGAGGATCGGCGACGTGGCGCTTCAGCAGCAGGCCATAGCCCAGGTCGCGGCGATGGGTCTCGAACACGCCGCGCGCGACGGGATCGGCCGGGTCAGCCTTGACCTTCTCCAGCGCATCATAGGCGATGACGCCGGATTCGATGCGGTCCTCAGCCGTGGCGACCAGTTCGAAGATGCCTTCGACGGGCTTGTCGATGGTGCGGGTCGCGATCAGCCCCATGATCCACGGTACGTGAACGCCGAAATGGGTCTCGCGGTCCTTCATCGAGGGAACGCCGATCAGCGTCAGACCGGCGGGCGCAGGCTCGGTGTGCCACATGGCCTCCAGAGCGGCGAGCTTCATCTTCTGGTTATCGGTCAGATTATAGCCGGACTGGTCGCCCAGCACGACGGCCGACAGCGACGCCGCCAGACCGAACGCCGAGGCCACCGTCATCGACCGCTTGGCGAAGCCGACGTGCTTGCCACGCAGCAGATAGAAGGCCGAAACGCCCAGAACGAAGACCGAGGCGCAAACATAACCGGCCGAGACGGTGTGAACGAACTTGGCCTGGGCCACCGGGTTGAACACCACGGCCATGAAGTCCGTGACCTCCATCCGCATCGTGTCGGGATTGAAGGCGGCGCCGACCGGGTTCTGCATCCAGCCGTTGGCGATCAGGATCCACAGGGCCGACAGATTGGTGCCCAGCGCGACCATGAAAGTCACGAACAGGTGGGCGTGCGGCTTCAGCTTGTCCCAGCCGAAGAACATCAGGCCGACAAAGGTCGCCTCCAGGAAGAAGGCCATCAGCCCTTCGATGGCCAGCGGCGCGCCGAAGATGTCGCCGACATAGTGGCTGTAATAGCTCCAGTTCATGCCGAACTGGAACTCCATGGTGATGCCGGTCGCGACGCCCAGCACGAAGTTGATGCCGAAGCAGACGCCCCAGAAGCGGGTGATCGTCCGCCAGATGGGCCGGCGGGTCATCACATAGATCGACTCCATGATGACCAGCATGAACGACAGCCCCAGCGTCAGGGGCACGAACAGGAAGTGGTAAAGGGCCGTCAGCGCGAACTGCAGCCGGGACAGGTCGACGACCGCGAGGTCGATCATGGCGTTGCTCCGAGGAATCGGTCTGCTGGACCGACGTTTCGTCGGCCGTAGGCGGTACGCAGGACGCCCGCCTTGATCTCGATCAAAGCGGCGGCGAACGCCCGGCCCTATTGGACGCTTGGTCCTTGGACATTTCGTCCAACGACGTTTCGCCCAGTGGCGCGCGACCTGCGCCAAGCGCTGGAGTCGCCTGATGAGCGCCGTGCCAATCGCCCCTGTCTCTGCGGCCGCCTGGCTGAAGCAGATTGGTCGTCCGTGGAGGCGGCTGACCCTGCTGACCGGCGTGCTGACCGTTGCGGACGTCGCGCCAGCGATCGGCTTCGCGGCGGGGCTGGCTTTGACGATTTCCAGCCTGACCGTATCGCCGGCCGCCGCCGCGCCGTGGCTGGCCCTGGCTGTGTTCAGTCTGATCGCGCGCGGCCTGATCGGCCAGGCCGCCGTGATCGTCGGCGCGACGCTGGGTCGGGCGATAAAGACCGACGTCCGAGGCCGCCTGTTGTCGGACCTGTTCGGGCGAGGACGACGATCCAGCGCGCAGATGACGGCCCTGGTCGAGGGGGTCGGCGCCCTGGAGGGCTACTATTCGCGGTTTGCACCCTTGCGCCTCGCCGCAGGCGTTTCGCCCCTGCTGATCATCGCCGCCGCCGCGATCGCCAGCCCGGTGTCGGCGGGCATTCTGCTGTTCACCCTGTTCCCGTTCATCGTCGGCATGGCCCTGGCGGGCACGGCTGCGGCGGGCGAAAGCCGTCGTCAGTTTCAGGCGCTTGAGCGGCTGTCCGGCCTGTTCATCGACCGTATCCGCACCCTGCCCGCCATTCTCGCCTTCGACGCCGTGGGCCACACGACGGTGCAGATCGCCCAGGCGTCGGACGAACTGGAGCGCCGCACCGCCCGCGTCATGCGCATCGCCTTCCTGTCATCGGGCGTGCTGGAGTTCTTCTCGGCCTTGTCGGTCGCGCTGATCGCCGTCTATTGCGGCTTCAACCTGTTGCGGCTGCTGCCCTTCCCTGTTCCCGAGACGCTGGACCTGTCGCGCGCCTTCTTCGTGCTGGCCCTGGCGCCCGAAGTCTATGCGCCGTTGCGTCGCCTGGCGGCCGCCTATCATGATCGCCAGGCCGCCGAGGCTGCGGTCCCATCCCTAATCACGCCAGATCCGCGCCCGGCCCAGCGCGCGCCCATCGGCGACCTGGCGCCCGCCATCCATTTCCGCGATGTCGCCATCGCTTATGAAGGCTCAGCGACGGTCATCGACGGGTTCGACCTCGACATTGCGCCGGGCCAGATCGTGGCGGTGATGGGCGCCAGCGGCGCGGGCAAGTCCAGCCTCCTGCATCTGCTGCTCGGCCTCGCGCCTCTGACGCGCGGCGAGGTCGAGGTGGGCGGCGCGCGGCTCAGCCAGTGCGGCGACATCGCCGGGCGGGTCGCCTGGGCCAGCCAGCACCCGATCGTGACGCCTGGGACCCTGGCCGAGAACATCGCCCTGGCGGATCGCACCGCCTGCCCCGGCCGCATCGTCATGGCGGCGCGCACGGCCGGCCTGTCCGGCGATCTGGATCGCCGCATCGACGAGCGCGGCGGCGGCCTTTCGGGCGGCGAACGCCGTCGCCTGGGCCTCGCCCGCGCCATCCTGAAGCGGGCGCCGCTTCTCGTGCTCGACGAGCCGACCGCCAATCTGGATCCGGTCTCCGAACACGCCATACTGGACGTCATCCGTCAGGCCGCGCGCGGCCGCACCACCCTGATCGCCACCCACTCGCCAGCCGTCGCCGCCCTGGCCGACCGCGTGGTGACTTTATGAGAGTCACATCGCGCATCGCCGGCCTGATCGCCGCGCAGATTCAGGCCCAGCGCGCCCGGCTTCGGCTCGCCGCGGCCGGCGGCGCTGTCGTCTCGGTGGCGGCCGTCTGTCTGTTGGGGCTGTCGGGCTGGTTCATCACGGGCGCAGCCTTTGCGGGCCTGGCGGGCGCGGCGGCCGCCCAGAGCTTCAACTACATGATGCCCAGCGCCATCATCCGCCTGCTGGCCATCGTCCGCACCGGCGGGCGCTATGTTGAGCGCGTCGCGGGCCATGAGGCTGCCCTGAAGGCGCTCGCCCGCCTGCGCCCTCAACTGTTCGACGCCATCGCCACAGGCCCGGCCGAGCGCGCTCTGAACCTGTCGTCCGGCGAGGTCTCGGCCCGGCTGGTTCAGGACGTGGACGCGGTTCAGACCCTGTTCGTGCGGCGCTCGGCGCTCTGGAGCTTGGGCGCCGGCGCCGTTTCCGCCGTTCTGCTGGCCGGCCTCGCCTCCCCCTGGGCCGGCGCGGCCCTGTTCGTCGTGATGATTGCAGCCGTTCTGGGCGGCGTTCTAATCGCCCGCCGCCTCGCCGATCCCGCCGGCCGAGCGGTGCAGACCGGCGCAGGCGCGCTGAAGGATCGCCTCGCCGCCCTGGAGGCCGCCGCTCCCGAGCTGAAGGCCTACGGTCTTGACGACTGGGCGTGCTCGCAGGTCGCGCGGGTCGCCGCCGATCACGACGCGGCGCAGATCGCCCTGACTCGATCGGGCGGCTGGATGGCCGTGTGGCAGGCGGCGGCCAGCGCCCTCGCGGTCGGCGTCGTCATCCCCGCCGCCTCCTCCGCCGACCTGCCGCTGATCGCGCTGGCAGCCCTGGCGGCGGTCATGGGCGTCGAATCCGCCGCAGGGCTGGTCGTCGCCCTGCACCAGAACGGCTCCGCCGCCCAGGCCCTGTCTCGCCTCGACGCCGCCATACCCACGGCGTCCTCCCGTCACGGTCGACCGCTCAGAGGTGCGGCGCTCGGTCTCGCAAACCTTGGCGCCGAGCTGACGCCGCCCTACCGCCTCGGCGTCTTCGGTCCCTCCGGCGCTGGCAAGACGACGCTGATCGAACGCCTGATCGGGTTGCGAACGCCCCAGACCGGCGAGATGCGGCTCGGTGGATTGGACGCCGTTGTCATCGCGCCGGAGGATCGGCGCCAGCTGTTCGCCTATGCGGCCCAGGACGTCCGTCTGCTGAACGGATCCGTGCGCGAGAACCTGTTGCTTGCAGGACCTGCCGACGATGCGGCCCTGTGGGCGGCGCTGGACGACGCCGCGCTGGGCGACCGAATTCGCGCCGAATCGCTGGGGCTGGACACCCCCGTCGGACCGAACGGCGAGCAGCTATCCGGCGGAGAACGACGGCGTCTTGGCCTGGCGCGCGCCTATCTGCGCGATGCGCCCTGGCTAGTGCTTGACGAACCGACGGAAGGCCTGGACGCCGCGACGGAGGCCCAGATCCTGGGCCGCCTTCAGAACCGCCTGGCCGCGCGGGGGCAGGGCCTGATCTTGGTCAGCCACCGGGCGTCGCCGATGGCGCTCTGCAACCGCTCCATCCGGGTCGAAGGGCTGGACAGCGACGGACATCTTCGTCTGACCTGCCCCCCGGATAACATGGCCGCCTAGGATGCGCCGTTCGCCATGTCTTTCAGGCGGTCAGGGCGCTCGATCCGCAAGTCGTGCAGGGAAACGGCATGGATGACGCCGCTGGTCTTCAACTTGGTCAGCTCGCGACTGACGGTCTCGATCGTCAGTCCGAGATAGTCCGCGATCTCGGATCGGGTCATCGGCAGTCGCACGTCATTGTCGCCGGAGGGCCGCAGGGGATCGCGCAAAAGCATCGTGACCAAGAAGCTGGCCAGGCGTTCACGCGCGGTCTTGCGACCGAGCAGCAGCATCTGGTCCTGCGCCGCCGTCAGCTCATGCATCGCCCGGCTCAGCAAGGCCGCTTCCAGACTGGGCCGCTCCCGCGCCAGGGCGCGATATTCAGAGGCCCGGAAGCGACATACGGTCGTGTCCTCAATCGCCTCAGCAGAGAAGGCGTAGGTCGTCCCCGCCGTCAGTCCAATGAAATCCCCGGCGAACAGGAAACCGGTGATCTGGCGGCGACCATCGGGCAGCAGCTTGTAAATCCGGACCGCGCCCGATGTGATGTTGAAGACGTTCACGACCGGTTCGGCCTCATTGGCCAGGACGTCACCGCCCGCCAGCGTCACGCGTTCTGCGAGTGAATCCAATCGCCCAAGATCGACCTCCGACAACGCGTCGCAGACGCTGAACGCGCGCGCGCCACAGCCAGAGCAGACTGAACTGGTGGGCCGGTCGGCACAGGTCGTCGGCAGCGCGCGAACTTTCAACATGCTCGCTGTCTATCACCCCTGAAGCACGCGCGAAGCAGTCTATTTCCAACGTACCAGCTGAGAGTGCTTCAGCATTTGCATCACTCAAAGAGAAACAGCGACAATTTGCTAGTGCAAGACAGGCCGCCTGATCTGCCGGCATCGATCAGATGGGTGCTAGTCCTCGGCCTGCTGCAATCGGGCAGGAGCCTTAACGCAAACCGGCCTTTCTCAAAGTCCGCAGCGAGTCACAGGCAGCCATTTTCGTCCGCCGATCGACCAACTGATCTGCGAGGGTCCTGAAATATCTCTACGTAAAGCAATGACGCTTCAGCGAGGCCCGGGCGGCGTTTCAAGGTCGCGACTCCACATTCATCGGCCTGCGTGTCAGGGTTCGGCTGGGAGGACCGACTGATGGCGACACGCAAGACTCTCATCAGATCGCGCGCCGGCGTTCGCCTTCAACGCATCGAGCATCTGGCCCGGCAGCAGGTGGCCCAATCATCCTGGCGGCTTTCAACCCTACGCCAGAACCAACCACGCTCGTTTGCCGATGAGACGGAAGCGGAGGACGCCTTCGACATGGAGGTCATCGCTTCGCTGACCGATCCCATCATCATGGACATGCAGCGTCGCGGACTGATCGACTGACATGGCGGCCAAGCTGAAGGTCTTCACCTGGTCCGACGGCTTCCATGCCTTCACCGTCGCCACAAGCTCGCGACCCAAGGCTTTGGAGGCCTGGGGCTCAAAGCAAGATCTGTTCGCAACCGGCCTGGCCAGCCAGCTTTCCGGCGGACCGGATTACGAGGCCGCCCTAGCCTCTCCTGGCGAGGTCGTCGAGCGCGGGCTTGCGATCGATGTCGGCAAGATCGGAAAGGCGAAACCCGCCAAACCTCGGGGACCATCCAAGGCGAAGGCCGCCAAAATCGAAAAGCTGCAGGCGGCGCTGGCCGATCTGGATCAACGCCATCAGGCGGTAAGGACTGATTTCGAAGAACAACAGGCCACGCTGAATCAGGCGCGTCAGGAGGCGGAGACGACCTATGAGGCGGAGCGCAAATCCCTGGCTGCGGCTCTGAAAAAGGCCAAAGCCTGATGTGCAACCTGTACCGCCAACGCTCCGGCCCCCAAGCCATATTGGATGCGGCGAACGCCATGCGATCGACCGTCGGAAACCTCGCGCCGGGCGACGTCTATCCCGACTATCCCGCGCCGATCGTGCGCTGGGAGGGCGCAGAGCGCATTCTGGCTTCGGCGCGCTGGGGCATGCCGTCATCCCAGAAGATGATCTTCGACAATGCGACGAAACGTGCCGACAAGCTAAGGGCCAAAGGCGGCGAGGTCGACTTTCAGAAAGTCCTCGAGTTCGAACCCGACAGCGGCACGACCAACGTCCGCAACACCAGCTCCGGCCATTGGCGCCCATATCTGTCGCCGGCGTCGCGCTGTCTGGTCCCCTTCACGGCCTTCAGCGAGCCGGGCCGGAACGCGGCCGGAAAATACCGACCCGTCTGGTTCAAGCTCGCGGGAGACGAGCCCGAGCCCCTGGCCTTTTTCGCCGGAATTCACCTTCAGGCCCACACAAGCGTGCGCAAGATCAAGACCGGCATGGAGACGATCGACGTCTTCGCCTTCCTGACGACCGAACCCAACGCGGAGGTCGGCGCCGTTCACCCCAAGGCCATGCCGGTGATCCTGACGCAGTCCGACGAGATCGAGGCGTGGATGACGGAGCCGTGGGAGACGGCCAAGGCGCTGCAGCGCCCGCTGCCCGACGGCGCTTTGTCAGTTATCGACGCCTAGGCCACGTAAAGCCTCTGATAGTTGTTTAAAGACGATCCGGTCCCGTCCTGGCGGTCAACACAAGTTCTGCGGTCAACGGATCAGGCGAAAGGCCCCAGCGCGCGAGCGCCGCGTCGAACACGGTCGGATCGGCCGCCACGGCGGCGAATAGCGTCATCGATGATCGGAATTTGAGATCGTCGGGCGATCCGAACAGCTGAAGCACCGACGCCGCCGGCGCCGTGGTCGCGGTTTGGGCTGCGCGGATGAGACGCGCCCCTAGAACGGGATGCAGCAGATAGGCCTGCGCCTCCGCGAGCGATCCGATGCCATAGAAGGCGGCTGTCGAAGACCGTCCCAGCGACCGGGCCTGGGGGAAGACAAACCACATCCAGTGGCTTGTCTTGCGACCCGCCGCGAGCTCGGCCATCGCCGTTTCGAACACGGGGTCTTGAGCTAGGACGAAACGGTCGAGTCCTGTGGTCATTCGGCCGTCTCGCCCAGACTGGCGAACCAGTCTGCATAGGTAGTGTTTTGCACCATGTGTCGATTGAGATCCGGCGAGCCGTCGGTCCACCACACAGGGCCCCGCTCACCCAACCCCACCTTGGCCTTGTCGACGCTGCGCCGCGCTGCGGCCAAAGCGTCCGTATCCTCAGCCGCCAAGGCCGTCCGCACCGCCCGGCGCGCCGACATCAGATCATACGCCAGTTCGTCCCTCGCCTCCGCCGACAGAGCAGGATTGGAGCACCGCCACAGCCGGCCTCGAACCACGAAATAGCGGCCGTCGGGGGTGGTGGGGTATCGGAGGGGCTGCGTCATCGTGGGGCTAACGCGCCGCGCCCGGGATGGTACCGACCAAAGGGCGATCTACAAGAGCAGGCGCAAGGCTAAGTGCCTTGGCGCAAACTGCGGATTCGACAGAAACCCCTCGAACCGAGATGCCTCATCTCCGTCAAATCTTGGAAAACCTGTGGCGAAGGTTCGAGATCGTTACGAGGAGAACAAAATAGCACCTCGCACGTATTCCCTTCGTACCTTTTGGGTACGACAGCGCTTGCTGAGCTGCACACCTACTGTCAGAATGTGTAGCGCCCCAAACATTCGACGTGGTGCTGAATAACGCTTTATTTCGTCATGGATCCAAGACGCCCTCAAGGTTCTGCCGTACGAGAGGAGCGTAGATATAAAACCGCGCGTAACGTTAGCATAAAGAATCGGCCTCTCGTGTAATCGCCTGACATTCAAAGCTAAAGAGAGCTGGGCTCGTTATAAGGTATAAAGAGATATGTTTACATATTTTTGAGAAGAACTAAAACTGAGCTCAATTAAATGAGGTTAGCGATCCAACATATTAGCTGGACGACAGCATCGTGGTGCATCTGGACAATCGGGATGAGCGCGAACTGCTGATCGAGATGGACCCGGCGACCTTTCACTTCACCGACCACTATCGCGATCATCCCATCGTCCTGGCGCGCATCGCCACGGTCGATCCGGTCTGGCTGAAGGCGGCGCTTGAGAAGCGATGGCGTCGGATCGCGCCGAAAAAGCTGTCCAAGGCGCATCCGGACCTTACCGGAGCGGGGTCGGGCGCCTAACTACGCCCCTCAAGCGGACCCAGCCCAAGGAGCGCCCCATGGCTTACGGCGACCAACCCACGATCACCGTCGACGGTATCGAAATCCCCCTGCTCGGCTTCGGCACCTGGCAGCTGGAGCCCGAAGATGCGCGGCGCATGGTCGCTGAGGCCCTGCGGATCGGATACCGCCACATCGACACGGCCTGGATCTACAAGAACGAGAAGGCGGTCGGCGAAGGCATCCGGGACTCCGGCGTGGCGCGCGAGGACATCTTCCTGACCACCAAGATCTGGGTCGAACATTTCACCCACGACGCCTTGCTGAAACAGGCCCAGGAATCGGCCGACAGCCTGGGCACGACGCCGGACCTGCTGCTGCTGCACTGGCCCAAGACGACGCCGACGTTCGAAGAGACGCTGGGCGCCCTGAACGAGGCCAAGGACCAGGGCCTGACCAAGTCGATCGGCCTGTCCAACTTCCCCTCCAAGGAGTTCCGTCAGGCGCAGAGCCTGTCCAAGGCGCGGCTGCTGACCGATCAGGTCGAACATCACCCCTATCTGGGCGTCGACCAGCTGGTGGCGACGGCGGCCGAGTTGGGGTCGTCGATCACCGCCTGGTCGCCGCTGGCGCAAGGCAAGATCGCCGACGATGCAACGATCAGCGAGATCGCCGGCGCGCACGGCAAGACCAACGGCCAGATCACCCTTCGTTGGCTGATCCAGCACGGGATCATCGCCATCCCGCGCACCAGCAAGGAAAGCCGCGCGCGCGAGAACTTCGACATCTTCGACTTCGCCCTGACGGATGAGGAGATGCAGCGAATGGACGCCCTGGATCGCGGCGAACGACTGGGCGACTGGCTGGACCCGGCGTTCGAATGGGACAAGACGGCCGCCTGACAACGGCTATGACGAGACGGGACTGTCTGTGCGAGCGAACGCCGCGTGACAGTTCCGCCTCCGCCCTTTAGGCGAAGACATGGCCTACAAATCCCTGCGTGACTTCATCGACCAGCTGGAAGCCAAGGGCGAGCTGGTGCGGGTGTCCGAACCCGTCTCCACCGTGCTGGAGATGACCGAGATCCAGACCCGGCTGCTGAGGAACGGCGGACCGGCGGTGCTGTTCGAAAAGCCGGTGATGCCGGACGGCACGATCAGCCCCATCCCCTGCATGGCCAATCTGTTCGGCACGGTGAAACGGGTCGCCATGGGGGTGACGCTGGAGGGCAAGGACCGGACGACGGCGGGCGAACTTCGCGAGGTCGGGGAGTTGCTGGCCTTCCTGCGCAATCCGACGCCGCCGCGCGGGCTGGGCGACGCGATGGAGATGCTGCCGCTGATGCAGACCGTCCTGTCGATGCGGCCCAAGACGGTGAAGAAGGCGCCGGTGCAGGATGTGGTGCTGAAAGGCGATCAGATCGACCTGACCGCCCTGCCCGTCCAGTCTTGCTGGCCCGGCGAACCGGCGCCCCTGATCACCTGGGGCCTGGTCGTGACCAAGGGGCCGTCGGACGACCGCGAGGACGACTTCAACCTGGGCATCTACCGGATGCAGGTTCTGGGCAAGGACAAGGCCATCATGCGCTGGCTGGCGCACCGGGGCGGGGCGCAACACTATGCCCGGCACAAGAAGGCGCGGCCCAAGGAGCCCCTGCCCTGCGCCGTGGTGCTGGGCGCCGATCCGGGCACCATTCTGGCGGCGGTGACGCCGGTGCCGGACACCCTGTCGGAATATCAGTTCGCCGGCCTGATGCGGGGCGCCAAGGCCGAGCTTGTGCCTTGTAAGACCGTGCCGCTGATGGTGCCGGCACAGGCCGAGATCGTGCTGGAGGGCCATGTCCTGCTGGACGAGTTCGAGGACGAAGGCCCGTACGGCGACCACACCGGCTATTACAACTCGGTCGAGAAGTTCCCGGTCTTCAAGGTCAGCGCCATCACCATGCGCCGCGACCCGATCTATCTGACCACCTTCACCGGCCGGCCGCCGGACGAGCCGAGCGTGTTGGGCGAGGCGCTGAACGAGGTCTTCATTCCCCTGCTGCGCCAGCAGTTTCCGGAGATCACGGACTTCTGGCTGCCGCCCGAGGGCTGCAGCTACCGGATCGCGGTGGTGTCGATGAAGAAGGCCTATCCGGGCCACGCCAAGCGCGTGATGCTGGGCGTCTGGAGCTATCTGCGCCAGTTCATGTACACCAAATGGGTCATCGTCGTGGACGACGACATCGACGCCCGCGACTGGAAGGACGTCATGTGGGCCATCTCGACCAAGATGGACCCGGCGCGCGACATCACCGTGATCGAGTCGACGCCCATCGACTATCTGGACTTCGCCAGCCCCGAGAGCGGCCTGGGCTCCAAGATCGGCCTGGACGCCACCGACAAATGGCCGCCCGAAACCAAGCGCGAATGGGGCGAGGAGATTCGGATGGACGAGGCGGTCGTCGAGCGGGTCAACGACCTGTGGGGCCGTCTCGGCCTGCCGGGTGACGGAACACCGATCTGGAAGTAGGACCGCTGCTGCGGTCTTGCGCCGGCTGGATGCATAGTTGAGGAACAGGGCATGCAAAGCGTCCTTCTGACTACTGCCGCTGTTTTTCTGTTGTCCGCGAGTTCAGTGATGTCCCAGACCCCCTCCGCCTCCGTTCCGAATGCAGCGCCGTGGGATCAAGCCTTCTTGCCGCCCGCCCCCGCCTGGGACGGTGCGTCCAAGGCGCTGCTGCGCGATGCGTCTGATCCGTGGGTCACGGCGTTCGAGGCCGATCCGGGCCATGACTTCAGCCCCAACTATGTCGACACCCGCGCCTGGTTCGATCGTCTGGACGCCGCCAGCGATCTGATCCGCATTGAGCAGTTCGGCGTCTCGCCCGAGGGCCGACCCATCTATGCGGTGATCGCGTCCAAGGATGGCGCGACGTTCGATCCGGCCAAGCCGGTGCTGATGATCCAGGCCGGCATCCACCCCGGCGAGATCGACGGCAAGGACGCGGGCATGATGCTGCTGCGCGACATCGCCTTCTATGGAAAGGACGCCCTGCTGGACCGGGTCAACCTGATCCTGATCCCGATCCTGAGCGTGGACGGCCATGAGCGTTCCGGCCCCTATTCCCGGCCGAACCAACGGGGCCCCCGCATACAAGGCTGGCGCAATACGGCGACCAACCAGAACCTGAACCGCGACTATCTGAAGCTGGATCAGCCCGAGATGCGGGCAGTGCGCGGCCTGATCCTGAAATACCGGCCGGACCTGTATGTGGACGTCCACGTCACCGACGGCATGGATTACCAGTACGACGTCACCTACGGCTTCAACGGCGAGGACGGATCATTCAGCCGCTCGCCCAACGGCTCGGCCTGGCTGGATTCGATCTTCAAGCCGGCCATGAATGCGGCGCTGGAGCGTGAGGGTCACATCCCCGGCGAACTGGTGTTCGGCATCGACGACGACGAGCCGAAGAAGGGCCTGTCGGACGGCGGCCTGGGCGAGCGGTTCTCGAACGGCTGGGGTTCGGCGGCGCACGTGCCGACGATCCTGATCGAGAACCACAGCCTGAAGCCGCATGAGCAGCGGGTGCTGGGCACATACGTCTTCATCGAAGAGGCGATGCGTCTGCTGGCCGATCAGGGCGCGGGTCTTCGCGCCGCAACGGATCAGGACAAGGCCCTGCGCCCAGCCCAGATCCCCGCCAACTTCGAGGCCGACGAGACGCCGTCGTCCACCCGGCCCTTCAAGGGCATGCTGTACGAGATGTATGACAGTCCCGCCTCGGGTCGGAAGGAAATCCGCTGGCTGGGCCAACCTGATCCCGACCTGTGGCAAATGCCCTTCTATGGCTCCAAGCCGACGCTGAGCCTGAAGCGGCCGACGGCCTACTGGGTGCCGGGCTATCGCACCGACATCATCGAGCGGCTGAAAACGCACGGGATCGAAATAGAGACGGTCGAGGCTGCGCGCACCGTGAACCTTTCGATGCTGCGCCTGGTCGAGCCCAAGCTGGCGAACCGCACCAACGAAGGTCACGTGCAGGCTTCGGTGAAGACGGTGGAGGTCGAGAAGCGCGACTGGACGTATCCGACCGGCTCGGTGCGCGTGCCGACGGATCAGCCGCTGGGCGACATCGTCGTGCTGCTGCTGGAGCCGCAATCCAGCGAGAGCTTCTTCGCCTGGGGCATGTTCCCCGAGGTGATGAGCCGCATCGAATATATCGAGGCCTACGCCATCGCGCCGCTGGCGGACAAGATGATGGCGGCGGACCCGGCGTTGAAGGCCGAGTTTGAGGCCAAGGTGGCGGCCGACGCCACGTTCGCCGCCGATCCGCAGGCGCGGCTGGCCTGGTTCTATGAACGCACGCCCTTCTATGACGACCACTATCTGCTCTACCCCGTCGGGCGTGAGGACTGATCGATGACCACGCCGCTGATGTACGCCGTTCAGGCCGCCGCCCTGTGGAGCGGCCTGCTGATCCTGATGATGCTGGTCTTGTCGGGCATCGTGGTCAGCGGGCGGCGCAAACATATGGTGTCGTTCGGCGACGGCGGAAACGCGGATTTGATGGCCGCCAGCCGCGCCTTCGGCAATCTGGTGGAATATGCGACGCCCGGCATGATCGCCATGCTGCTGCTGGCCGCCGTCGGCGCGCCGGCCTGGATGGTTCACGGTGTCGGCGCGACGCTGTTCGTCGGCCGGGTCGCCCATGCCCTGGGCCTTTTGCTGCAGACCGGGCCGTCGCTGGGCCGCGTCGTCGGCATGCTGCTGACTTGGGTGGCGCTGCTGACGGCGGCTGTGGGCCTGATCGCCTTCGCCGTCGTCTGACGCGGTTGCGGTGCAGCGGGGCGTCCGCCATATCGGGGCATGACTGAAACCCTGGCTGCGCCCGTTTCCACCGATCTTCTCAACGACATCGTCAAGGCTGCGCTGAAGGCCGGCGCCGACGCCGCAGAGGCGGTCAGCGCTGATCGCCGATCCCTGTCGGTCGGGGTGCGCAACGGCAAGCTGGAAGACGTCGAACGTGAGGAATCGCGCGACCTGGGCCTGCGCGTGTTCGTGGGCCAAAGGCAGGCGTCGGTCTCGGCCTCGGACCTTTCGCCCGCGACCCAGGCGCGCTTGGTAGAGCGGGCGGTGGCCATGGCGCGCTTGGCGCCGAAAGATCCCCACGCCGGTTTCGCGCCCGAGGATCGGCTGGCGCGCGGGCCGTTCATCGATCTGGACCTGTTCGATCCCAGCGAACGCAGCGCCCAAACTCTGGAACAGGTCTCGGCCGAGGCTGAGGCGGCGGCCCTGGCGGTCCCTGGCGTGGCGCGGTCGGAAGGCGGACACGCGGGCTGGTCGTCCAGCCGTTGGCGGCTGGTGACCTCTCACGGGTTCGACGGCGCCTATGAAGGGTCGGCCTTCTCGCTGGGCGTCGGCGTCATCGCCGAAAAGGACGGCGCGATGGAGCGCGGCGGCGAGAGCCGTTCGACTCGCCACCTGTCCGACCTGCCGGGCGCCGACCTGATCGGGCGCACCGCCGGCGAGCGCGCCGTGGCTCGCGTGGGGCCGCGCAAGATCGCTTCGACCACCGCCCCCGTGATCTTCGACAACCGGATGGCGGGCCAGATCGTGTCGCCGGCCATCGGCGCCATTTCCGGCCCGTCGATCGCGCGCGGCACCTCCTTCCTGAAGGAACGGCTGGGCCAGCGCGTGTTCGCCGAGGGCGTCACCCTGATCGACGATCCGTTCCGCCCCCGCGGCATGGGATCGACCCCGTTCGACGACGAAGGCGCAATGGTTCAGAAGCGCGCCCTGTTCGACGACGGCGTCCTGACCACCTGGTTACTGAACAGCGCCTCGGCCCGACAACTGGGCCTGGAAACCACCGGCCATGCGTCAAGGGGGCTGGCCGGGCCATCCGGGGTCTCGACTCACAATCTGCATATGGAACCGGGCGAGCGGGATCTGGCGGGCCTGATCGCGGATGCCGACACCGGCCTGTTGGTGACGTCGATGTTCGGCCCGTCGCTGAACGGCAATACAGGCGACTGGTCCGCCGGGGTGTCGGGCTTCTGGTTCGAGAACGGCGTGATCGCCTATCCGGTCAGCGAGGTCACGGTCGCGGGAAAGCTGACCGACCTCTATCTACGCATCCAGCGCGGTTCGGATCTGGAGTTCCGGGGCGGGTTCAACGTGCCCAGCCTGATGTTCGATGCGGTGGCCATCGCGGGCAAATGATCGACTTGCACGCCGACCTCGACCTGATCCGCCAGGCGGCCATCGACGCCGGGGCGCTGGCCATCGCCGAGCGTAAAGCGGGACTGAAGATCGAATCCAAGGTCGGCGGTTCGCCCGTCACCAGCGGCGACCTGAAGGTCGACGCCATGCTGAAGGACAGGCTGCTGTCGGCGCGGCCTGACTATGGATGGCTGTCGGAAGAGACGGCGGATACGGCCGAGCGTCTGTCGAAACGACGCATCTTCGTGGTCGATCCCATCGACGGCACCGTCGCCTACATGAAGCGGACGCCGTGGTGGTGCGTGCCCATCGCCGTGGTCGAGGACGGCGAGGTCGTCGCCGCCGTCATTCATGCGCCCGAGGTGGACGAGACCTATGTGGCGACGCGCGGCGGCGGGGCGCGACGTAACGGCAAACCCATCCACGCCTCGGATGTCGATACGCTGGAGGACGCCTCGATCCTGGGCGATGCGCGACTGATCGAAGCGCCCTATTTCGACGAAGAACCCTGGCCGTCGATGCGGTTCGAGAAACGCAACGCCCTGGCCTATCGGATGGCGCTGGTCGCCGCCGGCGCCTTCGACGCCGCCTTGGCCCTGACGCCGAAATGGGATTGGGACGTCGCTGCGGGCTGGCTGATCGCGACGGAAGCCGGTGCCAGGGTCAGCGATCACCACGGGCGGCCGTGGGCCTTCAACCGGCCCGATCCGCGTCAGACTAGCCTGGTCTGCGCGGCGCCGATCATCCAGCCGATGATCGTGCGGCGCTGTAAAAACGTGCCGCTTTCGACCTAAGGCGAGGGCGGAAAAACCCCGGCCCACATTGATCCGAGGGCGTTCTCGGCCTATGCCGCGCGCAAACCTCCCTCCCCCAAAGCCCTCCGGCCCAGCCTTCAGGATTTCCGATGACCGATCAGAACGCCGTCCCGCCGCAACTTCTGCACATCGTGATCGGCGGCGAGCTTCGTCACCTGGGCGAGCCGACTTTCCGCGACCTGTCGCAGGTCGAGTTCGTCGGCGCCTTCGGCAGCTATGACGAAGCGAAGAAGGCCTGGAAGGCGCGCGCCCAGGCGACCGTGGACAACGCCCACATGCGCTATTTCATCCTGCACGCCCACAAGCTGATCGATCCGCGCGGCGACGCGGCCTGAGCAGAGGACTGAGTGCGACATCGAGGAGCCGAACCGGCTCCTCGATCCGACGTTTCGATCTGTAGGCGAGGACGACGATGAACCTGGAACCGCAACAGATCTTTCAACTGGTCAGCCTGCTGGCCGTGCTGGCGCTGTTCAGCTTTTCGCTTCGCGGCCACATCAACTACGCCCGCTGGTTCAAGCAGTGGGAGGCCGACCGCAAGGCCCGCCGCGACGCTGAGCTGGCTGCCGAGGACCGCGCAAACGGCGAGGCCGGCGACGAACCGAAGACCGGCCCTTGGGGCTAAAACCCCCTACTCCCGCCGCAGCAACTTGTCGGTCAGCAGCGTGCCCCACCAGCCGGCTTTGAATTCGGCGCGGATGGCCTTGGGGTCGTAGTCGGGGCTGTCTACCCAGTCGATAAAGCTGATGCCCTTCGGCTCGATCTCGTTGACGTATTTTTCCAGCGTATAGTCCAGCACGCCGGTCAGCCCTTCGCGGGAATGCAGATATTTCTTGGAGAGCTGCTTCATGGCGACCGAGATCGGCTCGCCCAGGTGGAAGTGGCGATAGAAGACCGCCATCATGCCCGCCCGATCCGCGCCGGACTTGCAGTGGATCAGCACCGGATACTGGATCGTCCTGAACAGCTGGCGCGCGCGGTGGATGCGCACCGTCTCGGGCGGATCGCGCGAGTCCAGCGGCGCGTCGATCAGTGTCAGGCCCAGCCGCTCGCAAGCGTCCTTCTCCAGCCAGTAATAGCCCTCATCCCGCTCGCCGCGCAGATTGATGACCGTCTTGACGCCCTTCTTTTTCCAATAAGCGAGCTGGCGCGGCGACGGCTGATTGGTGCGCACCAGATCCGGGCCCAGCCAGTGGGCGTTGGAAAAGGCCACGCGCAGAAACGCGTGGTCGGCCCAGAAATAATGCCAATGCGCCCGAAAACGGCCCATCGCGGTCGAGAGGTCGAAGCGCGCCATGCCCGCCAGATAGCGATCCGACGCCGCCGCGTCATCCGATCTCGATCCTGATGCGTTGGAATGTTTGTCGAGACCGGAGAACACCCCGATGAGAACCCTCGCCGCAACCGTTGTCTTCGCCGCCAGCCTGTGGGCCGGCGCGGCCGCCGCCCAAACGCCGCCGCCCGAAGATCCTGCCCTGATCGCCTATCTGCGTGACCGGGCCAAGGAAGCGCTGGACACCACCCGCTATACGGCGGCGATCACGCCGGACGGGGCGATGACCTTGGTCTATCTGACCGGCCCAAACTGGTGCGGCTCGGGCGGATGCCGACTGCTGGTGCTGGACCGAACCGGCGAAACCTATCGGTCGGTCGGCGAGATCAGCGTCGCGCGCGCGCCGATCCGGCTGCTGGAGCGACAGACCCATGGCCGACGGGATCTGGGCGTCTATGTCGCGGGCGGCGGAATCACCGAAGGCTATGAGGTCGCCGTGCCGTTCGACGGGCGTCGATACGCGTCCAATCCGACGGTTCCGCCCGCCGTGAGGGTCGAGGAGGCGCCCGGCGAAACCTTGATCCGCGCCGACGAGCCGGGCCGTGCGCTGGAACCGTCGCCGGACAAGCCTTGACTTGAACGGCGGCTCGGACGACCGAGAGCCGATGACCGTCGCCGCCTCAGACACCATGCCGCTGCGCGCCCTGCTGGCGCGGATTTGGCGCGACTATCTGTCCAAGCACAAGGGATCGCTGATCCTGTCGGTCTTGTGCGCGGCGACGACGGGCCTGCTGACGGCTGCGCTGCTGAAGCTTCTGGAGCCGGCCGTCAACGGTCTGTTCCTCGGCGGGACCAGGCCGATCAGCCTGTTCGGCCTGGTGACCTTTCCGGCGGACAAGGCCGTCGTCTGGATCCCGGTCGCCATCCTGACCGTCGCCATTGCGCGGACCCTGGCCGCGCTGGGTCAGGCGGCCCTGGTCAACCGGCTGGGTCACACCATCGTCGGCGACATCCAGATCCGCCTGTTCGGGGCCATGATCCGCGCCGATCTGGCGCGGTTGCGCAGCCAGCACTCGGGCGGCTTCGTCTCCTCGGTGCTATTCGACGCCAATATGGTGCGCGAGGCCTTCACCTCGGGCGTGGTCAACTACACCCAGAACCTGCTCACCCTGATCGCGGTGCTGATCTACATGGGCTTCATCGACTGGCAGCTGACGATCGTCGTGCTGCTGGGCGTGCCGCTGGTGGCGCTGGTGCTGCGCCGGTTCGGGCGCAAGACGCGCAAGGCCGCCGTCGGCGCCATGGCCGAGACCGAGAACCTGTCCACCGCCCTGATGGAGAATCTGGACGGGGTTCGTCTGATCAAGATCGAGAACCGCGAGGCCGCCGAACAGGACCGCGTCGCCGAGGTCGTCGCCCGTCGCCAGCGCCATGTCATCAAGGGCGCCAACGCCCGCGCCTTCGCCGGCCCGTCCAGCGATCTGGTCGCCTATATCGTCGTCGCCGCCGTCATGGCCTATGCCGGATGGCGGGCGCAGTCGGGCGACATGACCGTGGGCGGTTTCGCCGCCTTCATCGGCATGCTGCTGGCCGCCGGGCAGGCCCTGCGCCAGGTGACCAACCTGGCCACGGTGATGAGCGAGGGCTTCACCGCCGCGCGCCGCCTGTTCGGCGCCCTGGACATCCAACCCGAAATTCGCGAGGCGGCCGACGCCGCGCCGCTGGCCGCCGGGCCGGTGGAGGTCGTGCTGGAAAAGGTGTCCTTCGCCTACGCCGGGACCGATGCGCCGACGCTGGACGGGGTGTCCATGCGGGTCGCGCCGGGCGAGACGGTGGCGCTGGTCGGGCCATCGGGCGGCGGCAAGAGCACGATCCTGAGCCTGCTGCCGCGCTTCTATGATGTGACGGGCGGGGCCGTGACGATCAACGGCGCGGACGTCCGTGCGCTTCGCATCCATGACCTGCGCGACCACATCGCCCTGGTGACGCAGGAGCCCTTCCTGTTCGACGACACCATCGCCGCCAACATCGCCTATGGCCGGCCGGGCGCGACGCAGGCGCAAATCGAGGAAGCCGCGCGGTCCGCCGCCGCCCACGACTTCATCACGGCCTTGCCTGAAGGGTATGCGACCCGCGCGGGCGAGGCGGGCCTGCGCCTGTCCGGCGGTCAGCGCCAGCGGATCGCCATCGCCCGCGCCTTCGTCAAGGATGCGCCGATCCTGCTGCTGGACGAGGCCACCAGCGCCCTGGACACCGAGAGCGAGGCCTTGGTCCAGGCGGCGCTGGAGCGGCTGATGCAGGGCCGCGCCACCCTGATGATCGCGCACCGCCTGTCCACCGTCCGGAACGCCGACCGCATCTATGTGATCGAGGCCGGCCGGGTGGTCGAGGAAGGCTCGCACGACGCCCTGGTCGCCAGAGGCGGCCTCTATTCCCGCCTGGCGCGCCAGCAGTCGCTGGATGGCGCTTCGCCCACGGTCGAGACGGTCGCGTGAGGCCGCTGCGCATTCCGGCCGTCCAGGCCAGCCTGTCCTTCATCCTGGCGCACTGGATGCAGTTTTGCTTCGCCACCATGCGCTGGACCCACGAAAACCAGGCGGTGGCCGAGGGTGTTTGGGCCCAGGGCGGCGGGGTTTTGTGCGCCTTCTGGCATTCGCGTATCGGCCTGTCGCCGGCGTGTTGGCCGCTGAACCGAGCGCAGCCGGCCAAGGCGTTGATTTCCCTGTCGGCGGACGGTCAGTTCATCGCAAAGGCCGTGGCTCGCCAAGGCTTTCCTTCGCGGTTCGTCGTCGAACAAGGACAAGGCGGACCGGGACAAGGGCGGATCGCAGGCGCTGCGGGCGGGCCTGCGTCAGTTGAAGATCGGCGCTCTGGCCATTACGCCGGACGGTCCGCGCGGCCCGGCGCGCCAGATGGCCGAGGGCTTGCCGATGATGGCCAAGATCTCAAAGGCGCCGACCCTGTTCATCGGCATGTCGTGCAATCCGGCCATCCGGCTGAACAGCTGGGACCGCGCGATTCTGCCCCTGCCCTTCGCCAAAGGCGCCATCGTCTGGGACATCGCCGATTATCCGACCGGTGACGACCTGGATCACGTCCGCCAAGACTGGGCCGCGCGGCTGAACGCCGTCGAGGCGCGGGCCGATGCGATCACGGGCCTGAAACCGTGAGGACGCAGCCGTGACGCCGCTGCCGCTGCCGCTGATCGCCTATCGGCTGGCGACGCGCGCGCTGGAGCCGCTGGCCCCGCGCCTGCTGGATGCGCGCGCCAGGCGGGGCAAGGATGACCCGGTGCGGGTGGACGAGCGGATGGGCTTCACCCGCACCGAGCGCCCCGAAGGTGATCTGGTCTGGCTGCACGGCGTCAGTGTCGGCGAGAGCCTGTCGCTGCTGCCCGTGGTCGAGCGGCTGACGAAGGCGCGTCCCGATCTGACCGTTCTGGTCACCTCCAGCACCGTGACCTCGGCGCATATTCTGGCTGAACGGCTGCCGGCAGGCGTGATCCACCAATATGCGCCGGTCGATGCGCCCGGCGTGGTCGAGCGGTTCCTGGACCATTGGCGGCCAAGCCTGGCGGTCTTCGTCGAGAGCGAACTGTGGCCGAACCTGCTGCTTGAGGCGAAACGGCGGGGCGTGAAACTGGCCCTGGTCAGCGCCCGGATCACGGAGAAGACGGTGGAGGGCTGGGCGCGGTTTCCGGCCTCGGCGCGGGCGCTGACCAGCGCCTTTGATCTGGTCTTGCCGCAGGATGCGGTCTCGGCCCAGCGTCTGGAGGGCATGGGCGCGCGGATCGACGGGCTAGTGAACCTGAAACTGTCGGGAGAGGCCCTACCGCAAGATCCCGCCGCCTTCAGCCGTCTAAGCGCCGCCATCGGCGACCGGCCGGTGATCGTCGCCGCCAGCACCCATGAGGGCGAAGAGATCGCCATCGTGCGCGCGCTGGACCATCTGAGCGAGCGAGTCTGCCTGATTCTGACGCCACGCCATCCCGAGCGGGGGGCGCACATCGCCCAGGCCCTGCAACGCGACGGCTACGCCTTCGCCATGCGTTCGCACGGCGAGACGATCGGGCCGGACACCGACATCTATCTGGCCGACACCCTGAACGAGATGGGCCTGTTCCTGCGCCTCGCCGATGTGGTGGTGATGGGCGGCTCGTTCGCGCCCGCCATCGGCCTGCCGCCCGTCGGCGGGCATAATCCGCTGGAGCCGGCGCGGCTGGGCAAGCCGACGATCACGGGACCAGATGCATCCAACTGGGCGCCGGTGACGGCGGCCCTGGTCGAGGCGGGGGGCCTGGCCCTGGTTCAGGCGCCGTCCGACCTACCCGGCGTGATCGAGCCCCTGCTGGAAGACCTGAACGCGGCCAAGGCCATGGGCGAGCGCGGGCGTCGCGCGGCGGTCGAGGCTGGAGGCGGGCTGGAGCGACTGTGGGCGCTGCTGTCGCCGCTGATGCCGCAGAGGCAGGACCGGCGATGAAGATGAACACGCCGCGCTGGTGGTATGTGCGCGACAGCAACCACGCCCGGATGACACGCACGGCGCTGAAACCGCTGGGCTGGATCTGGGCCGCCGTGACGGCGCGTCGGATCGCCAAGACGGTGCCCGCCGACCCCGGCTGCGCGATCGTTTCGGTCGGCAATCTGACGGTCGGCGGATCGGGCAAGACGCCGGTCGCGCGCGAAACCCTGCGGCTGCTGCGGGCGGCGGGGGTAGAGGCGCAAGGTCTGTCGCGCGGTTATGGCGGGCGGCTGGAAGGGCCGGTCCGGGTCGATCCTCAAATCCATACGGCCGACGATGTCGGGGACGAGCCGCTGATGCTGGCGCAAGGGTCGCCGGTCTGGATCGCGCGCGATCGCGTCGCGGGCGCCAAGGCCGCCGTCGCGGAGGGGGCGCAGGCTCTGGTGCTGGACGACGGCCATCAGAACCCGGCCCTGAAAAAGACCGTCAGCCTGATCGTCGTGGACGGCGAGACGCGCGGTCACGAATGGCCGTTCGGGGACGGTTCGGTCTTTCCGTCGGGTCCGATGCGCGAGCCGCTGAAGGCCGGGTTGGCGCGCGCCGACGCCGTGGTGGTCATGCTGCCGACCGATGTCGAAGAGGCCGATCCCGAACTGCTGGCGGTCTTCGGCGCCCTGCCCGTCTTCGTAGCGCGCCTGACGCCCGAGGCCCCCCCGCCGTCGGGGCCCCAGGTCGGGTTCGCCGGCATCGCCAAGCCCTGGAAGGTCGAGCGGTCGCTGAAGGCGGCGGGCTGCGACCTGGTCGACTTCGCCCCCTTTCCCGACCACGCGGCCTATAGCGACGCTGACATGACGTTCCTGACCGACCGGGCGGCTGTGTTCGACGCCGGCCTGGTCACGACGGAGAAGGACTGGGTCCGGCTGACGCCCGAGCAGCGCAAGGACGTCGTCGCCTGGCCGGTCGTCGCCCGGTTCGAGGACGAGGCGGCTTTCGCCGCCTTCCTGAACGACAGGATTCAATCGGCGCGATAGACCACGCCGGACTTCATCACGAACTTCATCCGCTCCAGCTCGGTCACGTCCGTCAGCGGATCGCCCGATACGGCGACGATGTCGGCGGGCATGCCCACGGCGATCTTCCCGGCCTCATTGGCGATGCGCAGGTGCTCGGCGGCGCCGACGGTGGCGGCCTGGATGGCCTCAAGCGGGCTCAGGCCGGCGCGGACCAGAAGCGCGAACTCCTGAGCGTTGTCGCCGTGGGCCGAAACGCCCGAGTCGGTGCCGAAGGCGATCTTGACCCCGCCCTCATGCGCGCGGCGCGCCATGTCCAGCATCTTGGGGCCGGCTTCCAGCGCCTTGGCTGTCTGGGCGGGCGTGAAGAAGTTGTCGGGTCCCGAGGCGATGCGCGCCACAAAATCCCCAGCCAGCAGGGTCGGGATCAGCCAAGCGCCGTTCGACTTGAACAGGCGGATCGACTGATCGTCCAGATAGGTCCCGTGCTCGATGGAATCGCCGCCGGCCCGCAGGAAGGCGTTGATGCCGTCCACCCCGTGGGCGTGCGCCGTCACCTGGCGGCCCATGCGGTGGGCGCTGCCGACGATGGCGGCCAGTTCGTCGTCGCTGAACTGCTGGTTCAGGCCGGCGGCGGTATTGGACAGCACGCCGCCCGTCGCGGTGATCTTGATGATGTCGGCGCCGGCGCGAACCTGGGTGCGCACGGCCCGCATGCAGTCCTCAGGTCCCGAGCAGATGCTTTCGGACGACAGCAGGTGCATGACGTCCTCGCGATAGCCGTTTATGTCGCCATGCCCGCCGTGGATCGACACCGACGACCCCGCCGCAATGATGCGCGGTCCCGGCACGTCGCCGTTCCTGACAGCGTTCCGCAGTGCGAAGATGGCTTGGTTCGAGGCGCCCAGATCCGCCACCGTCGTAAAGCCGGCCATCAGTGTGCGACGCGCGTAGCGGGCGCCGACCATCGCCTGGTCCGCGTCCGAAAGGGTCACCTCTTCGAGGCGTGCGTTCGGGTTTTGCTGGCTCGTCAAATGGACGTGGCTGTCGATCAGGCCGGGCAGGACAAAGGCCTGGCGCAGGTCCACGACCTTGCCTTGCGAAGCGTCGCCGACAAAGCCGTCACGCACTTCGACGACCTGGTTCCCTCTGATCACGAGAGTTTTATCGCGTTGCACAACGCCGTTCGACGGATCCGCAAGCAACCTTCCGGCTTCAACGAACGTTGTGTTAGGTTGCGTCGAAACGCCTGTGGCCGTGGGGGTTTGCTGCGCGTGAGCGCTTACCGCCGACGCCATCAGCGCCGCCAGCGCGATTCCGAAACGTTTCATTGATCTCTCCCCGCGACGCGTCGGCCGCAAAAATGCCCCACAAGGCTCAGGTTGCCTCGCCCGTAACCAGCTGAAACAAACACGCCTCAAGACCAACCGCAACGAGGGCGTCGCATGCGGCTATCGAGACGAGGACTTATTCTGGGCGGATCGGCCATGCTGGCGGGATGCGCCAGTGCGAGCGCTACGGCGCCGCTGACGACGGCTCAGAACGGGACTCCGATCGCCATGCCGCAGGTCGGTCTGCCCACGGTCCAGACCTCCGCCCTGACGCCGCCGCCGCTGGATCCACGTGGTCACGTTCGCAAGGAACTGATGGAGCGCGCCATGACCGCGCTGGACACCCATCATCACCGCCTGCCTCTGCGTGACCGGATGTATCTGGTCGACTTCCAGAAGTTCTCGGGCGAGGAGCGGCTGTACGAAGTCGACCTGATCGCGGGTGAAGTGAAGGTGCTGCGTACCTGCCACGGTCGGGGATCGGACCCCAGCCACACCGGCTATGCCCAGCGCTTTTCCAACACGCCGGATTCCAACATGTCCTCGATCGGCGCCTATGCGACGGCGGGCGCCAACTGGGGCGCGCAACAGGGGCCGAACGTGCTGCTGGACGGGCTGGAATACACCAATGACAAGGCGCGCGAGCGGGCCATCATCATCCACGGCGCCGACTATGCCGATCCCGACTTCCTGGCGCGCGAAGGCAAGCTGGGTCGCAGCTACGGCTGTTTCTCGGTCGCCCACACCGACCTGCCGGCCTTGCGCGAGCGCATGGGCGAAGGCCGACTGTTGTTCGCTGCAGCCTAGGCTTCAGCCCCGGTCCAGGGCCCGCCAGCCGATGTCGGAGCGGTTGAAGCCGCCCGGCCAGTCGATCTTGCGGATGGCGCCATAGGCGCGTTCGCGGGCCTGGGCGATGTCGTCGCCCTCGGCGCAGACGTTCAGGACGCGCCCGCCCGAGGCGGCCAGCAAGCCGTCGTCGCGGCGCTTGGTCCCGGCGTGGAAGACCTGGACATGAGGGCCGAAGTCCTGATCGGCGCCGCGGATGATCGAGCCTTCCAGCGGGCTGTCGGGATAGCCCTTAGCGGCCATAACCACGCAGATCACCGTCTGAGGCTTGAAGGCGGGCGAAGCCAGTCCCGAGACGTCGCCGCGCGCGCAGCCCAGCAGATAGGGGACGATGTCGCCCGCCATCCGCATCATCAGCACCTGGCATTCCGGGTCGCCGAAGCGGGCGTTGAACTCGACCACCTTGGGGCCGTCCTCGGTCGCCATCAGGCCGGCGTAGAGGACGCCGCGATAGGGCGCGCCCTCTTCGGCCATCTTGCGGATCGTCGGCTGGACGATCAGCGCGTCGGCCTGCTGCACCACCTCGGGGGTGAAGACGGGCGCGGGCGAATAGGCGCCCATGCCGCCGGTGTTGGGGCCAAGGTCGCCGTCGAAGGCGCGCTTGTGGTCCTGGGCGCCGCCGAACAGCAGGGCGCGTTGACCGTCGCACAGGGCGAACAGCGAGCCCTCCTCGCCGTCCATGAACTCCTCGATCACGACGCGAGCGCCGGCCGCACCGAACCGGCCGCCCAGCATGCGCTCGATTTCGGCCTCGGCGTCGGGGCGGTCGGGGCTGATGGCCACGCCCTTGCCGGCGGCCAGGCCATCGGCCTTGATCACATAGGGCGGCCGGAACACGTCCAGCGCCGCCTTGGCGTCCTTGACCGTGTCATAGACGCCGTAGCCGGCGGTGGGGATCTCGTGACGTTCGAGGAAGCCCTTCGAAAAGGCCTTCGAGGTTTCCAACTGCGCCGCCTTGGCGGTCGGCCCGAAGCAGGGGATGCCGGCTGAGGCCAGGCGGTCAGCCAGACCGGCGGCCAGCGCTACCTCGGGCCCCACAACGACCAGGTCGGCTTTGATCTCTCTGGCCAGGGCTGCCAGGCCGTCGGCGTCGTCCGCCTTGACGGCGCGCAGCTCGCACAACTTCTCGATGCCAGGGTTGCCGGGCGCCGCGACCAGGCGCGTGACCAGCGGCGACTGGGCGATCTTCCAGGCCAGGGCGTGTTCGCGGCCGCCCGATCCGACGAGAAGAATGTTCATGAGATCGGGCAATGACCGGCCGGCGCCGGCCGGTCAAGCGCCCGTCAGACTTAACGCCGCATTCAGCGTCCAATCAGCGCGCTTGCGGGGTCCAGGCCGGCAGGGCTTGAAGCTGACCGGGCGTCAGATCGGTGACCAGATCCCGGTCGCCGTTGCGGTCGATCGGAGACACGTCCGCGACCGGAACCAACACCTTCATGTCGCCAGGCCCTTCCAGCTCGATCACCAGATGGGTCAGGGCGCCTGAAGCGTCCAGCACCAGGGTTTCGACATCGCCCAGATCGACGTTGGCGCGCGAATACAGGTCTGCATCCTCCAGCTGATCGCGGGTCATGTTGAAGGCCAAGGCGGCGTTCGAGGCGGCGGCATCCGCCTGTTGATCCGGCAAGGCCACGGGCGCTGCGCCCGGCGCAGGGGCCTGGACCACATCGTCGTCGCGATCCGAGCAGGCGACGACGCCGCCGGTCAGGCAAAGAATGGCGGCGAGCGGGACGAAGCGGTTCATACGGCCTCCTTGGGCATTAGAGCAGGGCCGAGACGACATAGACGCCCAGGCCCAGCAGAATGATGCAGCCGATTATCAGCCACGGGCTCATGGCCCCGCCGCCCCCGGCGCGGCGCGACAGATCGCGCTCGTGCGGGTCACGGTCAGAAGGATCGGTTCCGGGCGGGTCGGCGGCCATGAAAGTCGAACGGCAGGGCGCGCGCAGCGTTCCCGGGCGGATCGACGCAGGCTAGGATGTCTTCATGAGCGACGACTCCTACGTATTCGAAGGCCCGGCCGAGGTCCCTGCCCCGCGCGACAACAATCCGCCCCTGTCGATCTCGGAACTGTCGTTCGCGCTGAAGCGCACGCTGGAAGACCGGTTTGGCCACGTGCGGCTGCGCGGCGAGGTCTCCAAGGTCAATCGCCACGCCTCGGGCCACATCTATCTGACACTGAAGGACGACAAGTCGGCCATCGACGGCGTGGTGTGGAAGGGGTCGGTGCGCGGCCTGGGCGTTCAGCCCGAAGCGGGGCTGGAGGTCATCGTCACCGGCAAGATCACCTCCTATCCGGCGCGGTCCTCCTATCAGATCGTGATTGAGAGCATGGAGGCGGCTGGCGCCGGCGCCCTGCTGGCCCAGTTGGAGCGGCTGAAGGTCCGCCTGCGTGAGGAAGGGCTTTTCGAACCCGGGCGTAAGAAGCCCCTGCCCGCCTTTCCCGCGACCATCGGCGTGATCACCAGCCCGACCGGCGCGGTGATCCGCGACGTGCTGCACCGGATCGCGGAACGCTGGCCTTGTCGCGTCATAGTCTGGCCTGTGGTCGTTCAGGGCGAATCGGCCTGCGGTCAGGTGTCGAACGCCATTCGCGGTTTTGACGGGATGACCGCCGACGGGCCGATCCCCCGCCCCGACCTGCTGATCGTCGCGCGCGGCGGCGGGTCGGTCGAGGACCTGTGGTGCTTCAACGACGAAGGCCTGGCGCGGACCGTGGCGGCGGCGCGCATTCCGATCATCTCGGCCGTGGGGCACGAGACCGACACCACCCTGATCGACTTCGTCTCGGATCGTCGGGCGCCGACCCCGACGGGCGCGGCCGAAATGGCGACGCCCGTGCTGGCGGACCTGCGCTACGCCGTCGCCGACATGGACCGGCGCATGGTGCAAGCGGGCGGACGGCTGATCGAGGATCGACGCACACGCCTGCGGGCGGTGACGCGCGGCCTGCCGGCGCGGCCGGAGGACCTGCTGGCCCTGGCGCAGCAGCGGCTGGACCATGTGTCGAGCCGCCTCGGTTCGGGGCTGCAACGCAACGTCGCCCTGCACGAGCGGCATCTGGCGGTGACGGGCGGCAAGCTGAGCCCGGCCCTGCTGCGCACGCGGATCGAGCGAGGTCAGGATCGGCTGCGCGGCGCGCGCGATCGGCTGGGCGCGGCGCTTCAGGCCGGAGTGGCGCGCGGCGAGCGGCGGCTGTTGCAGGTCTCTGGGCGGCTGTCGCCCGAACCGCTGCATCGACGGCTGGACCAGCGTCAGGCGCGGCTCGAAGCCGTCGGCGCGCGACTGGACGGAGTCTTGCCACGCCGGCTGGAGCGGGACGCCGATCGCTTGGCGGCGCTGTCTCGCGCGCTGACGACCCTGGACCCCGGACGTCCCAAGCCCGGCTTCGCCCGTGTGGAAGATTCAGACGGCGCCTGGATCACCTCGGCCAAGGCGCTGGAGGCGGGTCAGGCCGTCAAGCTGGTGTTCGGCGACGGTGTTCAGCCGGCGACGATCGACGGCGGCGAATTCCGTCCGTCCCCGCCGCGTCCGGCGGCCAAGCCGAAGCAGATCGCCGCCGATCAGGGCAGCCTGTTCTGACGGCGCCGGATAGGATCCGCGTTTTCCGCTTCGCCCCGGCGCCGCTTCCTGCTAACGGCGCCGCATGAAGATCACGCGCCTCGCCGTCACCGCCTATGTGTTCGCCCTCCTGATCATCGTTCTGGATCAGCTGACCAAGGCCTGGATCATCAGCGGCCTGTCGCTGCAGGAAGTCGGCCGCATCCCCGTCTTCCCGCCGATCCTCAACTTCAGCTGGGTCGAGAACACCGGCGTCAGCTTCGGCCTGTTCGGCGGCGGCGAAGCGCGCTGGGGCCTGGCCATCTTCTCCATCGTCGTCTCGGCCGGCCTGGCCTGGTGGGCGACGCAATCGAACCGACGCCTGCTGATCACCGCAATCGGTTTCGTCATGGGCGGGGCGCTGGGCAATGTGATCGACCGGATCCGCTTCGGCTATGTGGTCGACTTCATCGACTTCTCGGGCACCGGCGTCTTTCCCTGGGTGTTCAACGTCGCCGACAGCGCCATCACCATCGGCGTCGTGCTACTGATCATCGACAGTCTGGTGTCTGACAAACCCGCCAAGGTTGGCGCGGCCGTCGAAAAGTCGTAATCACCCCGTCTTCACTATGCCGACTGCGCCATCGCGGCGCTTCCTGCATCAGCCGACCAGAGCCTGAAACCATGCGTATCCGCAGTGTCGCCGTCCTGACCCTCGTCGCCTCCTCCGCGCTCGCCGTCTCGGCCTGCGGCAGCATCAAACAGGGCATCGGCCTGACCAAGGTCGTGCCGGACGAGTTCGTGACCGTCTCGACCGCCCCGCTCAGCATTCCGCCGGAATACGGCCTGCGTCCGCCCGCGCCCGGCCAGCCGCGCCCGCAGGAACTGGCCCCCGAAAGCGCCGCGCGTCAGATCCTTTTGGGTCAGCGTCAGGCCGTCACCCGCACGCCGGGCGAACAGGTCCTGGTGGCCCAGGCCGGCGGCGAGCAGGCCGACCCGCTGGCCCGCTATGTCGTCGATGACGAGTTCGGCGATCTGGCGCACAAGGACGAAAGCTTCGCCAACCGCCTGATGTTCTGGCGCAAGGACGACGCCTCGACCCAGGCGCCGACGGTCCGCCAGACCGCCGAAGGCCAGAAGACCATCGACGCCTCGACCGAGGCCGCCCGCCTTCAGGCTCTGACCGGCGGCCAGCAGGCCATCACGATCCAGCCGCGTCGCAGCAACGGCTTCAAGCTGCCGGGCCTGTAAGGACCGCTACGACGGACGCTTGCCACGGCAGCGTCCGTCCTTATTGTAAACGGACCTAATCAGGAGCCGTTTGCATGACCGAAACCGTCGATATCGCCGCCCTGTCCGGGATCGACCAACTGCGTCTGGGCATGACGGGCGGCTTCATCGCCCCTATCGCCCGCACCGTCGGCTTCGAACTGACCGAAGTGGAAGAAGGCCGGGTGGTGTTCGAGGCCATCCCCACCACCGCCGTCTATAATCCGCTGGGCACGGTTCATGGCGGCTGGATCGCGACGGTGCTCGATTCGGCCTGCGGCTGCGTTGTGCATTCCACGCTTCGGCCGGGCCAGACCTATACGACGCTGGAACTGAAGACGGTTTTTCACAAGGCGCTGATCGCCGGCACGCCGGTTCGGGCCGAGGGTCGGATCGTTCAGGCCGGTCGCCGCGCGGCCTTCTCGGAGGCCGATCTACGCGGCCTGGACGGCAAGCTCTATGCGACCGCGACCTCGACCTGCCTGGTCATGGAGCGCTGAGGGGAGCGCCGAGGCCAGCAAGCGTTTGCCGCGCCTCGCTTTAGCCGCTATCAGCGGCGAGCGTTGATGATCGGCCGCCGATCGTCGTGCGCCCTCTCTCGCTGTCGGAAAAATAAGCTGATGCGTCGCGTGTTCACCGCCCTGGCCGCCCTCTCCATCGCGGCCTCCGTCCTGCCCGTCGCCGCCGAGGCCCAGACTTCCCAGCGTCAACGCGAGCGCAGCGGGCAACAGCAGCAGGCATCGGGCGAAGACGCCGCGCCGTCGCGCGCGCCGCGCATCGCGCCCCTGCGTCGCCGCGCCAACGCCGGCCCCTGCCCCTATGTGAAGATTCTCTACGACGCCGCCCGTTACGTCGAACTGGAAGGCGGCCGCGCCGCCGTGGCCAATGTCGGCTACACCGGCGAGATCGAGGGTATCTCCTCGGACTGCGAATATCGCGAGGCTGATCCGATTCGCGTCGACATGGACGTGCTGTTCAACCTGGGCCGTGGTCCGCAGGCGGCGGGCGAACAGCGCACCTACCGCTACTGGATTGCGGTGACGGAGCGGAACAACGCCATCCTGTCCAAGGAATATTTCGACCTGCCGGTGAACTTCGAAGGCCAGCGCACCGCCTCGGTGACTGAAAAGCGCACCATCGTCATTCCGCGCGCCGGCATCGAAACCAGCGGCAGCAACTTCGAAATCCTGGTCGGTTTCGACGTGACGCCGGAAATGGCCGAGTTCAACCGCTCGGGCAGCCGCTTCCGCGTCAACGCCGGCACGACGCCGGCCGCCCCCGCGCCTGCCTCCGCACCGAGCCAATAATGTCTGATCTGAAGACCGTCCTCAGCGAAGCGGTCGCCGCCGCCTTCGCCGCCGAAGGCGTGGACCCGGCCCTGGCCCGCGTTACCCCGTCGGACCGCCCCGACCTGGCCGATTTCCAGTCCAATGGCGCGCTCGCCGCCGCCAAGGCGCTGAAGGCCAATCCGCGCGAACTGGCCGGCAAGATCGCCGAGCGGCTGAGCGCGGACGTGCGCTTCGCCTCGGTCGAGGTGGCGGGACCCGGCTTCATCAATCTGAAGCTCTCCGACGCGCTGCTGGCCGAACGGGCGACCGAGGTGGCGAACGACGCAGACCACGCGGGCGCCGCGACTGTGGCCGAACCGCGCCAGGTGGTCATCGACTACGGCGGTCCCAACGTCGCCAAGCCGATGCACGTCGGCCATCTGCGCAGCGCCATCATCGGCGAGAGCCTGAAGCGGTTGTTCCGCTTCCGCGGCGACCACGTCACCGGCGACGCCCATTTCGGCGACTGGGGCTTCCAGATGGGCCTGCTGATCGTCGCCTGCGGCGACGAGGGCCTGGCCGCGGCCTTCATGGCCGAAGGCGACGGCCCCTTCCCGGCCGAAAGCCCGGTCACCCTGGCTGACCTGGACCGCCTGTATCCGCAGGCCGCCGGCAAGGCCAAGGAGGATCCGGCCTTCCGCGACCGCGCCCGCAAGGCGACGGCGGAACTTCAGAACGGCCGTCCCGGCTACCGCGCGCTCTGGCAGCATTTCGTGGCGGTCAGCCGCGAGGCGCTGAAGCGCGAATACGGCGACCTGTCGGTCGATTTCGACCTGTGGAACGGCGAAAGCGACGCCGATCCGCAGATGCCGGAAATGCTGGCGCATCTGAAAGAGACCGGCCTGCTGGTCGAGGACGACGGCGCCCAGGTGGTCCACGTCGCCAAGCCCGGCGAGACGCGCAAGAAAAAGCTGGCCGACGGCTCGGTGATCGAGGCCCCGTCCCCCCCGCCCCTGCTGGTCATCAGCTCGGAAGGCTCGGCCATGTACGGCACGACCGACCTGGCCACGATCCTGGACCGCAAGAAGGCCCTGTCGCCCGATCTCGCCCTCTATGTCGTCGACGAACGCCAGGCCGAGCATTTCGAACAGGTCTTCCGCGCCGCCTATCTGGCCGGTTACGCCGCAGAGGGCGCTCTGGAGCATCTCGGCTTCGGCACGATGAACGGACAGGACGGCAAACCCTTCAAGACCCGCGCGGGGGGGGTGTTGAAGCTACGCGACCTGATCGATCAGGCGACCGAAAAGGCGCGCGAGCGTCTTCACGAGGCCAAGCTGGGCGACGACCTGTCGCCGGAAGAGTTCGAGGCCATCGCGCACAAGGTGGCCATCGCGGCCTTGAAGTTCGCCGACCTGTCGAACGCGCGCACCACCAGCTACGTCTTCGATCTCGACCGCTTCATGAGCTTCGAGGGCAAGACCGGACCGTATCTGCTTTACCAGTCGGTCCGCATCAAATCCCTGCTGCGCAAAGCCGCCGAACAGGGACTGACGCCGGGCGCCATCGTCATCGCCGAACCGGCGGAGCGCGATCTGGCCCTGACGCTGGACGCCTTCTCGACGGCCGTGTCGGACGCCTACGACAAGCGGATGCCGCATCTGGTCGCCGAACACGCCTATCGGGTGGCCCAGTCCTTCTCGAAGTTCTACGCCGCCTGCCCCGTGCTGATCGCGCCGGACGAAGCGACCAAACGCTCGCGCCTGGCCCTGTCGGCGGCGGCTCTGCGCCAGCTGGAAATCGCGTTGAACCTGCTGGGCATCGACACGCCGGAGCGGATGTAGGGTATAGACGGGGCGACATCCTCCCGGAGATCGCCCATGTCGCTCGACGCCTACATCGCCGGCCTGCCCAAGGCCGAACTGCACCTGCATATTGAGGGCTCGCTGGAGCCCGAGCTGATGTTCGAACTGGCGCAGCGCAACGGCGTGTCCATTCCTTACGACAGCGTCGAGGCGGTGCGGGCGGCCTATGATTTCTCGAACCTGCAGGACTTTCTGGACATCTACTATGCGGGGGCCGCCGTCCTGCTGACGCGGCGGGATTTCGAGGATCTGGCCTTCGCCTATTTCCAGCGCGCGGCGGCGGATAATGTGCGCCACGCCGAAATCTTCTTCGATCCCCAGACCCATACCGACCGAGGCGTGCCCTTCGGCGTGGTGGTCGAGGGGCTGATCGCAGGCATGGACCGGGCCAAGGCGGAGCTGGGCGTGTCCAGCGGCCTGATCCTCAGCTTCCTACGCCACCTGACCGAGGAGGAAGCGTTCGCGACGCTGGAGGCGGCCAAACCCTATCTGCACCATTTCATCGGCGTGGGGCTGGATTCGTCGGAGGTCGGCCATCCGCCGTCCAAGTTCCAGCGCGTCTTCGCCGCCGCGCGTGAGCTGGGCCTAAAACTGTGCGCCCACGCGGGCGAGGAGGGCCCGCCCGCCTATGTGCACGAGGCGCTGGACCTGCTGAACATCGACCGGATGGACCACGGCAATCGCTCCATGGAGGACGAGGCGCTGGTGCAGCGGTTGGTCGCCGAGCAGATGACCCTGACCGTCTGCCCTCTGTCGAACCTGAAACTGTGCGTGGTCGATGATCTGAAGGCCCATCCCGTCCCCGAGATGCTGCGGCGGGCCCTGCACGTCACCCTGAACTCGGACGACCCGTCCTATTTTGGGGGATATGTGAACGACAACTACAGCCGGTTGGCCGAGGCCGTCGGCCTGACGCGCGATCAGGTGACGCAACTGGCGAAGAACAGCTTCGAGGGGTCGTTCCTGGGCGAGCCGGAGAAGGCGGCCTACCTGGCTGAGGTTGATGCCTACGCGAAGCGATGAATACCGCTCAAGCCGTTCTGGCCATCGCTGGCTGGTTCAGCTTGGCGACAGGCATGGTCAGCAGCATGGGCGCACATCTCGCGGCCGACCACAGAAGGCGAAACGGGCTCGTTCCCCGGAAGACCCCGGACTTCTACGACTTCTCGAGAAATGTCTTTTACTTCGGCATAGGGCCGTCGTTCAGGACGATCTTTTCCGGCGCACACCGTCACTATAAGAGCCGCTTCATAACGCGCTGCGTCAAAGTCGCGCGGGTAGCTTTCGTCCTCGCCGCGGCCTTCCTCGCTGCATTCGTCATAAGCCTGGTCATCTGGTGATCGACGCCCTTTAGATCGCTTCATGTTCCTGTTATGTTCCGGCGATGGAGAGGACAGGATCACCGGTGGAAGACGAGGCGAACCTCCGTTGGTTGTTCGTTGATCTGAACGCCTTCTTCGCCAGCGTCGAACAGCAGATGAACCCGGACTGGCGGGGCAAGCCGGTCATCGTGCGGCCGGCTGAGAGCGAATACACCGGCGCCATCGCCGCCAGCTATGAGAGCAAGGCCTGGGGCGTTCATACCGGGATGCGGGTGTCCGAGGCGCGCAAACTGTGCCCCGACCTGATCGTCGCCGAGGCGCGCCCCGACCTTTATGTCAAAATCCATCAGCAGATCATGGCCGAGATCGACCGCCATGTTCCGGTGTGGAAGGTCGGCTCGATCGACGAATGCTCGTGCGAACTGCTGGGGCCGGAACGGCTGGAGGCGAACGCCGTCGCCCTGGCCCGACGCATTCAGGCGGGCATCCTGCAAAACGTCGGCGACTGTCTGCGGTCGTCCGTCGGGCTGGCGCCGTCGCGTTTCCTGGCCAAGACCGCCTGCGGCATGCAGAAGCCCGCCGGGTTGACGGTGCTGCGCGCCAACGAGCTGCCCGGCCCCCTGCTGGACCTGCCGCTGTCGAAATATCCAGGCATCGGCTCGCGCATGAAGATCCGGTTGCAGGCGGCGGGGGTCACCGACACGGCCGGCCTTTGGAACATGAGCGCGAAACAAGCGCGCGCGGTCTGGAACAGCATCGAGGGCGAACGCATCTGGCGCGGCCTGCACGGTCTGGACAGCGAGCCGACCCCGGACAAACCGCCCGCCTCGATCAGCCACAGCCACGTTCTGGCCCAGGCCATGCGGACCCCGGACAAGGCGCGGGCCGTTGCGCGGCGGCTGGTGGTCAAGTGCGGAGCCCGCCTGCGCCGCATGGGTCTGACCGGCGCCAGCCTGACCCTGCATCTGGACATGGGGCCGAAGGCGACGCCCCGAAGCGGTCGTCGCGGCTGGGAAACGGCGGCGATGAGTTGTCCCATCGCGCCGACGCAGGACACCTTCGCCCTTCTGGCCGCGCTCGATAGTCTGTGGCGCAAGGTCGAGCCGGAGCTGGAGGCGGGACGCCTGAGCTATGTCGGGGTCGGGGTGCACGGCCTGAAATCCCGCGACGCTTTTGAGACCGACCTATTCGCCGCCGGCCCGGATCAGGATGGCGAGGCTCCGTCTCTTCGCCTTTCCCAGGCGCTGGATGCGCTGAACCGCCGCTATGGCAAGGACACCGTCAGCATCGGCCCCAAGGCCGGCTTGCCCGACTATATCGGCGCCAAGATCGCCTTCACCCGCATCCCCGAGGCCGAGGATTTTTGGGAGTGAACCAAGCTAGCTCAGCAGGGACTCCGCCGCGATCTCCGCGACGCCCAAGGCCCGGAAACTGTCTTGGGCCGCCGCCTCGGTCTGCGGCGCGATGGCCCGGCTGGCGTCAGTGATCACCACGGCTTCAAACCCTTCGCGCACCGCGTCTTCGGCCGTGAAACGGACGCAGTAGTCGAAGGCCAGGCCGCACAGAAAGACGCGCGTCACGCCCAGTTCGCGCAGCAGTCCGGCCAGCCCCGTCGGCGTGCGGTGATCGTTCTCGAAGAAGCCGGAATAGCTGTCGACCGCCGGATTATACCCCTTGCGGATCACGGCCATGGCCTTCTCGACCGTCGGCGCTGCATCGGGATGAAAGTCGGCGCCGGGCATGCCCTGAAGACAATGATCCGGCCACAGCATCTGACGGCCGTAGGCGACCTTGATCTCGGTGAAGGGCGCCGCGCCGGGGTGGTTCGAGGCGAAAGAGATCTGGTCCGGCGTATGCCAGTCCTGCGTCACGATCACCCGGTCGAACCGAGCCGATAGCCGGTTGATCAGCGGCATGATGCCCGCGCCGCCCGCCACCGCCAGACGGCCGCCTTCGCAGAAGTCGTTCTGCGGATCGATGACCAAAAGGGCGGCGCTCATCAGACGCCTGCGTAGGCGTCGATCTCGTTGGCCGAACCGAGCGCGACGGGGATGCGCTGGTGCAGATACTCGGGCTGCACGTCCAGAATGGCCTGGCGTCCGTCCGTCGTCGCCTTGCCGCCCGCTTGCTCGACCAGGAAGGCCATCGGATTGCCTTCGTACATCAGCCGCAGCTTGCCCGGCTTGTTCGGCTCGCGCCGATCCCAGGGATAGAGGAAGACCCCGCCGCGCATCAGGATGCGGTGAACATCCGCGACCATGGCCGCGACCCAGCGCATGTTGAAGTTCTTGGCCCGAGGCCCCTCTTCGCCCTTCAGCAGGTCGCCGACATAGGTCTGCACCGGCTCGGCCCAGTGGCGCAGGTTCGACATGTTGATGGCGAACTCCTTGGTGTCCGGCGAAATGGCGATGTCGTCGTGGGTCACGATCCAGTCGCCGTCGTTCGACAGCGTGAACCCCTTCACGCCCGCGCCGGTCGTCAGCACCAGCATGGTTTGCGGTCCATAGACGGCGTAGAGGGCGGCGACCTGATTGCGGCCGGGCTGCATGAAATCAGTCTCGGTCGGCGTCGCCGTCGCGGACTTCAGCACCGAGACGATGGTGCCGACGGGCGCATTGATGTCGATGTTGGACGAGCCGTCCAACGGGTCGAACAGCACCAGATAGTCGCCGGCCGGATTGGAGGCCGGCTGGACCTCGTTCATCTCTTCCGACGCGACGCCGGCGACGGCCGGGCTGGCCAGCAGGGCCTCGGTCAGCATGTCGTTGGTCATGACGTCGAGCTTCTTCTGCTCCTCGTCCTGCACGTTGATCTGTCCCGATGCGCCCAGCGCCCCGGCCAGCGCCCCGCCCGCAACGACCTTGCTGATGTCCGCGCAGGTGGCGGCGACCACGGTCAGAACCGTCTTCAGCCCCTCGGGCGCATCCAGGGCGGCGATATGGGCGTCAAGGCGTGTGCGGGTCAT